>JAILDJ010000261.1 GCA_024689505.1 Clostridiales bacterium
GCGGTCTCCTTCACGGATCGGTCCCGAAGGAAACGCAGCGTAAGGACGCGCCGCAAAGGAGCGGGCAGATCATCGAGCATAGATTCTATCTCCAGCAGGACATCTGTGTTCTCCGGACCGGCGACCAGGTCGGAAAGGATCCTGTCATCCTCTGAAAATACGGTTCCGTCGCGTTTCTTTTTCCGGTACAGGTCGATGGCAGCGGATCTTGTGACACGTATGAGCAGTTGTTTCGTACCGGCTGATTCCGGATCGTCGATCTCAAGCCGGCTGTTCATCATCCTTGCAAAAGCATCCATGACGGCATCTTCAGCTGCGTAAGGGTCCCGAAGGATCGCATTGGCTATGTGATACATCTTTTGTTCGTATAGTCTGAAGAGGATGGATATATCATCACGATTCAAGGAACGATGCACCTCCTTTCAGAATAGGCTCGACTTAAGGAACGTTCCACATATTATAACGAATGAGATAGCGGGATTGTGACAAGGAATTTTATCATGAAGTATTGTTAGTATGCAAGGATTAGCATTTTTGATGGAAAGCAAAACGAGACATGCTGGAAACACTTGAACCAAAAGTTGTCTTAGTTTATGGCTCCATGCCAGACGGTATTTTTCACGGGTTGTACGATTCAACCCATTTCGTCCAGTATCCTGATTGGATATCAAGAGTCAAAGGGAAAGGAAGAAGACTGATACACTCTAACAACCATCATTCAGATAGCCTATTATTGTTATAATCTCATATCTTTGATCTACCAGGAGCAACCCCGGCGTTTATTTTCGCAGGTTTCAAAGCATTTGATGCATTGAAAAAAAGGTTATCATTCTTGATACGATCCTGATACCCCTTCTTGTATGACTCATCCAATTTATCTACTTTTTCCATTGTAAACCCGATAAAAATATGGTAAAATACTTGCATCAACCCAGTATAATGGTTGTGGTAAGCGAATATGAATAAAATGAGCTGTCGCGTTACATCCCCACTGGTCCTCAAATTACCAAACTCGATGATCCTGTGAGGGAGTAAGATAGCGAAACGACATAGCGAACCGAAATTTAGCCTTGTGGCTACAGAAATCCTGTAGTTACAAGGCTTTTTTCATACCCTGACGCCTTGACAAACCCAAGAAACGACCAATACGTAACGCCATATTTCGGACCGTAAGGAGGTTCAGCGAGAATGTCAAAATGTTGCGAGATGACGTTAAGTGAGAGTGTTACGTGATATGAGCCATGCGCTGAGGAAAAAACAGGCCTATCCCACTGAGTGCTTGCACACAAGTGGGTGGGCCTGTTTTTGACGAAGCATAGGGCGAATGCCCTCACCGAGACTGGCGCAGCCAGGCGAGGTGAAGCATGGCTCAACATTTTTCCATGCGCTGAGGAAAAAACAAAACCGCCCCGTAGGATGCTTAGCATCCTAACGGGGCATTGTTATGGATGGTGATCATTACCCTTTGGGCGTCCCGCCCTGCCGCTCCGACTGATATGCCTTCTTGAGCAGCTGCCAGTTCGTGTTGGCGATCAGGATATACATCCACCGGGGGAATACAAATGGGTCAGCATAGATCTCTCCAAGTTCGCTGCCGCCGGCGACCGCCCTTGCCAGGGACGAGATACCTGATATGGCATTTCTGGCTGGCCATAGC
This sequence comes from Clostridiales bacterium, assembly GCA_024689505.1. GTDB lineage: Bacteria > Bacillota > Clostridia > Lachnospirales > Bianqueaceae > RUG159. The sequence continues at coordinate 1,658 of JAILDJ010000261.1, forward strand.
GGTCGATCCTTTCCTCGCATCAGTGTGCCGATCGCTTCACCAGCACCTATGGCCACAGCGCCACAATATCGGATCCCCTTTTCTCTGCAGAAATCACGGATCATGCCCAGCATGTTTGCGTTCTGCCGACTTTCATACAGGCCGTTATTGACGAGCGCATAAAGCTTGCAAGATCCTTCGTCGCTCTGCTGCTGCACCTTCTCCATGAACCGCAGCGCCAATGCCGGAAGTCCATCTACATAGAGCGGCGCGCCAAGGACAACGGTATCGGCCTTGTCCATCGCCGCCGCGATCTTTTCAGGGTCATCCTTTACTGACAGGCAATCGATCGCAGCAGAAGAACCTATCTCCGCCCGAAACCTGTCCAGAAAGACACCGGTATTCGAGCCTTTGCCCCGCATACTGCAGTTGATCATGAGGATCCCCGCACGCTCCACCGCACCATCCCGTGTCCTGGTCTCCTGATCAGGCGTCATCTCATCGAAGAGAACTTCTTTCACTGTACCCCGTAAGTTGCGGCAGACCGCGGCAACATATGCCCTGGCCTTCTCTTTGTCTTCCGCAGACAGATCTGAGCCACGGAACCGGAACGTGACCGGTCTGTCCTGCGGGAACCGCTTCTGATGATGCATTTCCCCATAGGCAGTCTCAAATTCAGGGAGCACATAACCGATACTGCGATCCCATACACTCTTCACAAAGCTGCTGAAACCGCCGTAAGTATACCGGCTCATCACGACCATCTCTTCCGCCTCATGGATCAGAGTACACATTTGATGAAAGCCGTCCTTGAAGATGCATGCACCGGTCCCGCTGACCCAACAATTGAAACAACCGATGCAGGGCCGGATCGCGCCTGTATCGGAAATGACTGTCCAATTCTTATAGCTGTCTGCGATCTGAGCCCACTCCTCAGAAGTAAGATCATGTATCAAAAGATTCATC
>JAILDJ010000286.1 GCA_024689505.1 Clostridiales bacterium
TAGTTATGTACCGGCATCAGTACCAGCACGTCCCCCGCGGCGATGAAGATCTCGCCCTGCATGGTGTGATGGTTCAGCAGATTGCCGTAATAGCCCGCGCCAAGATCGACAGACGCGGTCTCTGTTCCATGGTTGATCAGGAAATAGGTCTTGCCCTTTTTGCTTTCCCGCATCGTGATCTCGACCTGTCCTTTGGATTCGAAGAGCGGCTCGACCTTGCGGCTCTTCAGAAGTCCTTTGATGAGCTGCTTGAGCACCTTGTCTTCCAGGCGGGAGGCGATATACCAGGCGCGGCCACGGCCGTACTTATTGCTCGTGATGACCGGATGATCCGCGTAGAAATCCTCCCCATAGACCGCTTCAGCTTTCGCTGTTTCCAGGTTGACCAGGTCACAGAGGAAACTGCAGGTGCCAAGCTTCCGGTCCCCGATACAAACAGCGTTCGTTTCTTCCGGCCGCAGCGCATCCGTTTCCTCGACCCAAAGGCCCAGAGCTTTACGCAGCGGTCCCGGATAAGCGCCGAAGACGCAGCGATCGTTCTCATCCGCGTAGCCGGTCATATACGTGGCCATAAGGACCCCGCCGTCCTGGACGAACCGATCGATCTTCTCGGCGATATGATCCTTCATCATGTACAGCATCGGCGCGATGAGGACCTTATACTTGCTAAGGTCATCCTGATACTTCACCATGTCCACCGGCACGTTCATATCGTAGAGGGGCTTGTAGTAGCGGAAAACTTCCTGCAGATAGTCCATGTCCTTAGTGGGGCCGCTGGTCAGTTCCAGCGCCCACCAGTTGTCCCAGTCGAACAGGATGCCGACCTCCGCCGTAGTGCGTCCGCCCACGAACCGGTCCTCCAGGCGGGCCAGCTCTTCGCCCAGATCCATGATCTCACGGTAGATACGCGTGTTGCCGTCGCCGTTCCGGCCGATGATGGCGCCATGGAACTTCTCCTGCCCCGCCACAGACTGGTGCATCTGGAAGAACATGCTGCTGTCCGACCCGTGGGCCAGTCCCTGATAAGCGATGCGGCGCACTTCGCCCGGCCGTTTGATCTTGTTATAGGGCTGCCAGTTCTGCTGGTTGGGCGACTGCTCCATAACGTAGTAGGAACGTCCCCCGTTCGCCGCCCGCATGATATCATGCTTCATGGCCGGGAAACCGGGATCGTCCGTAGGCCAGGGATAGTTGTCCCAGCCGGCCACATCCATATGCGGCACCATCTTGAACTGATCCAGTTTCTTGATGTATCCGGAGATGTTGGTGAAGACCGGCAGGTCCGGACGCGCCTTCTTCAGGATCTTTGCTTCATTCTCGTAGCACTCGATGGTGGAATCCGTGACGAAACGCATGTAATCCAACGAGACCGCCGGGTTGAAGCGATAGTCGTCATTGAGTTCGGTCGGCAGCATGACCTCTTCAAAACTGTAGACCTGACGCCCCCAGAAAGTAGTGTGCCAGTGCTCGTTCAGACTGTTGATGGTGCCATAGCGTTCCACCAGCCACTGTCGGAATTTCTTCTGGCAGTTCTCGCAATAGCAGTAGGTACCGTATTCGTTGGCGACGTGCCAGCCGGACAGACCTTTGCGGAACTTGTACCGGTCTGCCATGGCCGTGGCGACGGCCGCGGCACGCTCCCGGTATTTGGGGCTGTTGTAGCAGAAGAAGACCCGCATGCCGTGGGTACGCTTGCGTCCCGCGATATCCACAGGCAGGACTTCCGGGTACTTGCGGGACAGCCAGGCTGGCTGCGCACAAGTCGGTGTCGCCAGGAAATACTTCATATCATAGGCTTCGATCCGATCCAGGATCTCGTCCAGCCATTCGAACTCATAGCGGCCTTCTTCCGGCTCCATCTTGGCCCAGGCGAAGACCGGGAGCGTCAATGTGTTGACACCCGCGTTCTTCAGCAGCATCAGGTCCTTTTCCAATGTTGTCCGGTCCCACTGCTCCGGGTTGAAATCCCCGCCGAACAGGATATATGGCTTGGAAATATAACTCATTCTTTTCCCTCACATAATTATCCGAAGAACTTTTTGATCAGTTCCTTAAAGTACTCTTCTTTCGATTCTTTCAGGGTGATCTCCACCGACTGGATCTCCAGACCGCCGAGACCGAAGAAGAACTTCAGGTAGAATCTGCCCATCATGTGTGCCGGCAGCGTGATCTCGATCGTACGCCATTCGGTATCCGCACCTGTCAACGTGACGGATTGGATCACATTGCGTTCCATAAACACTGAGACCGGCAGCTGCGCCAGCGGATTGTCCAAGGTCGAACGCAGTTTCAGCGTCAAGATATAGTCGCCACGCTCCGGTGTCGTCACCTGATAGATCGTGGTACCACCCGTACCATTGTCGATCTCTTCCGCCGGGATGATCGTCGGTTCTGTGCTGCTCAAAGTCAGTTCGCGCACGTTGGCGACCGCCTGGTCCAGCTGGCTCCAGGTCTCCTCCAGTTCACGGTCCAGATCATTTTCGATACCCAGATACCGATCCATGACCGGCAGGCGCATCAGAACACGGCAAACGTTCATCGCGCTGCGCTGCAGCTCCGCACGGGTCACGATGCCTTGTGCCAGGCCTTCTGCGGTATTATCATGCCGGGAATTGGTCTCGGAATCCTCGACGACCATGAAGAGATCGTTCTGCGCACGGAACATCTGCGCGGTGTTCTTCGCATTGCCGACACCGCCCTCTTCCGCACCGGCTGCCCACCAGTCGGTCATGACCAGACCTTCATACTTCCACTCTCCGCGCAGGATGGTGGTCAGCAGATCGTAACTGCAGGAAGTATACCAGTCATTGAGCTGACCATACGTGCTCATGATGCAGAAGGCGCCTCCATCTTTGACAGCGATCTCGAAGCCTTTCAGATAGATCTCGCGCAAAGCACGTTCAGATACGATCGCATTCGCGATGCGGCGCTTGAATTCCTGGTTGTTCGTTGCGAAATGCTTGATGGTGCCCGTCACATCGTATTTATGCATGCCTTTGAGCTGGGCTGCGGCCATACGTCCGGTCAGCAACGGATCTTCGGAGAAATACTCAAAATTACGTCCATTCAAAGGATTTCTGTGGATGTTCATGCCGGGGCCGAGCAGGGATTCCACACGATTTCTGCGCAGTTCCAGACCTTCCCACTGATACAGCTCCTCGGACAGTGCATCATTGAAGGTGCAGGCCAGGCATGTCCCGTTGGGCATAGCGACAGCGATGGTGCCGCAGTCCAGACGGATGCCGCTGGGGCCGTCCGTGACACAGGCGATCGGGATACCGAAGTGATCCAGGGATTTGGACAGGCCGCCGATCGCTCCGCCGGAGCCGGCCGTGACTTTCGGAGAGTTCATACCTTCGCCGCGTCCCATGGTGATCAGATCCGCATCACTCAGCTGTGAGATGAAGGTCTCCAAAGAGATCCTGCCCTGGCGGACGTCGTCCAGTTTGTAGCCCAGATCGCCCGCGTAAGGGATCTCCATCGGCAAGTTTTCCGCTCGGCGCTGCATCGGATCGATGGTGCGCAGCGGCATGGCTTCCATACCCAATGTTCCATCCGCATTGCGGACGAACCGTTCGGCCGGACGGCGCGGTGCCAAAGCTTCCGTCAGCTGCTCCAGCACTTCGGTCTGCGCAAGTTCCAATGCGCCGACCGCTTCCGCGGAACGAACGTCGGTACCCACATACAGACGATACGCGCCGGCTTCCAGCACATACGCGGACTTATGGCCCGTCACGCCGCTGTCGTCATAGGATGCCAGATCATACCATGTGCAGCCGATCTCGCCCTTCCAGGACTCACCCGGCGCCAGTACCGGCGTCTTGACATAGCCCACCAACGCGCGCGCCGGCTGGCTCAAGGCACCCTGCGGTTTCTCCACATAGGCCTGCACCACTTCCGTGCCAGCTTTGTCTCCGGTATTGGACACCTGTACGCTGATCGTGAGCTTTCCTTTGAGGCTGACCGCGTCCGCCGTCAACCCAAGGGTCTTGACTTCAAACGTCGTATAGTTCAGACCAAAACCGAAGGGGAAACGCACCTTGTCCTTCGCAAAGGTCTCGAAATAGCGATAGCCAACAAAGATGTCCTCCGTGTACACATTCTCCTCCGGATCCCCATAATACGGTGTCGAAGGATAGTCGTTGATATCATAGGCGATGGTATCGCTCAGCTTGCCGCCCGCAGGCACTTTGCCCAGCAGTACGTCTGCCACCGCGTTGCCGCCTTCCTGGCCGCCCTGCCAGGTATAGAGCACCGCCGTCGGATCCACTCGGTCCAGCCAGCTCATGTCCATGATATTGCCCACGTTCAGCAGTACCACGGTCTTCTCGAAGTTCCGGCAGACCACATCCAGCATGTCCTGCTCCAACTGCGTCAGCAGGAAACTGCCCTCTTCCACCAGATTGTCCTTGTCCTCACCGGCGGTCCGGCCGATCACGATGATCGCCAGATCATTGGCCTTGGAAGAAAGCTGCACCAGCTCTTCATCCAGCGGCATCTCTTCCTGGAACCATTTCTCACCGGCCCAGCCCTGTCCTACATCGAAGGGATGGTCCACCAGCCAGTCCTCATACGCGCTGCGGACCGCCGCATCCAGCACGATGCCTGCTTCTTCCAGGCCTTCCGGTATGCTGACCACGTGGTCCACGTTGACCATACCGCCGGACCCGGTGCCGCTCTTGTAGTAATTGAACTGGCTGCGTCCGAACAGCGCCGCTTTCGTACCTTCCGCGATCGGAAGCAATCCGCCCTCGTTCTTCAGCAGGACGATGCCTTCCGCGGCTGCATGTCTGGCACAGGCTTTATATGCCTCAAGGTCGAAAATATTGCCCATAACTTTTTTCCTTTCAGTGTTTTTACAGTACGAGAACGATATCGTTCGTATCTTTCAGCACGGTTTCCGGAATATAATTTCCTTTTATTGCTGCTCCATTGACGGTCAGGCTCTTGCAGCCACTCTGTACGTGGTCGGGATTCTCTACGCGGATGGACAGTTTCTTGCCGCGGAAGGTCTTCTCCATGGTGAAGCTGTCCCAGGCTGCCGGGATGGACGGGGCGATCTTCAGGCCGCCGAGATCCGGACGAAGTCCTAAGATACCTTCCACACAGCCGACCATCATGGTGGAGGCCGTGCCCGTCAGCCAGTGGACGTGGGAGCGTCCCAGATGCGGACTGGTCTTGCCTTCCGTGAACTGCCCGTAGCAGTAGGGTTCCAGTTTGCGGATCTCCGCCCGATCGTTCTGCGCCACCGGCGCGTTTTCCATGAAGTAGGTGAAAGCCCGGTCCCCATGGCCCATCAAGGCTTCCGCCAGGATGATCCAACCCTGCGTCTGGGAGAAGATGCCGCCGTTTTCCTTGCAGCCTGCATTGAAGATGACCATCAGTGCACCTTCGAAGGAGTGTTTCTGATACGGCGGGTCCATAATGACCAGGCCGTAGTCGGTGTTCAGGCGATCATGTGCGGTCTGAAGGCCCGTCTCCGCCTGCTCGGGGCTGGCCAGGCCGCTGATCACGGACCAGCTCTGGGGATTCAGCCACATGTTGGCCTCCGGATCATCACGCCGTCCGATGACCTCTCCATCTTCCTTGAATCCGCGGATGAAGCGATCCTCGTTCCAACACAGATCGTTCAGGATCGTACCCAGCTTTTCCTGCTCTTCCTTCAGGAACGCGATGTAGTCCTCATCCTTCTCATGCGCGGCGAACTCCTGCATCAGCCGCAGCGCATAATAGAACTGGAAGGCCACGAAGGTGGATTC
>JAILDJ010000294.1 GCA_024689505.1 Clostridiales bacterium
GAACATGGTCCGGCTGTGATCCGGCCGCACCCGCATCCAGAGGATCTCGAAGGGATGGGGATAGCGCCGTGCCTGTTCCGGACGGTCGGAGGCCTCGTTTTCATCCAGCAGGACCGGGGTGAGTTCCGCGGTCGCCAGACGGCACGCTTCAAGCTTTTTGGAGAATTCTGACATTTCATTATCCTTCCGCGGTTTTGGTCAGGTCGAACCGGAGGGCGACCGTAAGCCCTTGGTCTTCATTGATGGACAGTGCGATCATGTCCGGGTCACCGAAGGCCAGCTCCAACCGGCGCCGCGTATTGGAAAGGGCGTGGCTGATCGACTGGTTATTCGTATCATACATATGTTTGCGGGCTTCTTCCAGCTTTTCTTCTGTCATTTCCCCACCGTTGTCCGCGATGGAAAGGGTGAGGCGGTCACCTTCGATCCGGTAGCGGATCTGGATCAGCCCATCCTGCAGTTTATTTTTCAAACCATGTTTATAACAATTCTCCACCAGGGGCTGCAGAATCAGTTTCGGGACCTTGAAGCCTGCGGCCTGCGCCGGCAGCTGACCGTCGTCGAGCTGGATCCGACCTTCGAAGCGCAGCTGCTGGATGTACAGATAGGTCTCCATGTGGCGGACCTCGGCTTGAAGCGGGATCGCCTGACGGGTCTCTTTATTGATGAAGCGATAATATTCCGCCAGATTGGAGACCGTTTCGGAGATCTGTTCGTATTCTTCGCCCTCCGCCATATACTTGATCATGTTGAAACTGTTATACAAAAAGTGAGGGTCGATCTGCGCCTGCAGCTGCGCCAGTTCCGCGTTCTGCAGCAAAGTATGCTGCTCTTTGATATCTTCGATCAGTTGTTCTGTGCGATCGCTCATGTTGTTGAAGGATTCGTAGATCAGACTGAATTCATCGTTTTTGTTGTGCTGGATCCGGGTGGAAAGGTCGCCCGCACGGACCTGGTCAAAGGCGGAGATCAATCGGCGGATCGGGACCGCGATATCCTTGTTCGCCCGGTACAGCAGGAACATGAGCAAGAGTCCGGTCAGCAGTACGATGGAAACCAGACTGATCAACATGGCGGTCATGGAACGGCTCAGGCTTCGGCTGGGCTGCCAATAAGCAATGGCAAGCGGCTGCTCACCAATGCGGACATAGTAGACGTTGCAGCGGATCCCTTCCACTTTGATCTGCTCAGGCAGGTCTGCTAAAGAAGGAATCTCATTGTCCTCATTCATATCCAATGGGAACCAGGTGCCTTCAGGATCCTGCACCAGCAGACAGCAGCCCGTATTGCCGGAAGTCGAAGGCAGATAGGATTTCAGGATATCAGATGAAAAACGAAACTCACAGGCATAATCGGGCATACTGTCCGAATAAGCTGTGATCAGAGGGTACTGGATGCGCAGCTTAAGGACCCCGCCTTCATAATACATAAAGGGAGAAAGATGGAGCTCTTCTTCGGAAGGGGGCTCATAAGGCTTTTGATTGTTATAACCGCTGGTACTGTCCAAAGCCATTTCTTCCTTGGGAAAAAGGATCTGGATGTTGTCCACTACCGGGTACATTCCCTGCATGTTTTTCAGGTTGGTGATCAGGCCGAGAATGATACGAGAGCGGTCATATTCCGATAAATAGCTGTGGTAAGCCAACTGGTTCATGCGGTCGTCAGCCGCCAGATTTTCTGCCATGCGGATAGCCGCGTTTACAACAGTATGCAGCTGCTCGGCACTGTTTTGCAGAAGCTCTTCCCGCGCCGCGGCTTCACTGCGGTCGTTGGCGGCGCCAAAACGGATCGCCTGGAACGCGAAGACGGCGAGCAAGATCAGTTCGATCAGGATGATCAATGTGGCAGTACGCCGGATGGCACTGGAACGAGGCTGCATGATGAGTTTCTCCTTGCTTTTGACAAAGGGTATGGTATAGTGAAAGAAAAGGAAACAGGAGGGGCATGCCATGAAAGCATTTACGATCCAAAATACGATGGAACAGGTCCTGACCGATCCCAGGATCCAGCCTTACAGCCGCTTTATGATTTATACACCAGGTGCGAACCCGATGCAGGAAGAGATGAACCGGAAGCCGATCGAGTCGATGCGGGAGATCGGTTGGAGCCCGGAAGCGATCGCGGATGGGCTGACGTTCCTTGCGGAAGCTGTGGAGACCGGCAGAATGGAACAATACTTTATCTATGACGAAGATGCCTGCACGGACGAACCGCAGAAAAAGAATGTGAATCTGATGCGGCTGCTGCCGGAGACGATCGATCCGGAGAGGCCCTATATCGTACTGTGCGCCGGCGGAGCCTATATGTCGGTCTGCACGGCGGTAGAAGCGCTGCCCACGGCCGTACACATGGTAGAGGCTGGGTATCAGGTCTTTCTTATGACCTATCGTGTTCAGGAAGAGCAGGCGGTCCGCAAATCCTTGGATGACCTGTATCATGCCCTGCGGTTCATCGAGGCGCACAAAGATCAGTTTACCATCACGGACGCAGATGTGTACGCGATCGGCGGGTTCTCAGCCGGTGCCAACCTGATCTCCAACTGGGGCGCAGCCAACGTGGGGTACAAAAAGTATGGTTTCGCGAAGCCGAAGGTGATGTTCCCGATCTATACGTTCATCGACTTAAAAGCCGAGGCAGGCCGTGATGAATATGGGGGATTGGTGCGGCTTATGTTCAGCCCGGAGTTTACCCAGGCAGACGTGGATGAGTTCAACGTGATCGACCATCTGGACGCGGCGTATCCGCCCTGCTATATCGTCTGTGGAAAGGATGACGCCACCGTGCCGCCGAGGAATTCCGAAGGTATGGAAGCCGGCCTGCGGGCGGCGGGCGTACCTGTTGCACTGGAAGAAGGAGACCACGCCCCGCATGGTTTCGGCGATGGCACTGGTACCGATGTAGAAGGCTGGCCGGAGCGTGCGCTTAAGTTTATGGAGTCTCTGTAAGGATCCGCATGCGGCCCACCAGGCCGGTGGCGGAAAGCGGACGATCCGGTGACATGCTCGGTATCTGGTCCGGAGCGATCGCGTGGACTTTGCGTTCTGCCAGCGTGGCGACCTCGATGCGCAGTTTGTTGGAAGCATGCACGATCTCCATGGGAATGCGGAAGCGGTAAGGCGCCTGTACGCGGGTGCCCAAAGACTGTCCGTTCCAGAAGACTTCCATGCATTCGTACGCGGCATCTGCTTCGAGGAACAAAGGTGCCGTGGGAAGGCCTTCGACTTCCGTTTCATATACATAGTAACCGGCGAAGTCCGGATACAGGATCTGCATACCGGTATAGGGAGCCTGGATCACCGCGAGGTGGTCCGGCTCTTTATTGTTTTCATAGTCTTTGGACTCGATGCGTCCGACCGTGAATTGTTTGATCTCGCGGAGGGGTGCCAGTGTCCCTAGGGGCATCTGCGGCAGAAGGCTGGCTGCGGCGGCTTCATCCGGCAGGAGCAGCAGGATCACAAGGGTCAGAGGATCGACCGAAAGACCGCAGAGGGTGCGGCCGTCTTGCACAGTATAAGCGACTTGCTCCAGCCGGTTTTCCCAGGGGTCATAACGCAGCGGCACTCCGGTACCGTTCAAAGAAATGGTTCCGGTGAATTTCGTGCTGGGATGCTCGTTGAGTACGAGCCATTCGGACACACCTTCCAACTCGTAATGATAGGTGGTCATCAGCGGGTCCTGCGGCTGAAGCAGGCTTTCCGGCTGCAGTACAGTTTTGAGGCGGACGGCAAGCTCCTGCAGCGGCACGACGGGAAGATCCTTGGACTGTGTGTTCCAGCGCAGTTCATCTTCCACCGCAGCACCGATCACCAGTTCCGGCCGACGATCGATGAAAAAGACGGGGAAGCCTTGCTGCCGCATCTTAAGGATGATGTCTGCGCTGATGGGATCGATGGCCTGGCAGCCGCTGACCAGCAGCGCTTTGTAGACGATGCCGTTGACATGCAGACCGTCCTTCTGCAGTGCGCAGGGATATGTGTTGTTTTCGAATACGTCCGAAGGAATGATATGGAAGTCGATCTGGGCTTCGCCAAGTGCGCGGCAGACCGGGATCTGGCTGTCACCGCCGCCGGCCCACACGCTCTCCGCGTTGTAGAGCAGGGCGACGTCCGGATGCGGCGTCCCATCGTTGATCAGATCGCAGACGCGGTTGGCATAGGCCATCAGGACACCGAAGGCACGGTAGGTCGGGTTCTCGCCATGGGCATAGAAATGGGGCGGGCAGTCCGGATCCGGGAAGGGAGCGGGGGTAAACGCGTGCGGAACAAAGTAGTTGACGCCCCGCGCCATGTAATGATCCAGCATGAACTTTTGTTCCTTCGGACCTGAGCTCCAGCCGTAGGCGCCGAAATTCTCGCACATGGCACGGCCGCGCTTTTTAGGATCGATGGCGGCATGGGAAGCGGCCAATTTGCCGATCATATACTGATAGAAGCCGGCTTCGTCCCGGGCATTGGGATGCTCATGGCGCGATACGTTCTGCCCACCGATCGTCACCTGTCCGCCGATATTGTCCACACCGGCCATATGCTGGCCGGAAAGACCGCGGAAGAAGTGTCCCATGGACGGACCCATGGCCACGTGCATATCACAGTCTTCCAGCATGTGACCGATATACTCGACACCATGTGCTTCGCACCAGGCACCGTTCTGGGCGGAGAAGCATTCCGCGACCAGAGTCGAGACCATATCCATGTAGGCAGTACGGACTTTGGCCTGCATCCATGTATCTTCAGCATCCGCCCAAAGGTAGGGCGTGTACAAAGACCAGTCAGCACTGCCGAAAAACTCGGTGAAACGATCAGCCGCGGCACGGGACCAGGGCAGACTTTGCCCCGGCGTACCGATCGGCCCCACCAGGTTATAGCCTTCCGTATTGCCGATGGGCGGTTCGTCGGAGAAGAAACCGGCGATCACAGTACCGAAATACGGTGCATAATGTGCGTAATGAGGCTCGTAGACCGCGTCGATCAACAGACGGCAGGATTCCTGATCCATAAAGTTGATATAGTCGTTGCGGCCGTGGGCATTGCGGGTCAGATAGACGACATAGATGCGGAAGTACCCTTCCGGCAGGTCGAAACGGACGATGCCATCCTGGACACAGGCGGTCAGGTCCAGTGGCTGTCCCAGTGTTTCGCCAGGCAGGATGGGGCAGGCCAGGATGCGGACCAGCTTGTCATCGGAAAAGTCGTCCGAAGGGTCCTTGGGCGGCTGCGGGATCCAGGGCGGCA
>JAILDJ010000008.1 GCA_024689505.1 Clostridiales bacterium
ATAGTCAATCCTGCTCCGCAAGCTCCTGCGGATCCATTGTCCGCCCGTCAGACCAGATACGTTCCAGATCATAGAACAATCTGGCATCCTTATTGAATACGTGGACGATGATCCGCTCCGCATCCATAAGGATCCATGAACCGGTCTGATAACCTTCGATGCTTTTGATGGGATAACCATTCTTGCTCAGCGCATCATCGACTGAATCGATCAACGCCTGCACATGATTGGGATTATTACCATGCGCAATGATGAAATAATCAGCCAGGACAGATATATCGTGAATGTCCAGAACTTTGATATCCATACCTTGTTTATCGTCCAATGCGTCATATGCAAGTTTACAGATTTTCTTTGAAATGATCAGATCCTGATCGATCGCTTTGTTGTCAGACATATGCAGTTCCTCCTTCCGGTCATTGTATCACAATTCTAAAACGTTTTCCAGTATAATCGTAGATTCCTCCGGAATTTGATCCTTATAAAATTCGTATGCCTCCTGTGTCAGCGCGAAACATGGCTGATCCTGTTGTTCCAGATAAGCGATCGTTTGCTTCAGGATCAACGCTACGCCTGCATCCAAATCAGCGAACGTTCGTTCTCTTGCTTCTTGGAGTCCAGAAAATTGGACACGTCCTGGTTCGATATAATCCGCGGAAAAGATGATTTTCTCCAGCGTGCCCATATGCGAACGTCCGGTCGTATGATAGCGGATCGCATCGATGACCTGATCGGACAGCTGCGGATATTCCACAGCACATAACTCTGCCGCGGAAAACGCATGCAGCAGTTTAGGATATTGGTCGATATCCGGAAAACGGGTCCCGATTTCCCCCTGTCTGATCCACTTAAGCTGCTCTTCTACCGGCATGTATTTAGCGCAATCATGCAAAAGCGCTGCAACGGAAGCCTCCTGCTCGTCGACACCGTAACGTCTTGCCAAAGCGATTGCTGTCGATTCAACACCCAACGTATGCAGGAGCCGTTTATCTTTCAGATCGTTATGCAAACGTTCCATGATCTCAGAACGAAGTTCAGAATATTCTTTCATCTACGCTCCTTATCGGTAAAAACCGTTTTCTTCGATATATTGGCGTACGTTTTCCGGCACCATATACCGAATCGACTTTCCCTCATGGATCCGACCACGTATCTGGGTGGACGAAATATCCATCAACGCCGCTTCGACGACCTGATAGCGGATGCCTTCGATCTCAGAAGGAACAACGATCTCATGACCCGGGCGTCGTACTACAAGAAAACGTGCCCGTCGGATCACTTTCTGCACTTCTCTCCAATGTGGCACATAAGCAAATGCATCGGCACCTAGAATATAATAGTATTCTTTGCTGCCATCATTCTGATCTTCCAACATTTGCAGCGTTTCGTAGGTATATGTGCGTCCAGGCCGATCGATCTCCATGCGCGAAGCTTCAAAATACGGGTTGTTTTGTATAGCGAGCTCCGTCATCCGATACCGTTCTTCCCCGGAAAGCACCTGATATCCCTGCTTGTGCGGCGGTTCTCCCGCCGGGATAAATAGGACACGATCCATACCTGCATCCGCACGGATGATCTCGGCGACCATCAGATGCCCCATATGGATCGGGTCAAATGTGCCGCCCATGACAGCGATCTTCTGCTTCATGACAATACTCACTTCTTTTTGCCTGCTTTAGGCAGTTCGATCTGCGGTTTTTCCGCACGGCGGTACAACGAGAATTTACGTCCGATCACCTGTACTGGTTCGGCATGCGTACGTGCCGCGACCAGGTCGCAAAGTGCGTACGCATCGCCCTCCAGTTCTTCGCAGTTCTGCAGGATATTGATCTTGACCAGTTCTCTTTTTTCCAATGCCTGATCGATCGCACTGATCAGTTCCGGGGTGACTCCGCCCTTTCCGATCTGAAAGATCGGGTCCATGACCGCACTCAGCGAGCGCAGATAGGCACGTTGTTTCGATGTGATCATACAATATACCTCTTTACTGATTATTGCATATATTCAAATTGGATATCACCAACGACGACCGTATCGCCCTCTTCGATGCCCATTTCCTTAAGACGGTCGATCACGCCGCGGTCCTTGAGGAACTTCTGGAAGAAATCAAACCCTTTTTCAGACTCCAGATTCGTGTAACCGAGCATTTTATCGATCGGATCTCCATAAATGATGTAATCCCCGTCTTCATCGATTTCGATGGCGATAGCATCATCCTCACCCTCACGGGTGCTGTGTTCTTCAACAAAATACTCCTTTTCGAACACAACGGGGCTGGTCTCATGCATGGCATCCCGCAGCGCAACGACGTGATCCAGCAAAGCGCGCACACCCTTTCCTGTCGCTGCGGATATAGGAAACATGGGGATATCGTTCTCCTCGCAATACGCGCGGACTTCGTCCAGGAAGAGTTCTGCATCCGGAAGATCGACCTTGTTCGCGCCGATGACCTGCGGCAAAGCCGCCAGTTCCGCACTGTACCTCGCTAATTCCTCATTGATATGGATGATATCCTCCACCGGATCCCGTCCGTCCACACCAGCCGTATCGACCAAATGGATCAAAACGCGCGTGCGCTCCAGATGCTTCAGGAACTCATGACCTAAGCCAACTCCTTCTGCAGCACCGTCGATCAGACCGGGAATATCCGCGATGACCAAAGTCTTTCCATAGGGAAGTTCCACTACGCCAAGCTGCGGGATCAATGTGGTAAAGGGATAATCCGCGATCTTGGGACGCGCATTGGAAACCGCTGAAAGAAAAGTGGATTTGCCGGCATTCGGATATCCGAGCAGGCCCACGTCTGCCAGTACCTTCAGTTCCAGCTTGACTGTAAGCCCCTTTCCTTCTTGACCCGGCTGCGCATATTTCGGGATCTGCATGGTAGGCGTCGCATAATGCTGGTTGCCCTTTCCGCCCTTGCCACCGATCAGGATGGTCTTGCGCATGCCTTCTTCAGCCATGTCTTCAACGATCAGGCCTGTTTCGGCTTCACGGATGACTGTCCCGACGGGTACCTTTATGATCAGGTCTTCGCCCTTTTGGCCGAATCGCTTCTTGCTGCTGCCATCCTGACCATTCTGGGCGATATATTTGCGTTTTCCACGGAAATCATACAGTGTGTTCATGCCGGGATCGGTCACGAAGATCACATCGCCGCCCTTACCGCCGTCACCCCCATCGGGACCGCCGTTCGGGATATACTTTTCTCTGCGGAAAGACACGCACCCATTGCCGCCCTTGCCGGACGCGATATAAATGGTTACTTCATCAACAAACATATTCTATCACACCTTTTTTAGATAAAAAACAGGCTTCAAATAAATAATTTATTTGAAACCTGTCCAGAGATTCGACAGCAAAACAGATCAAACTGCTTCTTCAACAGGATATACAGAAACCTGTTTCTTGTCGCGGCCCTTGCGCTCGAACTTGACGCGTCCGTCGATCAGAGCAAAGAGCGTATCGTCCTTTCCGATTCCTACATTGTTACCGGGATGGATACGGGTTCCTCTCTGACGATACAGAATATTGCCGGCCTTGACGACCTGGCCGTCAGCACGCTTTGCGCCGAGACGCTTGGACTCGGAATCACGGCCGTTCTTTGTGGAACCAACACCCTTTTTATGAGCGAAAAACTGAAGATTCATCTGTAACATGCGACTGGTACCTCCTTATTAGATTTCGATAGTGGATCTGACTGCCTTTGTTTGGATGCGGAGATAATCTTTGCCATAATCCTCACGGATCTGTTCAAGACCGAGGATCAGCGCTTGTATAAGCAGCTGTGCGTCCCGGTGCCCGGTTTCCTGCAGTGTACATACCAGATGTCCGTCGACATCCGCATCATACTTCAACGGTGCTTTGGTAAGCTTTTCGATCGCATTGACCGTATTGAAGCTTAACGCTGTGACCGCCGCGCAGACGATATCCTGACCTTCGTCAGCGAACTCTGCATGCCCGGAAATTGTAAATGACTTAAAGTTTCCTTCCGGATCCTTATAAAATACGGCAGTGATCATGTTCCTGCGCCCTCTTACGCCTTACGCGTTGATGGCACGGATCTGAAGCTTGGTGTAAGACTGTCTGTGGCCGTTCTTCTTGTGGAAACCCTTCTTGGACTTGTACTTGTAAACAACGACCTTCTTGCCACGGCCTTCCTCAATGGTAACGGCTTCAACATTAGCGCCGTCCACATACGGGCTGCCAACAGCAACACCATTATCTCCGGCGAGCATCAATACTTTGTCGAAAGTATAAGCTTCGCCCTCGATCAGGCCCAGTTTCTCAACAGAAATAATGTCTCCTTCTTGTACCCGGTACTGCTTACCGCCAGTTTCGATGACTGCGTACATCCAGGCACCTCCTTTTTCTCAATCTCGCCAAATACGGTACTCATGGGCATGAGTTTAAAACCTCTTTGAGCGGCAACATTGCTATAATAGCACAGAGGCACCCCCCGTGTCAACAAGAAAATGCAGTAATTAAGCGCTTTTTCGCTATTTTACGCATAAATCGGGATGATCAGATATCTGGAAGCGATGATCGTATCCGTATGCATATGATTGACTGTACGAATCTGATCCATAAAATGGAAAACATCCTGATCTGCCGGCAGATGGTCCGAAGCGATGGACCACAAGGTATCCCCCTCCTCGATCTGCAATGAGATATATTGGACAGGTGTCTCCTTAGCATTGCGGCCAGCCGCTGCCGGATGGATGACGATGAGCCAGACCAGTATGATAAATGCTGCCATGATCAAAACAGAAAGAGCGCGCCTTCCGAAAGATGTTTTGTTGGAACGTGTGTTTGTCATCATGTTTGCTTCCTCCTACGCGAACGTTTGTTTCTATGCTTTGGATTATAGAACATTTGTTTGCTTTTGTCAACATTCATTTGTCGATATGCGAATTTTTGTTCGCATGAAATTTTGTCGAACATTTGTTTGATTTTCAGAAAGTACTGTGCTATAATACGAACAAAGTATTATTTGGAGGTACATTATGTCCGATTTGACATATAAACAACAGGAGATCCTGGAATATATCGTCAGCCAGCAAGCATTGAAGGGTTACCCGCCGTCTGTGCGTGAGATCTGCGAGGCCGTTGGCCTGCGCTCCACCTCTACCGTGCATGGCTACCTTTCCCGTCTTGAGAAAAAAGGCTTCATCCGGAGGGATCCTACCAAGCCCCGTGCGATCGAGATCCTGGACCGCGCTATCCAGCAAGCTGCCTACAATGGTGATATTCCCGAAAACCTCTCTACCATGCCCGGCAGCGCCGCTATCGAAACGGTGGACGTTCCTATCATTGGAAAGGTAACGGCCGGCGAGCCGATCCTGGCTGTCGAAAACATCGAAGACTACTTCCCCATACCTGTTTCGTATACACATAACAGCGATGTCTTCATGCTGCATGTACAGGGCGAAAGCATGATCAATGCCGGCATCCTGGATGGTGATCTTATCCTGGTCCGCGCGCAGCACAATGCCAGCAATTCCGATATCGTCGTCGCTCTGCTCGGCGACAGTGTAACTGTCAAACGTTTCTTTAAAGAAAAGGATTTTGTTCGTCTGCAGCCTGAGAACGATCACATGGATCCGATCCTGGTCCGCAATTGTGAGATCCTTGGCAAAGTCATCGGTCTCTTCCGAACTATTCGCTAGTATACGCCAGTTAAAGTCCAAAAAAACTCCCGGCAAGCACTTTTGCCGGGAGTTTTGATATTTATTTTTGTTTTTTAATCTTCGATGCGCAGCTGCTGCGCCTGCTCTTTTTCATGTTTTTCAAGCAGCGCCTGGATCTTTGCTACCGGATCCAGCATGGAGCTTACAGAGATATCATGATTCAGAGAAGCAATGTAATACGCAACATATTTAGAACAATCCACTTCATAATACCAGGGTGCCTCAAGCAGTTCAGGACGGCGGTACGTCAGATTCGTGGAAAGTACGCCTGTCAGATACCCCTGCTCATAGGCTTGCTGGAATTTATCGATGCCTTCAGTAAAGAGACCGAATGTGCATGCGGCAAAGATACGCTTCGCACCACGGCTGTGCATATCCTTGGCCAGATCCAGCATAGATTCGCCGGAAGCGATCATGTCATCGTAAACGAAAACGTCCTTGCCTTCCACGTTGCTGCCCAGGAATTCATGAGCGACGATGGGATTGCGACCGTTGACGATACGGGAATAATCACGACGCTTGTAATACATGCCCAGGTCCAGACCCAGCAGAGAGGCATAGAAGACGTTTCTTGCCATGGCGCCTTCATCCGGGCTGACGACCATCAGATGTTCCTTGTCAAAAACGATATCCGGAACATTGCGTACCAGCGCTTTGAGCGTCTGATAATGCGGCATGATGTTGTCGAAGGTCGAATTGGGGATCGCGTTCTGTACGCGCGGATCGTGCGCGTCGAAGGTAGTGATCGACGAAACGCCCAGGGAGTTCAATTCCTGCAGCGCCATAGCGCAGTCCAAAGATTCACGGTAGCTGCGGCGATGCTGGCGGCCACCGTATAACATCGGCATGATGACGGTAAGACGGTGCTGTTTGCCCATGCACGCGCCAATGGCACGCTTCAGATCGGCATAATGATCGTCCGGAGACATGGGGACCGTCTGTCCGAACATTTTGTACTTCAGATTATAATTGCCTACGTCGGTGAGTAAAAAGAGGTCCAGACCACGGACAGACTGCTGTACGATGCCCTTTCCATCACCGCTCTGGAAGCGTGGGCAGGTCACTTCTACAAGGAACGATTCCTGTTCTTCCCCATACAGGTCTTTGTACAGCCGGCGCAGATGAAAATCTACCTTTTCAGCCAGCTCAGTGGCGCTGGGCATGGCCATAAGCGCCAGTTTGGCAACTGGTTTCGCTTCACTGATCTTGATCTTGTGCATGTGGGATCTCACTTTCTGGCTTAAAAACTAACTACTGGACTGTTAAATTATAACATGCTTCCCTTCACAATTAAAGCGCATTTTCTGAAAAAAGGAGATTTTTTTACACTCTTCACAAAAGCTGGCTTTACGTGTATAATATTCATAGTCTTTTTTGCAGGAGGATTATACATGGTTCCTCAGTTTTCCATCATTGTGCTGTATGCGACGGGCATTCTTGAGCTTTTGCTCCCTCTGCTGCTGCTCTTTTTTCTCAAGCGCAGACACGACTATGCTTTCTCGTCCGTCATCTGCGGACTTGCAGCATACTTCATCGTCAATTACCTTGTGATCAACAACATCTATACCATCGTGCGCGTTGCTACCGGCAACGAGTCGATCTTTCTTGAAAAGGTATGGCTCGGGCTGATCCTGGAAGCAGTCCTGGCTGCTCTTATCCTGCCGCCGCTGGCGCACTTCATCATCAAGAACCTGAGGCGCGGCAAATGGTCTTTATACGATACGATCGCCATGGGCATCGGATATTGGGCTCTGCCTCTGATCCTTGACAGTGCGCTGCAGGTCTCTTCCGGTTCCATCCTACAAAAAGCCAACCAGGGCGGGTTAGATGCATTGGTCACTGAAGACTACCCCATCGAACTGTTCAACGCCCTTGTGGATTCGATCACTTCGGAAAGTCCCTTCATGTTGGCCGCGGAACGGGTCATTACGCTGATCACCCAGCTCATCGTACTGCTCTGCATCCTTTCCGTCCTTATGCTCGTCTTCTACGCCGTAAAGCGCAACCGCAAGGTCTGCCTTTGGCTTGCGATGCTTGTCTATCTGATGGTCATTCTCCTGATCAATGGTTCCAACCACTATCTTGGGTACTGGCCTTCTTTGATCGTCGTTGCGATCCTGGGCGCCGCCGCTGTATACTTTGTCTATCGCTTCCTCCGGTATTACCGGAGCCAGCAGATCGAGCTGCTAAAGAAACGTAAAGAGTATAAAGAACTGCAGCACGAAAAATATCTCCAGGAACTGGAAGCTAAAAAACAACAGGGCCGCTCGTAAGAACGGCCTTTCTTAAAGGATACACACATGCCGCAAGAACTACAGTCAACTGAATACATCGCCTTTGTCAGCTATCGGCACAGACCATTGGATGCTTCCGTTGCCAAGAAGATCCAGAAAAGCATAGAACGCTATGTAGTACCGAAAGAATATCGTGCTCAAGTCGGAGGGAAACGTTTGGGGAAAGTGTTCCGCGATGAGGATGAACTGCCCGCCTCTGCCAATCTTTCGGAAAGCATCACCCATGCGCTGGATCATGCCCGATATCTGATCGTGATCTGCACGCCGGATCTTCCTCAGTCCCACTGGTGCGAGGAAGAGATCCGTTATTTTCTGAAGACACATGACCGGGATCATCTGCTGGCCGTGCTGGCGGACGGTGAGCCGGAGATCTCCTTTTCTCCCTACATGCTCCACACCTTCGACGAAGAAGGCAATATCACTGGCAATGTAGAACCGCTGGCAGCCAATCTCAAGCAGCCGTATAAAAAAGAATTCATCCGTCTTGTATCGGCGATGCTGGGCTGTCCCTTCGATGCGCTCTGGCAGCGGGACCGCCGCAGAAAAGCCAACCTGCGGATGGGCATCGTGGCCGGCGCCGCGCTTCTCATGGCTGCCTTTACTTCTGTCGTCCTGGTGAAAAACAAACAGATCAATGAACAGAAGGAACTGATCAGTGCGCAAAAAGCGATCTCCGAACAACGACTGTCCCAGGCACTGGTACAGTCAGGCAACACCAAACTGAAGAACTTTGATCAAAAAGGCGCACTGGAAGATGCCCTGCAGGCTATCGAAATCGAAGATCCTGAGCATATCGATCCCCATGTCGATCTGTTATTGGCAGATGCATTAGGTGCGTACCGGATCCATACACCAGTCAGCCGGATCTTCTATGAACAACAACAGGATATCGTAGATCTGAAGATCACAGACGATGCGTCGGCGCTGGTCACTGTCGATACATTCGGAACGATCTCCTATATCGATCGTTCCACGGGCAGCTTACTCTGGTCTTATAATACCAATGAACCCTGGGTCCAGGTCTACACACAGAATCTGGGAGACAGGCTCCTCTATAAAACCAAAGAAGAAGTCCGTTGCCTTTCCGCCAAGGATGGTTCTGAGATCTGGTCCTATGAACAGCATTATGGTATGTTTTTTCAGGTCTTATCTCATGATGGGGCTCTGTTTGCCGTCATGGACCGCATCGACGAAGCGTCCAGTCTGTCGTTCAGCGACTCTCCTCTCTATCTGATCCTGCTGCGCACAGAAGACGGATCCGAATATGGAAGGGTCAGTCTGACGAATGATGCCTATGCGGATAAAAATACGAACCTCGATGGTTTGTCTGAGCAATATGGTGCTTTTTCGGAAAACGACAAGCAATTGATCCTCAGCGTGCGTGCCGAAGGGGTCGAAGAAGGCACGGATGACATGGGCGTAGAAGTACATCTGTTCTACGTGATCGATATGGACACGCTGGAAAAGATCAAACTCGGGCGCTCTGCATACCCGCAGGATTTCTTCTATGGTATGGATATCTCCGATGACGCGTCTCAGGCATTCCTTGCATTTCATTCCATTGAATATGGCGGCATCGTTGTCTGCAAAGGGATCAAAGGCACTGATGGTTATGAATTCGATACCAATATCATCAATCATGACATCGTCACAAAAGAAAGCGGCACCGCTTTTGGATTCTATGGGCAATACCCGCGTTTCCATATGCTGGCCGGTCCGGATCTCTATGTGATCATCAGTGACAATCGCCTGCTGTTGATCCGTAAAAAAGACAATTTCCTTTTCAAAACCTATGGTCTGGAGGAAGGGATCATCCGCAGCGCTTTTTGGAAAAGCAAGGAAGACCGGACTCTTGAAGTAGCTACATCCAATGGATTCGTCCTCGAATTGACCTTCAAAGACCCGGATGCTGAAGGAACCGTGATGCCGTACTCTTTCTCACATCATTTCGAACAAGAGCAAGTCTGTCTGGCAGTCCATGCGGGCGAGAGCCTTTCTGACTCACGATCCGACGGCCGATACTACTCTGTTTCAGAATCCGATCCCGGTAAGATCATCTGCACTGGATATTATACTGACCCGCATGCGCGGCCTCTGTTCTCAGGCGCTGACACATTCGATTATATCAATGAAATCGATTGTCTCCCAGATTCTCCATGGATGCTGATCGGCGGAAGTGACCACAATTATGTAGTATATAACAAAGAAACATCTGAGGCCGTGCATTACAGAAATACCGATATCATCACGGGATATTTACTGTTGGATGAGAATCATATCCTATGCGGTCCAAATGTCTATACCATCGACAACGGCATGTCGCAAACCTACTGTGAAGGCGATCCCACGGATCTGGGATTATTGTCATATCCCTCCAATCACTTCCGTCTGAATACCGGAGAAATCGTTTCTTATGACCGCTCGTTCAATGATTCCTGGTTCCTGCTCCGTTTCTGGATCGATGGTAAGTCTACGGATCGTTCCTTGATCTCTGAGTACGATTATGAATCTTTTGTCTTCAGCACCTCTCCTTCCGGATGGGTCGTCCTATACGGACGCAGTGGGGAATGGAAAGATGAGCAAACGATCCTTTGGGACGACACACTTTCGTTTTCATGTTTGAATGTGCTTACAGGAGAAAAGACCACGATCAGGAACGATCTTCCGGAGGACCGTCCGCAAATACTCGCCCTTGGCAATCGATCACAGCGTATGGCAGCCTATGCAGGCGACGGTGTATATGTGTATGATCTTTCCGACACATCCGCGGAATCGAAAAAAGCTTCCTATAAGGATGAAGGTGTCACCGCCATCACGTATTCTGATGATGACCGATATCTTTTGGTCCTGACACAGACCGGACGTCTCGATATCTATGATCCCGATACGCTCGATCTTCTGTATTCAGAACCCATACAATGGATCCAGGACGAGATACGCGCAACATATCAATGGGGAAGGTACACGGATCCTGTAAGAAATCTGCATGCATCGATCCAGGGAGACGCGATGACAGTCTTTTTCGGAAGGTACGATTCGATCTCCAACGGCATTCGCGTCGATCTGAAGCACTGGGTCCAGACGGCTGAACTGGATGGCATCAAGACATATGATCCAGCGACCGGGGAGATCCTTTACTGGAACTATGAGACCAAGGAGATCTATACGTTCCCCCTCTACTCCCGCGACGACCTAAAGGCCTGGGCGGAAGATATCATCAAAGAATAAACGAACTGCTCTCCAAGTTTCTTTGGAGAGCAGTTATTTATTTTCGTAGGTATTTTTGATAGCTTTCGATCACCTGGTCCCGGCGGCGTTTCGAAAGAGGCAGCTCAGGGTACTTCTTACTGCGCATATGGATCGTTTCTGTGTCGATGGCATAAATATACTTCTGATTGACCAGAAAGCCGCTATGGGGCCTTACAAAGCCGTAGGCGGCCCATTCCTTTTCCTTATGGGAGATGGTATCGCGGCATCGGAGCGTTCCATGGCGGGTGACGATGTTCAAATAGTTCCTGTCGCTTTCCGCGAAGAGGATGTCGGACGCGTACACATACTGCAGGCCATCGGGGGTCTGGATCTCGAACATGCGGTTCTTTTCACTGATGGAACGCACCGCCTCCTGCACCGCCTCTTCGATCTCCTGATCGAAGAACTGTTTCCGAATAAAGCGGAAGGGATGGTAGCGGAAGGTGGGAAATACCAGTTCATCATGCGATGTCACAAAGATGATCAGCGTTGAGGGATAGCGGGCGGAGACCTTCTCAGCCAGATCAAAACCGGTGATCTCCGGCATGTCGATGTCTAGAAAGACGATGTCATAGGATTTGCTGTCCAAGGTCTGGAACAGTTCTTTGGAAGACGCGAACGCATCGATGTGGCAAATGGTATTCTCTCGGGAAAACAGGTCCTGTATCACCTCTGTCTGCCGCTTCAGGATCTGCTGCTCTTCATCGCACAGAGCGATCGTTACTTCTTCATTCATCAGTCTCCTCCTCTAGCAAAGGGATCAGGACTTGTACCACGAACCAGTCCTCCTGTTCAAAAAAGTCCGAAAGCCCGCCGGCACGTTCCGCTACGTCCTTGATGATGCGCACGCCGTATCCGTGGTGGCTTTCATGTTCCTTAGTCGTTTTCAGATCCGGATTGTCCTGAAGAACGCTGTGCAAGATCCGGTTGCGCACCTGCACCGCCGTATATCCGCCTTTGCGCCGAATTTCGATATGCATGTCCCGATCTGTTTCCGGCACATGACTGAGCGCTTCGATCGCATTGTTCAGCATATTGCCCAGTAAGGAATACAAGTCCAGATCCGTCAATGTGATGCGGCTTTCTTCGATCAGTACTTTGGGGCGGATCTTTAGCGTGGCTGCCTGAGCCAGCGCGGTATTTAAAATGAAATTCAATGTTTCATTGGGTGACTGGATCTGCACGACCTGACCTTCGATCTTACCGCGCAGCATCTCGATGCTTTCCAAAGCTTCCTTGGTTCGGCCGCCCTGGATATACTGCTCCAGCATCGTCAGATAGTTCTTCATTTCATGACGTATGCTCCGTGTTTGTTCATACAGCATACGCCTTTCATCGATATTATGTTCTTCATAGGCCGCAAGGGCTCTAAGCATATCATTTTCGCGGACCAGGCTGCCTTCTCGTCCCAGACTGCCGATCAGATAATACAGGATCAGATTGGCAGCCGTCGTACCAGCGACAGCTAGCAGCAATAAGACCCGCGTCATATCATCCGCTGTCGGTAGTGCAGTGATCAGCATACTTATACTGATCAGCGTGATCAGGGGCACAAGGATGGCCACTGTCACATGCGTTCTACGATACGGTTGGAAATACACAGCGCGGAATTTCAAGAACACTCTGGTAGCGTAGAAGGTCAAAAGCAGCGCGATCGCATGATCGATCGCGGGCATAAGGCCGGTGTTTTCCCAGATCCGGCTCCAGGAACTACCGGGCAGCAACTGCAGCGGGACCGCGACAAGGATCTGCGATGTCATGAGTGCGAAGGGGAAGAACAGGCATGACAGGATCTTTCCGATAATAGTCCCTTCCAAAAAGTATAAGGTGTACAAAAACAATATGGCCGTACGGATCAGCAGACGTGCCTGGATATCCTGCTGCAAAGGTCCCGGGATCAGTACGATCAGAAAAGAGGCAGCCCAGGCCAGGATCATGGCGACGCGGCAAGCGCGCCTTGTCCAGTCGATCCGATTGAATCTTGTGACGAATTCAACAAACAAAAAACATTCCAGAAACAACAATGCCTGATCGATCGCGATCCAAATCATATGCCGAGCCTCCTTTCCTGCAGTTTTTCATGAATATATGTACGCACATTATAACACAAATGTCATAAAAAAGTATAGCCAGTGGACCGAAAAGACGGTATAATAAGGGCAAACACAAAGAAAGGAATTGGCTGCTATGAAAAGAAGAATCGGTATCCTGACCAGCGGCGGCGACTGCCCGGGTCTGAACGCTGCGATCCGTGGTGTTGCTCTGGCCGCCCACAATATGTTTGACGCTGAATTCGTAGGTATCGCCGATGGTTTCCAAGGTCTGATCGACGGCGAATATAAAGAAATGAAAACTTCTGATTTTCATGGTCTGCTCACACTGGGCGGCACCATCCTCGGCACCCGCCGTACGCCGTACCGCAATATGCGCAAAATCGAAGAAGACAACGTGGATAAAGTCGCGTCCATGAAAAAGAACTACAAGAAAATGGGTCTGGACTGTCTGGTCACCCTGGGCGGCAATGGTACCCATAAAACGGCCAATCTTCTGTCTGAAGAAGGTCTGAATGTCATCGGCCTGCCCAAGACGATCGACAATGATATCTGGGGCACGGATGTGACCTTCGGCTTCCACACGGCTGTGGATCTGGCCACCGAGGTCATTGACCGCATCCATACGACCGCCAACAGCCACGGCCGCGTTATGGTCATCGAGATCATGGGCAATAAAGCCGGATGGCTGACCCTCTACTCCGGTGTTGCC
Organism: Clostridiales bacterium; assembly: GCA_024689505.1. Taxonomy (GTDB): domain Bacteria; phylum Bacillota; class Clostridia; order Lachnospirales; family Bianqueaceae; genus RUG159. Next base: position 13,997 of record JAILDJ010000008.1, read on the forward strand.
GGCGGTGCTGACGTGGTCCTGCTGCCCGAAATGCCTTACGATCCCGGCAAAGTCATCGATGCGGTAGAAAAACGTACCAACAAAGACCGCAGATTCACCATCATCGCGCTGGCGGAAGGTGCATTCACCAAGGAAGCGGCCAAAATGAAGCGCAAAGAACGCGCGCTGGCCATCAAGGAAGCGGGCTTCTCCTCCAATTCCTTCATGCTGGCGGACACCATCCAGAAAGCTACTGGCCTTGAGACCCGTGTCGT
>JAILDJ010000072.1 GCA_024689505.1 Clostridiales bacterium
GTTATATCTTGACTGTGGCATGGGCGCCGCCGGCGATATGCTGTCTGCCGCGCTGCTGGAACTGTTCGATGACCCCGCTGCCGTTCTTAAAGAATTGAACGCGATGGACATCCCCCATGTACAAATAGAAAAAGAAAGCGCCGTCAAATGCGGTATCACCGGCACGCATATCCATGTGCTGGTCGATGGGCAGGAAGAAGACGAGCATATGCACGAGCATATGCACGAGCAAATGCTCGAACATCACCATCATGACCATGAACACGAACATGAGCATGAACATCATCACGATCACGAACATCACCACGATCACGATCATGATCATGACCATGAGCATGACCACGAACACGAGCATCACCACGACCATGAGCATGACCACGAACACGAGCATCACCATGAGCATGAGCACGCGCATGGCCATCACCATCATCACAGTGGCATGCACGATATCGAGCATATCGTCACCGGCCACATGGATCTGCCTGAAGATGTGCAGAAGGACGTACTGGCGGTCTATGGCCTCATTGCCGAGGCGGAAAGCCACGCCCATGGCATGCCGGTCTCGGAGATCCACTTCCACGAAGTCGGTACGATGGATGCCATCGCCGATGTCTCCATGGTCTGCTATCTGCTGCACAAACTGCATCCCGACCAGATCATTGCCTCGCCGGTCCATGTCGGTGCCGGAACGGTGCGCTGCGCCCATGGGATCCTGCCTGTGCCTGCGCCGGCCACCGCATATATCCTTAAGGACGTGCCCATCTATGGCGGTGCCATCAAGTCCGAGCTGTGCACACCGACCGGTGCCGCACTGCTGAAACACTTCGTGACCCGCTTCGGTGATATGCCGATGATGCAGGTCGAAAAGATCGGCTACGGCATGGGTCATAAGGATTTCGAGCGCGCCAACTGCGTCCGTGCCTTCCTGGGCGAAACTGAAGTCAAAGGACAGGACGAGGTACTGGAGCTGTCCTGCAATGTCGATGACATGACGGCCGAGGAGATCGGTTTCGCCATGGATCGTCTCTTCGACGGCGGCGCGCTGGATGTCTTCACCCAGCCCATCGGCATGAAGAAGTCCCGTCCCGGTACCTTGATCAGTGTACTGTGCCATGCGGAGCAGAAAGATGCTCTGGTCCGCTTGCTCTTCCAGCACACCACCACCATCGGCGTCCGTGAAGCAAAACTGTCCCGCTACACGTTGGAGCGCACACAGGAGACCGTTGCGACACCCTATGGCGATGTCCGCGTCAAACGTTCCACCGGTTACGGCACCGAACGTGTCAAGTTGGAATATGATGATCTGGCCCGCATCGCTAAAGAACAAGGCTTAAGCATACGCGAAGTGCGAAAGACGGTCGATTGATCGCATCACCTGACACTTAAAAAGCCCTGAAGCTGTCATAAGCTCCAGGGCTTTTGTTGTATTTAAGATTAAGGTTCAAGCGTTCTCCGCCGCTTTGTCGATGCAGGTCAGGGCGTTCAGGCTTCTCGGGTAGCCGATGTAGGGCAGGCATTGGCAAACGATCTGATACAGGAACAGCCGGTCGCTGCCCATATTCATATTGCCCTTGGCATGTGCGATCAGCTGCGGCTCACAGCCGCCCTGGGCCGCCAGATAGCAGAAGGTGACCATTTCCCGCTCTTTCAAGGTCAGACCTTTACGCGTGTAATAATCACCGAAGCAGTTGTCGGCCAGCCACTTGTTGATGGGGCGACGTTCCTCCGGCCCCTTGGTCCAGGACGCCCGGATGCCTTCGCCGAAGATCTCGATCTGGGCAGCATTACCTTTTTCCAGCCGATCTTCCATGGTGGTGGTAGCGGCCGGTTCCAGCGGCAGCGCGATCCCGCGATGCTTGTAGACTTCGTCTGCCGCGGTCAGGAACGGCATGACCCGGCCGATGCCCAGATAATCCACCGCCTGATAGATGATCTCTTTGACTTCCGCCGGAGAAACGCCCACGTTCAACGCGGCCGGCAGCATGATCTTGAACTCATCCAGTCCCTGGCAGCCGAGCAACGTTGCCAGGATGGCCATGAACCGTGTCCTGTCATCGATCGGCTCCTGGCCTTCCACCAGGGGCATGTGGATCACTTCATCGAAAGCGAAGCTGGCGAACCGATCCACAAATTCAGGATCGGTCAGCCCGAGCGGCGGCTGTGCGCCCGGCTGGATCTTTGCCAGATACTCTTTTGCATTTTCTGTCATTCATCTTCTCCTTGATATCCAAACCAGTCGAAGGCGGCTTCGTTGTCCACCTCTGTTCCACCGCCGGTGGCGAACATCGCAATATACGCTCCGATGAATCCGCCGCAGGTCTCCGACCCCAGGAAGGAGCCATCAACGTTCTCCGCAACCGGCAGATCGTTGACGTAAAAGCTGTTGGACTGGCCTCTTGCCTCGATACGGAGCTCCGCTTCGCTGCTGCCCAGTTCGACGCAGCCCAGCACCTTGCTGTACAGACCTTCTTCCACATCCATCTCTGGGATCACGTCCCCCATCATGGCATGTGGGATCACATTGTAGAACTTCACCACGCGGCAGACCTTTCTGCCGTTTTCCTTTGCGATCTCGATGCGCAGCTGGTTGGTGGAATCCTGCAGGATCATCAGACCTGCCGTATCTGTTTCCGTCTGCGGTTCAAATTCGATCCAGGCCGCCGCCGTATAACTGAAGTGCTGCTGTCTGCGGCCGACGAATCCCATGGCGTAGGACTTCGCATTCTTGCGGGTGGCCATCATCTTTTCAAAAAGTTTACGCCGCTCCTCCGGGTCCTCCGGGAAACCGCCGAAGGCATTGTGTGCCCAGTTCTCCACCGGTGTCTCCACCGTGCGGATCACGAGTCGGCTGTTTTCGATGCGGTAAACATCGTTGAGCGGAGTGCCCAGCGTATTCCATTGCCAGGACAGCTGCGGCGCATCGAAATCATCCACGACCGCCACCGGCGCGACCGGATACTCCGGCAGATCCGGCGCCGGATATTCCATCTCGCACTTACCGGTCAGCGGGCTTACGATTGGCCAGCCGCTCTCCCAGATGACGGGCATGATGAACGTCTCGCGTCCCATGTTCTTGTGGTAACCACCGTACGGCCGGGAAGCCAGCGAAACCATGTACCAGGCCCCGGTCTGGGTCTCCACGAAGTCCGAATGCCCGATGTTGACGATCTCATGGAACATGCTCAGATGCCCGTGGGACAGGATCGGATTGCCGCGGTAGTTCTTGTACGGACCGTTCAATTCCCGGCTCCGGGCGATGGTCGTGGCATGATAATGCTCCGTTCCGCCTTCGGCGATGAGCAGATAGTACCATCCGTCTTTCTTGTAAATGTGAGAGGATTCCGGGCTGTGCGCGTCATAGGCGTTGCCGTTCCACAGATGATATTCCTCTCCCACCAGCTGGAAGGTCGTAAGATCGAGCTGTCGGTTCACGATGCCGCCCTGCGGACCGCCCATCTTGGAGTAGCTACACCAGCAGGTCCCGTCATCGTCCCAGAACAGGGACGGGTCGCCGCCCACGCCATCGATCAAATGGACGTCTGACCAGGGTCCACGTGGATCCTCCGCGGTGACAAGGATGTTCTCCCCGGTGGTCATATTACCCACGATCACGTAGAACAAGCCTTCATGATAGCGGATCGTCGGGGCAAAAAGGCCGCCTGAGGTCCGCTCCGGGTTCAGACGCAGCTGCTTCGGATCGCTCAGTGCGTAACCGATGCATTCCCAGTGCGCCAGATCTCTGCTGTGGAACAGCGGGATACCCGGGAAAAAGGAAAAGGATGAATTAGCGATATAATAGTCCTTCCCGACCCGGCAGATGGACGGATCAGGATAAAAACCAGGAATGATCGGATTATGGATCTTGTAATCATTCATCATAGAATATGGTCCTTTTGCATTACTTTACATTGGTTTCGTAATTATAAGAATCACTATTGTACTCGATGGCGCTCTGGCGGAATGTGTCGAGGGAATCATATCCGCTCAGATACACTTCTCCGGCCCGCACGGAGGAAGATGGTGTGTTGTAGTAATCTTCGCGGAAGGTGATCTCGCCGTCTGTCCTGTTTTTGATCAGGTTCTCGAAGCCGAGGTAGTAGTAATACGTTCCTGCACCACCGTTCTTGGACGTGATGTCGATCTTGTACAGAACATAGAGATAGTTCTGCTGCGTGTAATACATATCGTCGTTCTTCGGCGTCATCAGGTACAGGCCTATATAAGAGTGATCGACCATGGTGATCTCATCACCATATTCATCATCAGCCTCTTCCTGGATGGCCTGATCCGCGATCTTTTTCAGGCGCTCCAGCGTACTGTCATCGATGTCGGCCAACTTGGTCACGTACTCCTGCTCTGCCTCGACTGTATAGGTCTTGCTCCATTCCGTAACTTTGATGCCATAATACTGCGCGATCTCCGCATCGTCGCTCCAGCTCTTGACCTCAATGGTGATCTCATCGCCATTCTTCAGGTCGTAGATATAGCTGTTGTCGATATAGACGGCATCCTTCAGTTCCTGCGGCGCATCCTCGTTGAATTCGACGTACGCCGTCAGTTCAGGACTGACACCCTCATATCGAATGTTGATATGATCGAAGGGGTTGATCTCTTTGATCTCGCCCAGGCCTTCGACCGTGTACTGCTTGGTGGCGGCTTCCGGTACCTTGCCCAATTCCTGTGCCATGTACGCTTCTTCATATCTGCAGGTTACGGTAACGGTATCACCATTGCTCAGACCATCGTATGAATCACAGTCGAAAGACAAGTAATAATAATACTCATCATCCTTCTGATCCACGCGAACACGACCGGAACCATCATTGCCTTCGAAGCTTACATCTACCGACGCGAAGGCATCGAACGTGCCGATGGGCGTCAGCCCGGCAACTTTGATCTCCTTGTCCTTCCATTGGATCTCGACGCCATAGTACTTCTTCCAGAACTTAAGATCCTCTTCGGACATATCCCACTGCAGGGTGACGGTCTCATCATTTTTCAGTTCATACGTTTTGGACAACGATGGCATATACTGGGCGAAAGACACGAATTCATGCGCCTTCTCCGGCGTGCTGAACTTCTTTTCGTAGTCTTTCAGAAGCTTTTCGCTGTCGAATTTGATTTCCGCGTTGCCATAGCCATCATTTCCATTGAAGGTGACCTGGTAGTACTTGTTCAGATCGAGCGTGGGGACACGATTCAAAAGCAGCGGGATCGCTACAAGCACACCGATGAGAGCCAGAACGCCGCACAGGATCCCGATCAGCGCTCCCTTGCTGATCGTCCTGCCGCCCTGTGGCTGTCCGGGATTGCCCGGATAGGATTCCGGCGGCCACTGCGGCGGCTGTTCCGGAGGATCCGGATTCCAGTTGGGGTCGCCTGTAGGCTGGTTCGGGTCTAAAGTCGGGGCAGGTCCGGTCCACTGCGTAGTATTGGGGTCCACAGGCTGCTGCGGCCCGGTCCACTGGGTGGGATTCGGGTCCACCGGCTGCTGCCAGGCACCGGTATTTACAGGAACCGGCTGCGTCCAAACCGGCTGTTCCGGCGTCTGGGGCTGCTGGATCTCCGGCTGCTGGATCTGCGGCTGCTCCGGAAGGCTTTCGATCATCTTTCCGCAGCTGGTGCAGAACCTGGCATTATCATCCAGGCGCGCTCCGCAATGCGTACAAAAACGGCTCATGATTCTTCTCCCTTTCGTTTTCAGAAATTCATATGTTTATTTATCGATGCTTCCACTCGTGGCGCCCTGGCTGGCTTCGTCCAAGGGCAGCCATTCCAGTACTTTCTTGATCTCTCGATCCCAGAAATCCCACTCATGGGCGCCGGGGCCTTCGAAGTAGGTAACATCGAAGCCTTTGGCTTTGAACAGATCCCGGAACGTACGGTTGACTTCCAAAAGTCCATCATCGAGGCCGCAGGCCATGTAGATCTTCGGAAGCTCCGCCTTCTCAGCGATCAGCTGATCAATGAGCACACGCGGGTTTTTGTCGCTCTTTACCGCTTCGTCCAGCGGGCCGAAGAAGCTCTCTTCCATGGCGATGTTCATATGCTGCGTACCCGGTTCCAGGATGTGGATCGCGGAGGAAAGTCCGGCGATGGCACCGAAGGTATCATGATACTTCAGGCCGTTGCGGATCGCGCCGTAGCCGCCCATGGAAAGGCCGGCAATAAAGGTATCCTCGCGCTTGCGGGACAGCGGGAACATGCGGCGTGTAATGTCTACGAGTTCCTCCCCGATGAACTGGCCATAGTTGTTCATGCTCGCCGGCTGGTCGATGTAAAACGCGTTGTCGCCACTGGGCATGACCACGCACAGGTCCCGCTCCTCTGCCCAGCGCTGGATACGGGTGCCGGACACCCAATCGGTATAATTGCCGAGGATGCCATGCAGCAGGTATAAAGTCTTGAAAGGCTTCTCTTCTTTCTTTTCATTGGAAAACATGCTGATCTTGTCGACCGGCAGGATGACCTGGATCGGAACGGTGCGCAGCAAGGATTTGGATACGAAATTGACTTGGATCAGAGCCATGACAGGACCTCCTATGAATGATTATTGCGTAATGCGGATGCGCCGTTTGACGCTCTCAAGCCGGATGGTATTGGTGCCGCCGCCGATGAGTCCGCCGGTCAGGATCACGTTATCGCCATCTTTCAGGTCGAGCAGATCGACCGT
>JAILDJ010000084.1 GCA_024689505.1 Clostridiales bacterium
CCGGACGCCCCGCCGGATACACTCCTGGATATCTGCATCGGGGATGCCGGAGCCGCCATGCATGATCACTGCCGCGCCCATCTTTTCATGCAGCCGGCTGATCCGTTCGAAATCCAGATGCGGCTCTTTGAGATAGATCCCATGTACGGCGCCGAATGAGCAGGCCACGCCGGCAACACCCGTTTTCTTCACAAAATCCTGCGCCTGATCCGGATCGGTAAAAATGGCTGCCTCCGCATCGTGTGCGGTCCGTTCGACAGAAGAGTATTCGTCCCTTGCGATGGCGCCCAGCTCTGCCTCTACCTGTGCCCCGTAACCGGCTGCCAGTTCCACGACCAGTTTGGTGTTCGCCACATTCTGTTCATACGGGAGCATGGAACCGTCGTACATGACGCCGGTGAAGCCGATCTCCAGTGCTTCCCGGATCTCTTCAAACGTCTCCCCGTGATCCAGATGTACGCAGATCGGTGCCGTGGATTTTTCCGCCATCACCATCATGACCGGTCCGATATCCGCCATCGGCACATACTTGCCGTGTACGCTGCTGCAGAACTGCAGGATCAGCGGCTGGTCCAGCGTTTCTGCTGCCGCAATGGCTGCCATGATACTTTCCATGTTTGTCACGTTGAATGCCGCTATCGCTGTTTTCTTTGCTTCGGCAATGTCCAGCACGGCCTGCAGGGATACGATCATAAGGCCTCCTTTTCTGTACGCACGGCCTGCTCAGAGATGTATAAAAATGCCGCGCGTGCGTTGATCATATTATACACCTTTTCTCCCGATTGTGGTCAATTATTTATTCGATTAAACTATAGTCCGCCGATTATTTTCTGAAATTTTTGGTAAAATTGCACAAGAAAATCTCTGCCCGTCCGTTTCGAAAACCTTTTCCGCCGGACAGGCAGAGATCCTTTTTCTCAGTATGTCAGAAATCTGACTTTTTTGCTATCCGTTCAGAACGGATTCTCTCCCTCAAAACGATCGCCGGCGGGACGGTTGAAGCCGATCTGTGCATCCGTCAGGCCGAGATATTTGAAGACTTCATACAGCACCTTTCCATAATGACCGAAGGCCACCGCGCCGTGATGCGGGAATCCCTTGGCGATCAGCCAGTGACGATAGAAGCGGCCCATCTCTGGAATGGCGAATACGCCGATGCCGCCGAAGGAACGGGTCGGTACCGGAAGGACTTCCCCTTCTGCCACGTACGCAAACAGTTTGGCGTCCGCGGTGCTCTGCAGACGATAGAACGTGATGTCGCCCGGAACGATATCGCCTTCCAGCGTGCCGTTCGTGACTTCTTCCGGAAGCGCACGGGCCATGATCAGCTGATATTTCATCTCATGGAATGCCAGCTTCTTGGAGCAGGTGTTGCCGCAGTGGAAGCCCATGAAGGTGTCGCTGAACTTGTAGTCGAACTTCCCGTCGATACTCTCTTTGAACATATCTTTCGGGACGGAGTTGTTGATATCCAGCAGCGTAACGATATCCTGTGTAGCGACCTGGCCGATATACTCGGACAGCGTTCCGTAGATATCCACTTCGCAGGAGACCGGGATGCCCTGGCCTGTCAGACGGCTGTTGACATAGCAGGGAACGAAGCCGAACATGGTCTGGAATGCCGGCCAGCATTTCGTGGTCAGAGTCACATATTTGCGGCTTCCCTTGTGCGCTTCCGCCCAGTCTTTCAGGGTCAGTTCGTACTGAGCCAGCTTCGGCAGGACAGCCGGCCGTTTGTTGCCTTCGCCCAGTTCCGCTTCCATATCCGCGACGACTTCCGCGATCCGGGCGTCGCCTTCATGTTTCAGGAAGGACTCGTACAGATCCAGCTCGGAGTTCTCTTCGATCTCCACATCCAGGTTGTACAGCTGCTTGATCGGTGCGTTGCAGGCCAGGAAGTTCAGCGGGCGCGGTCCGAAGGAGATGATCTTCAGATCCTTCAGGGCGATGGCCACGCGTGCGATCGGCAGGAAATCGTGGATCATGTCCGCGCAGTCTTCCGCATCACCGACCGGTTCATCCGGAATATAGGCTTTCACATTCCGCAGATGCAGGTTGTAGCTGGCGTTCAGCATACCGCAGTACGCATCGCCGCGGCCGCCCATCAGGTTGTCCTGGGATTCCTCAGCCGCCGCACAGAACATGACCGGACCGTCGAAGCTCTTGGCCAGCATGGTCTCTGCGATCTCCGGACCGAAGTTGCCGAGGTAGACGCAAAGGGCGTTGCAGCCGGCTGCCTTGACATCGGCCAGAGAATTGACCATATCGATTTCACTTTCATTGATCAGGACCGGGCATTCATAGAGGTCAGCCGCATCATATTTCCTGGCATAGGCTTCCACCAGCGCTTTGCGGCGGGTCAGGGAAAGCTCTGCCGGGAAGCAGTCACGGCTGACTGCGATCAGTCCGATTTTTACCTGAGGCATGTTGTTTGTCATCATTCATTTCCTCCTCTTAATAAAGTACAACTATTGCTTGGTGCTGCTTTGTATCTGTTTATGATTCGCCAAATCGGCGGGATCAGTCCTCAAACATGGCCCATTCCGGCATATCGATGATCTCGCCGCCGCGCAGGCAGGATTCATGTCCGAGGATACCGGCCACATTCCAGTTCGCCGCGACCTTCGCGGAAACATGCGGTTTCCGGCCTTCCAGGCAGGATGTCACGAATTCCTGCACCAGATGCGGATGAGATCCGCCATGGCCGCTGCCCTGGATGAAGGAGACGTGCTGATCATCAATGATCTGGTTCTTCAGCGTAAAGTGCTTGATCTCGTCCGGAAGCAGATAATCGGTATCCGGCACATGGATGTGTTCCGCATCTTCATAACCT
>JAILDJ010000086.1 GCA_024689505.1 Clostridiales bacterium
CGGCCATCGCGGCAGCCCGTCATGGCAGTCGGGTCCTGTTGATGCAGGACCGCCCGGTGCTGGGCGGCAATGCCTCCAGCGAGATCCGCATGTGGGTGTGCGGCGCGCATGGCAGGGATCACGCGGAGACAGGTCTGATCGAGGAATTCAAGCTGGAGAACCTCTACCGCAACCCGGATATGAACTACTCGGTGTGGGACGGGATCCTGTATGAAAAGGTCCGTTTCCAGCCGGGCATCGAACTGCTGCTGAACTGTTCCTGCCTGGACGCGGAGATGGACGGGGACAGGATCCTGAACGTCACGGGCTGGCAGATGACGACCCAGACGTACCACGAGGTCGAAGCACAGATCTTCATCGACTGTTCCGGCGACAGTGTGCTGGCTCCCTTGACCGGCGCTCTGTACCGCATGGGGCGGGAGAGCCGGGAGGAATTCGGTGAGGACATTGCGCCGCTGCAGGCCGATAAGAAGACCATGGGCATGAGCTGCATGATCCAGGCCCGCCAGGAGACCACACCCAACGAGTTCATCCCTCCTGGGTGGGCGTACAAGATCACCGAAGAGGACCTGATACACCGCATGCCGGACATGGCGCAGCCGACGGAAAATTTCTGGTATCTGGAGCTGGGCGGAGAAAACGACGCGATCCACGATACGGAGTGGCTGCGGGACGAACTGCTGAAAACGGCGTACGGCCTGTGGGACTATCTGAAGAACGATCCTCAGCAGAAGGAAAAGAACAAGTACTGGCATCTGGACTGGGTCGGTATGCTGCCCGGCAAGCGTGAAAGCCGCCGCTATGTGGGCGACTATATCATGACCCAGCATGACGTGCGCGCGGAAGGCCGATTCGAGGACCTGATCGCTTACGGCGGCTGGACGATGGACGACCATCACCCGGCCGGTTTCCGGACGTCGGAACCGCCGAACATTTTCCACCCGGCGCCCTCACCCTATGGCATCGCGTATCGCTGCTTGTATTCCAAAAACATCGAGAACCTGATGTTCGCCGGCCGCAACATCTCCGTGACCCACGCCGCGATGAGTTCGACCCGGGTCATGGCCACCTGTTCTTTGCTGGGACAGGCCGCCGGTACCGCCGCATATTTGGCCGTGGCGCACGAAACCACCCCACGCGGCGTATATCAGAATCACTTAAAAATCCTGCAGGAGACCTTGATGGACGATGATTGCTGGCTGCCGTTCCGCAGACGTCCCCTCTCGGAGCTTACGCAGAAAGCGCTCCTGGCGCCGGAGGCAGAGGTCCTGCGCAATGGTCTGGACCGTCCGGATGAAGAAGGCTATCATGGCATGAAGCTGAAGGCGGGAGAAACGGTCGTTTATGCCTTTGAGCAACCGGAAGCGGTCGCGCAGGTCCGCCTGGTCTTCGACAGTGATCTAAACCGTGAGACGGAGCCGGAAGAGATCGCCAGACTGAACCGCAACATGATCCACAACCGGCCTCTCGGCTGGCCCCAGGCGATCGTTCCTAAAACGCTGCCGGAAGCGTATCGGGTGCTGGGGGTAAAGGAAGATGGTACAAAGGAGATCCTGGCAGAAACCGCCCGGGTGCACCAGCGCCTGATGGTGCATGCGGTAACAGGTAAGTATCAGTCCATCGTTCTTGAGATCCTGAAAACGCGCGGTGAAACATGCGGCTTGTTCGCGATGGACCTTAAGTAAATAAAGCAGTGCATCAATAAAGAAAGAAGAAACACAGGATGAAAACATCGATCTTTATCAGTTATTCACACCAGGACGCGGCGGAAGTCCGGAAGATCGCGGAATCGATCCAGAACGCGGGCATCGCGGATGTCTGGTACGATACGAAGCTGCGGGGTGGGGAGAACTATTTCTCTGTGATCGCGAATCAGATCATCGCGTGCGAATACTTGATCTTTATCGTGTCCGACCATTCGATCCAGTCAGATTGGTGCCTGCGGGAACTGGAGTTCGCCGCTTCTGAACAGAAGAAGATCCTGGCGGTCTGGCTGAAGGACGTGGACATCTCACCGCGGGTCAGACTGATCATCCAGAGCACCCAGTATATCAATTTCGATCCGTCCCACATGGATGCCTTCAGCCATGCGATCGTGCTGGCGTTGGAA
>JAILDJ010000109.1 GCA_024689505.1 Clostridiales bacterium
AGCGAGATCGGTCCCAGCGGGTTGTGCGGTGCGACGGAGCAATGATAGGCTTCCGCCATCGCAGCGATCTTCTTAGCCTCGAAGATACCGCCACAGTGGCAGATATCCGGCTGCAGGACCGTGGCCGCATGCTTCTCCAGCACTTCACGGAAGGCGAACTTGGTGAACAGGCGCTCACCCGTGGCGATCGGTACGCTGGTCTTGGAAGCGATATAGGCCATCATATCCACGTTCTCCGGCAGCAAGGGCTCCTCGATGAACATCGGATAATACGGCTCGAACGCATCGATCAGGCGGTTCGCCATGCCCGCGTGGATGCGGCCATGGAAATCGATCCCGATGTCGACGTCATCGCCCACGGCTTCGCGGGCTGCGGCGATCTTCGCTGCATTACGTTTGATATATCCAAGGGTGTCCACATGCTCGACCGGCGCGTCCACACCCATTTTGATCGCATTGAAGCCTTGTGCGACCCTGGATTTGGCGCTCTCAGCGCATTCTTCCGGAGTACCGCCGCCCGCATGAGCGTACATACGCACCTTGTCGCGGCAGCGGCCGCCCAACAGCTCATAGACCGGCACGCCCAGCTGCTTGCCTTTGATGTCCCACAGTGCCTGTTCGATACCGCTGATGCAGGCTGTCAGGATCGGGCCGCCCCGGTAAAACGTCGTGCAGTACATGGTCTGCCACAAGTGTTCGATGCGCGTCGGATCCTGGCCGATCAGGACAGGTTTCAGTTCCTCTATGGCTTTCTCGACCGTTTGCGCACGTCCTTCTATGACCGGTTCGCCCCAGCCGACGATGCCCTCATCTGTACTGATCTTCAAGAACATCCATCGTGGCGGAACGTGAAAAGTTTCCATGTTTGTGATCTTCATGATACAAACCTCCTCTCATGACGGATCAAACAAATCTGTTTTCTGTCAGCACCGGCAGCAGTGCCCCGCCGTCGATGAACAGTGTCGTCCCTGTAATATAACCGGCCTTGTCGGACGCAAGGAAGACCACGGCGTCGCCGATCTCCTCAGGCGTCGCGAAACGTCCTGCCGGTATGCGGCTCTCCGTACGGATGCGGCCTTCGGTCCTGGGCCAATCGGCCGAGGCCGTATAGCCCGGTGCGATCGTCACGACCCGGATCCCATGTTCTGCAAGTTCCAGTGCCATGTTCTTACCGGCTTTCTCCAGGCCCGCCTTGGCAGCCGCATAGAAGCTGGCATGCGGCCAGCACCCGCTCATATGGTTGGATGAGATCAGGATGATCACGCCGCGTTTTTCGTGGCGGACCATGTTCCTGGCACCGCCCTGCGCGCAGAAAAAGCTGCCGCGCAGATCTGTGGAGATCACCGTATCGAACATCTCCGGCGTGGCTTCCAGGAAAGGCTGGAACCGTGTGATACCCGCATTGCACACCATCAGGTCCAGGGCCCCCAGCTTCTCTTCGACCGCGTCGAACATGCTCCGGATCTCCTCCACATTGCGGATATCCGCCTGAAACAGTACGACTCGTGCACCATTGGCCCGGCACAGTTCCGCCGTTTCCATGGCACCTTCTTCCGACGTATTGTAATGGATCCCCACATCGTATCCATTCTTGGACAGTTGCACCGCGATCCCCTTGCCGATGCCCCGGCCGGCACCGGTCACGAAGGCAGTCTTTCGTTTCCTATCGTCCATCATATCAACTTCCTTTTCATTCAGATGGTGGATGCCTCCATTATACATGGTTTCAGAGAAAAATAAAGCTCTTTCAGAATAAAGGCTTTTTTTCCAGTGCGCAAAATAAACAAGATACGGCCCTGACATTTGTCGAAACTGCGGATTTACCAAAAGCGGACCGTCGTTGTATAGTATGAGCGGATGCATTTATGAACCCATTAGAAAGGAGCCTCTTCTATGGAACCTAAAATCAAAACTGTCATCCATCCCGCAGGGGAATTGATCGACTTCGAAACGGTCTTTGAGGAGAATACCGCTTTGACCGATACCCCGGTCAAGACCGGCCATTTCGAGCGCGTCGAATATACGACCGATGCCTACGACGACGGCATCGATCATCCGAAATTCTGCAACGTTTATCTGCCCTGGTGCTACGACCCGGAAGATAAGGAGACCCGATACAACGTCATGTACTATCAGCATGGCAATACCTGCGATCCGGATCTTTTCACGATCCCGGAGGTCAAGGACAAGTTGGACAACATGTTCGCCTCCGGCGATGTGGACCCCTGTATCCTCGTCTTTACGACCTACTACTTCGACGTATACACCGACGTGGAGACCCGCAAGACCACAGGCGACGTACCGGCTGGCGATGGCGGGGGGTTCTCCGGCAATCCTACGATCAAACCCAACTTCTACCGTGAAGTCGTGGAAGACATCATCCCGGCGGTGGAGCTGAAATATAACACCTACCTGAAATCCGGTTCCGACGAGGATATCAAAGCGGCGCGCGACCATCGCGGATTCAGCGGATATTCCCGCGGCTGCGTATGCACCTGGTACATCCTGCACAATGATTTCGAATATTTCCGCTACTACTCGCCCATGAGCTGCATGACCACGGCGGGCGGAAAAATCCGTGCAGAATTGTCCGAGCAGCAGGTCATCGATTATCTGACCGCACCGATCAAAGCTCATCCGGAACTGCCTTTCTTCATCTTCGCGAGCGATGGCTATCCGAACGATGTCCAGGCCATGATCGACCAGTTGAAATATGTAACGCACGATCCTGTCTTTTCCTATGGTAAAGATCCCGAGAAGAACAATATCTTCTTCGCGGTATCCGACTTCCCGCACAACGACCTGTATTGCCCGTACTACTTCTATAACTCACTGAAGGTATTATTCAAATGATCAGAAAAGCAACGACGGACGATGCTTCGCGGATCGCGGAGATCTCCATATTTACCAAGCGGCTGAACTATCGTACGATCTTCCAGAACGACAAGGTCTCCTTCGGGGAGATGCAGGTCTATCCGCTGGCCAAGACCTATATCGACCATCCCGAAAAGCTGGAAGGCATCTGGGTCTACGACGATGGCTTCGTCAAGGGCTTCATCCACATAGTCGGCCAGGAGATCCGGGAACTGTATGTCGATGGTTTCTTCTCAAACAAGGGCATCGGCAGCCAGCTGCTCGCCTTCGCGGTCCGCGAACATGCCTGCACCACCGTATGGGTCCTGGAGAAAAATACGAAAGCCCGGCGCTTCTACAGAAAACACGGGTTTGTCGCCACCGGCCGCAGCAAGCTGGAGGAAGGCACGGATCAATACATCATGGAATTATCGCTATAACAAAACCGGAGCAGAACCTTAAGCGTTCTGCCCCGGCTTTTTATTTCACAGGATCTATCTGCGCAGCATCTCTTCGTCCAACAGTCCCAGGCGGTCCGCCTGCAGGATCAGTTCGCAATGCACGAGCGGTATGCGCGTGGCGGTACATATATAATCCAGGAACATCATCAACGTCGCACCGATGACCAATCCCTCCTGCGGGATCAGCATCTGCAGCAGCAGGATCGACAGGCAGGAGATCATACCGCCGGCGACAGGTGGGGTCGACATGGCCAGCAGTGAACTGACGAACCACAGAATGATCCACCAGGAAACGTCGACGGCAAGGCCATAGTACTTTGCTAAGAATGCACCGGCAAGCACATACACAAGCGAAAAGCCTCCGGCAAACAAGATCGTAGCGATCGGTGATGCCGTACGCGAAAAGGAAGGCTCGATGCCGAGTTTCGTCTCATTGATCTCCATGCTCGTAGGCAAAGCGATGGCAGAGGAAGATGTGGTAAGTGCGATCAGAAAACTCGGTATCATCTTATGGATCAACAAGGATGGTCTTACTTTATATTTCTGACATACCACAAGGATATAGCCCACCAAGAGCGCAAAACACAAACAAGCGGCAAGGACCAGCGGCTTCCAGAACTGCAGCAGAAGTCCCGCTCCGCTTTGCCAAAACAGCATGACCAATGAAGAAAAAATGTAGATCGGCAGAAGGATGCACACACCGGTGACACATCGGCGGATCAACGCCTCCGCCTGGAATGCCAGGCTACGGATGCCTTCCGTCTGGCTGCCCATGATCAACAGTACGATACCTACGATCGCGGCAAGGAACACGATCTGCAGCGTATTGCCTTCCAGAAAAGGCTGGACCGGGTTGGATGGAATGATATTAAAAACCATCTTCAGGATCGCATGGAACTGAGACCCCTCACCTCCGCCGGCCGCGGCCCCGGAAAAGAAGAAACGGACCACGAACACCAAAACCCCACAAGTCAAAAACGTAGAGAGCAAGAATCGGGAGATCATCAACTTTCCGATCCGTCCCAGCTGTGAAGAACTGCCGATGCCGCAGATACCGGTAACGATGGACAAAAAGATCATCAGTCCGATAAATATGCCAAGCAGGTGCAGGAACGCGCTCGACAAGAAGATCAGCAGATTGTCGGAAATGCCGCTCTTGACCGCTTCCGGAAGGAATTGGCCAAGCATGCCGATCGCAATGGCTGCCACGACGCTGCCCAGCGTGATCAGCTCCGGCCGTCTTTTTTTGCTGGGGATGCGGAACAAAAGTTCATTTCGCCCGGAACGCCAGCGCCACACAGGCATGACCCCGGTACGGGCCAAAAGGTCCGCCGTCCATGCATCGATATCACTTTCCTGCGGAGCGGTAGGGTCGAACCGGCTCCCATCATATCGGACTCGAAGCTGCCAGTCTCCGACTCCGCGGCCAAGACGCAGCTCCGCCTGTATATCATCATCACTATGTTCATGGACCTTGACGAGCAGTTCCTCCATGGCCAGTCGGATGCGCAGGATATCTTTATGCCCGATCCCCGCGTCCTCAAGCCAGTTCCGGATCGTTTCGGACAGGGTATCTACGCCCCGGCGGTCCAGCAGGATCGTCATCATTTTTGTTTTCATGTATTGCTCCGTTCCTGTCAGTTTTAAACTTTTGTAACATAGATCTGCGCAAAATTCAATCGTTATTCATATATTTGTGCTCTATAATGCAAAATGAAAATGCTTCCAACACGGATCATTATTATGAAGACTAAAACACCGGCTGAGGACCTTTTACAGTCCCTCAGCCGGATCTTTTGTATCTCGTTTACAATATGAATTTCAGCAGCGTCCCCATATTGGCCAGGGCAATGGAAAGCACTGCCAGCCCCAGGGCGACGATCACGTGCACCCAAAGCTGATTGACGACCAGCCCTATGAATTCGCGGATCTCCGCATTGGGCCAGAAATACCACTTGGTCTTGGAGCCCATGCCGGAGGCTTTCATCCCGGCCTCTCTGGCGAACATACCGCCGCGGAACACATGATAGTTGGTGGTCGAAAAGGCAACCTTCGCGTCCGGTTTCACGGCATCGATCAGCTTCTTGGAGAACCGCATGTTCTCAAGTGTGGTCGTGGATGCGGTCTCCGGCAGGATCTGCTCTTCGGGGATCCCCTGCTCCAGCAGATAGCGCTTCATAGCTTCACCCTCGGAGATCACCTCGTCGCTTCCCTGTCCGCCTGAAGGCACGAACACAGCCTTCTTACCGGTCTTCTGTTCCTGCTCGTGATAGAACCGGATCGCCCTGTCCACCCGGCCTCTCAAGAGCGGATACAATGTGCCGTCCTTCTTGATGCCGCAGCCAAGAATGATGATGAAATCCTTGTTATACTCGGGTTTGAAGAGCGCAGCCATATTCAGGCAGATGCCGGTAGCCAACAGGATACATTCAAAATATACAAACAGAGCCGCGAGTACGATCTTCGTTATGAATATGGCAATGCCTTTGGGTGACATATCGACCAGGAACGGTGCCTTGTACAAAAAGTACAGACAGACCAGTGACCCCAGAATCATAAAAATACCGATGAAAACACCCAGCAGGTTGACCGGACGAAAGCCTTCCCTCGTGATCAGCCGAAGATTGGAAATACTCATATATGCAGCGAATGCCGCAATCAAAGGTATGGAAAACATAACGACGAGGCTCATGCCGTTCCCCGCATAGTCGAAGATCAGACTGGTGCTGAACAGTTCAGGTCTGATGTAATACACCCCGACCATGACCCCGAATATGACCGTCAAAACGGCAAAGTACATGGCAAGCCCAAGATCCAGCACCGTCCGGTAGGAAAAGAAATCCTGCCGCGTGCGGATCACGAACGATCTGATAAAGAATACCATCGTCGCCAGGAAGAACAGTACGAGTCCGATCAAAGTCACCTGGTTGCCGCCGAAATCGTAATTGCCGCTCAGGATGATCCCGGATCTGGTCACTGTAAGATCGGTCCCGCTCAGTGTCAGATACTCTTGGGGGTTATCTTTGTTCCGTACATACTGGACCTGGCCAAAGGCGGTACCCTTTTTGACAGCCTTGAAGGTGACCTTCGCGACCCGTTCCTGTATGACCGTTTCCGTAACTTCTACGATGCCTTCCGGCTCAACGTACCCTTCGACTGCATCATTGGATGCGCCATCCACACGCGGCACATACATACTGTACGTATCACCGAACAGCATCAGACTGATGACCACCCCGACAGTGATGATCAGATAACATATAAGTAAAGGCTTGACTGAAACCTTTTTCATGAGTCCACTCCTTTGGATCGTTTCTTCCGCACCTGAGAGGTATATACCGTATTATATCACAAACCGCTTCCATGGACAATAATATGCGATACCTATAACAATATCGAAGTATTCATTTTTTCTGGATTTATAAGAAAACAGGACCGACATCTGCCGGTCCTTCTTCTATTCTCATTATCGATCCAATGTCCGAAGCCTGTATCACTCCACAGATTCGAAAGCGATAGACTTGCCCGTTCGAGCGGATTCTCTGGCCGCTTCCATCAGGCGCAGCACCCGTCTGGTCTCATCGATCTTGACCAGGAACTCCTCTTCTCCATGATACGCCCGCACATAGTTCTCAAAGTAGTTTTCATGGCTGGTATGGACTTCCGGCAGCGGCTCTGTCAGGATCATACCCTCCGGCGCGGGGCCAAAGGAACGAGTCGGCCCGGCAGCTGTCATGGTGCGTTTTCCACCGACGTTTTCCAGGAGATGCGCCGTGCGGACGATCTTTCCTTCGGGGAAGAAGCCATCAACGTAGGCAGTGCCACGGTTGCCGCCGACGAACCAATGGCGCTCGAACCATTTATCCTGTACCTTGTCGGCCAGATAATACGTGCCCAGTTCGACTTCCGCCATGATACCGTTTTCAAACCGCATCAGAATCTTGAAATAATCATCGACTTCAAAATTGATCACATTGCGTACGTCCGCGAACACGCTCTGTATCTTCACACCAGGCATCATCCAAAGCACCTGATCCAGCAGATGGACGCCCCAGTCGTAGAGCATGCCGCCGCCTTCCGACTTGAAGACATGCCAGTCATGCATATTCCCGTTGAATCCATAGAGACTGTTTTTGATCGTATAAACAGAACCCAGCGTACCGGAATCCAGGACGGCTTTGGCTGTCCGGAAATCCGGATCGAACCGACGCTGATGATGGACCGTGAATCGGACGTTGTTCTTTTTGCAAGCCGCTTCCATTTCATCAAGTTCTTGCAGACTCATGGCTACCGGCTTTTCACATATGACGTCTTTCCCTGCTTCCGCGACCTGGATGACAAGATCGTGATGCTGATTATTGTTGCACGCGATCAAGACCACGTCTACTTCCGGATCCCGGATCAGTTCCTCATTGCTTGCGTAGCGTTTCAGCCCTACACTGACGTCTTCAAGCTGCTCCGGATCCTTATCCGCAAAACCTACAAGACGGATGCCTTCGAAATCTTTCAGCATTTTCTCATGCTCATGACCCATAAAGCCATGACCGATGATGCCGATCCCAATTCTTTTCATTTGCATTCTCTCCTGTTTGTGTTCAAACGATCAAAAGACGGCGTTCATTCACATGCTTGCCGAATTCCGGCAGGAACACCATGCTTTCCTTATCCGGATCCAGCATAGACTGCAAGAACGGCGGCATATAACTGGAAGTAAAGCAGAACCCGTATTTCAGATCATGGTAACCCTGAGAAAGTCCGCCCGGTTTCTTCACCTTCAGTACCATAAGGTCCGTCGGCGTCCAATGCGTCTTGAAATCCTCTTTCATCTGCTCCAGTGTATATTCTTCGCCCTTCAGGCACCAGATGATCTCTTCCTTCTCGAACTTTTCACCATCGACATACAAAGTACCCGGCATAAGCTGTGAGAGGAATACGCCGCGATAGTACGGAAGGCGGATCTTCAGCTGGAATCCCGTGATCTCACCATTTTCTTTGATGTTGCGGAAACCGACCGACTGAATGACTTGTTTTTCCATAACTCCTCTGCTCCTTTGCTTAATCCCCGATCAGGTTCTTCAGCATGATATGCTGCTTGCGAAGCGTCTCTCCGACTTCGTAGCCATCATCATACTTATCCGCGCCTTCGTACTCACTCAGCAGGAACCCATCCCATTCATGCTCCTGCAGTATCCGGATGATCTCCGGATAAGGGATCGTGGTCTCTTCAAACGTATCGCTCATATGGATGAACTTGGCATGGCAGCAATAGATATAGGGCAGCAGGGGAATAATGTCTTCCGGCACATTGGGTCTGAAAGCCGGATCGACCCATTCACCTTCCCCGAATTTGGCCCGGAAAACAGAAAAATCGATGTTCAGGCCGAAATACTTCGTCTTCGTTTCCTCAATGAAGCTTACATAGGCATTGACCATATCCCCCTTCAGATTGGACGGGGTATGGATCTCCGGGCACATCCGGATGTTCAGCTGCTCTGCCAGCGGCAGGGCTCCTTTGATGATCTCCCTCCAGTTGGTGACCGGCTCCAATTTTTCGTTGATCACTGGCATTTTCGTACGCATGACCGTAAAACCGAGGCGATGCGCGAGCCTAAGATCACGGCAGAGCATCTCGACGCTTTCTTCCGTAGTCAGCTCTCTGCCCTGTACCGCGTGTGAATCGATCCAGTGACCATATTCCACCGGTACGACCTCATACTTCTCACACAAATGATGCCAGTTTTCTACCCACGCATCAGACGGGTACGGATAGTTTTCGATATGCGTGTTCGCCAGGATCTCGATACCATGGGCACCCATATCATGGACATCTTCAAAACAGTCTTCCAGCGTTTTGGTCAGGCCGAATTCGGCAGAGTAGCTGTAAAAAGCTACTCCACGCTTCGGTCCTTTTCGATCATATGTATACATGGTCCGTTTTCTCCTATCAGCCAAGGATGACTTCTTCACCGGTCTCCGCAGAGCGATAGATCGCTTCCAGGATCTGGGTCACGACAAAGGCCTGTTCCGGTTTGACAACCGGCTCTCCATCTTCCAGGATCGCGCGCAGCCACTGATCGGCCTCAACAACGCCAGGAGCGGAATCTCCGCCTTCGAAATATGCCACGGCTCCGCCGCCAGCCAGTGTTTCATCCATCAGCTGTCCATGACGGCCGCGATTGTAGACCAGCTTGTCCTGATGATAGCTCATGCCGGAGAAGATCTCTGCACCGGCTTTGGTGCCGCACAGGGTCGTGGAAGCTTCTCTGGATTCGGACATGTTGATCGCCCAGGCCGCTTCCAGCGCGATGGTCGTTCCATCCTTCATTTTGATGAAGCCCATAGCCGAGTCCTCGACCTCATAGGTCTCCGGATCCCAAGGTCCGAACAGGTTGCCTTCCGTTGCCTGCTGCAGATGGCCCAGCTTATAGAATACGCTGCCGGATACACGGGCGGGTTCATAGTTGTCCATCATCCATAAGGTAAGATCCAGCGCGTGGGTGCCGATGTCGATCAGCGGACCGCCGCCTTGCAGGGCTTTGTTCGGGAATACGCCCCAGGTCGGGACCGCGCGGCGACGGACGGCGTGCGCCTTGCCATAATAGATATCACCCAGTTCGCCCGCTTCGCAAGCCTTCTTCAGATTCTGTACTTCGGGACGGAAACGGTTCTGATAACCGATCGTGAATTTCTTGCCGCTCTTTCTCCACGCATCCAGCATCTTCTGCGCGTCCGCGGTGCTCGCTGCCATCGGTTTCTCGCAAAGGACATGTTTGCCGGCTTCGAAAGCATGGACCGTGATCTCGCAATGCGCTACGTTCGGAGTCAGCACATGGACAACGTCGATCTCGGGATCCTTCAGAAGCTCTACATGATCGGTGTAGACCTTGGCGCCGGGTGCGCCGTATTCTTCACAAGCTTTGATAGCTCTCTCTTCAATAATGTCGCAAAAAGCAACGATCTCGCACTTATCCGCATTGGCCTTCAGAGAAGGCAGATGTTTCTGGTTCGCAATGCCGCCGCAGCCAATGATACCAACCTTCAATTTTTCCATAAAAAGATCCTCCGTTCTGCTTTGACTCAAAAGTCTGGTTTTGATACGTACAGTATAAACCATTCTGCTTTTCAGGTCTTTCCAGAACGGAGGTTTTTTATTTGCTATAATTGCAAGTATGTTTTATTATTGTTTATGTATTGGTCATATTGCAAAGTATTTTGTTCATTTCATATTGGTGATATGGATCAGCCGCAGTTCATTGGGTTCCATGCGCAGTGGGATCCTGAGCACTCCATCTTCTCCGGCTTGTTTGACTTCCGAAACAACATCCGGAACGGAAGTCTGCTGCAGGTATTCCAGATCATCACGGATAAGATCTGAGATCCCGCCCAGCTTCATCCATTTATGTAGAACGCTCCCCTGCTCGTTATTGAGTATCCTCTGACGGATGCGATATGGCCG
>JAILDJ010000133.1 GCA_024689505.1 Clostridiales bacterium
CATATCGAAGACGATGATAGCGTTGTCATGCATGATGATGGTGTTGATATAATCCGCCTTTTTGCCGATGCTCTCCAGGAATTCCTGCGTACGTTCCGCCACACCGCCATGGTGCATTCCATAGGTGACGATGATGTAGAAATACTCCGTGTCGAACGTGGAGCTGCGGATGAAATCTTTGATGAGATCGGGCAGATCCAATTCAAACAGGGGACATACGATGCCGATCTTATCGGCTTTGTAATGCCGGTCGGTCTTGTTCATTTCCTGTGGGATGCTGATGAGTTCTGTATCCAGATGCTTGGCTACGTAAAGGCTGTTGCCTGTGGCTGTAAAATAGAAGACCATGTGATTTCCTCCGTGTTATGTTCTGAGTATACTATACCATTCCGGGCGTAATATGTAAAATACTTAGTTTGTATATCGAATTATTCGATTTTTGAATGATTCTTCTTGCATCTTCCGGCATAAGATGCTACACTCACTCCATACTATACCGGGAGGCGATCCGATGGACCTGCGTGTTTTAGAGTACTTTCTTGCGGTGGCCGAGGTCGGCGGCATCAGCCGCGCGGCGGATATCCTGCACATCTCACAGCCCACACTGTCCAGACAATTGATGGAACTGGAAAGAGAGATCGGCAGCACTTTATTGATCCGCGGAAAAAGAAGTGTAACACTCACACCCGATGGACTGATGTTTCGTGAAACCGCCAGGGACATCCTGGCTTTATACCAAAAAGCCCAGGAGAAACATGCGCAAAGCACGGAACTGTCCGGTGACATCTATCTGGGTTCAGGAGAGACAGAGTCCTTCTCCGCCCTGGCGGATCAGATCAAAGCATTTCAAGAACGATACCCTAAGGTATGCTTTCACATCTTCTCGGCACACGCAGAAAAGATCCGGGATGACGTGGACAAAGGCTTGCTGGATCTGGGCCATATGATGCGCTCCGTAAGCACGGAAAAATATGAAAACCTGGCCATTGGCCGGGAGGAGCACTGGGGTGTATTGCTGCCCCGAGAACACCCTTTGGCGGAAAGGGACGCCATCGATCCAAAAGAACTCCGCAAAATGCCTCTCATCCTTCCGGAGAACACCGTATTCCGCAAGGAGGTCCTGAGCTGGATCGGCGGGCAGCCCGATGTGCGTGCGACCTATACTCTGGTACGAAACGCCATCCTGCTTGAACTGGCCGGCGGCGGACATATCGTCTGCCTGGATATGCCGGCGACCTCCAGTCATGGGCTGGTCTTTGTGCCCTTTGCTCCGACCCGAAAAAGTGAACCTGTGCTGATCTGGAAGCAAAACGCAGCAGTCTCTCCTGCGGTGCAGGTATTTTTGGACTATTTGGATCACCCAGAGGAAGAATAAAACTTTTAAGACAAATACACCCCCTCGGCCGTTATGAACGGTCCAGGGGGTGTTGTGTTCCATGATCCTTTATCTGCGCTCCGCGTCTCCTTCGATTTTGTTCAGGAATGCCACGCTCCGCTCGATCCATCCGCGAAGCTCACTGAACAAAGCCTCTCCAAAGCCATGATCCATACCATGGCCGATCTCGAATTCATACGGGATGCCTGCATTCTGCAAAGCATCTGCCAGAATACGGGAATGGATGAAGTCACAGGCATGGTCGTTATCCCCGTGCAGGATATAGGTCGGCGGGAAGGAACTGATATGGTCTTCCACATTCCAGTCGGACTCCGCAGCTTCTTCCAGGCTGAGGCCATGGGTCGTCATGCCCCAGCCTCCAACGTCATGCCCTGTGCGCACGCCTCTCCAGGAGACGAAGCCATAAACAGAGATATTCATGATCGGTGCAGGCAGGCCATAAGCCGGATAGCCGTGATTGTCCGTACACCAGGAATCGACCAGATAGCCGCCCGCAGAAAAACCTGCGATGAAATAATGGCCTGCGTTCAGATGCAGTTCCACTTTATGGGCTTCGATGTACCTGAGCAGCTGCGCCATATCCTCCAGCGGGGCCGGATATAATTTCTTTCCACCGATGCGGTAATTCAATACGACCACATGGTATCCCAACTGATTATAATGATTGGCGATCGGGAATCCTTCGGATATGTTCCAGATCTGAGTATTGCCGCCGCCGGGAACACAAACAAGGAAGGGTCTCTCATCCGCATCCGGGTCCATGGACGGGAAGTACATGAAATATGCCTCTTCCTTCTTCGGGTCAGCTTTGATCTCCTCTTCCGTATACAACGGATAGGTGAAATCTCCTTCTTCAGCCGCTTCCAGGAGGCGATTGAATCCATTCAACAACGAATATCCATGAAAGATCCTCTGTCTGGAGATCTCTTCGATCGTCGATCCATAAAACGGTGCCTGTTTCAGATCCAAACCCACAACGAACCGATCTGCGTATGGTGCGATCCTCGGATCGGTCATGATCTCTTTCAAAGTATTCTTCCTGGTAAACATATGGAATCCTCCTTCTGTACCTTTCCTGAACTTTTGATTGCAGTTGTTCTTTGTTGATACAACTATACCGCGGAGGCTCATAAATGTAAAATATCGATTTTAAATAGATTATTATGCAATTATTGAATAGAATCGTTATGCTTGAGCGTATCGATCTCTATCACGCGCCGATACCGTTCTTCTTCAGCCAGGCTGCTACGTCCGAAGGAAGCGATGAACCGCCGGAATAATGGACGGACAGGCCTTCACCTATAACAGCTTCCGGGGCAAGTTTCGCGATCGCCGTCAGGCTCTGACCAAATCTGCCGCCGCCGTGGGAACAAAACGGGATGATCGTTTTTCCGGAGAAGTCATAAGCTTCAAGGAAGGAAGCGATCGGCATAGGGATAGATGCCCACCAGTTCGGGTAGCCCAGCAGGATGATATCATAGTCCTCCATATTTTCTATGTACCCAGCGAGTTCCGGTCTTGCCTGTATGTGCTGGTCTTCCTGTGCTTCCATCAGGACCGTGTTGTAATCCGTAGAATAAGGATGAACAGGAGTGATCTCAAAAACATCCGCCTCTATCTGGGACCGGATCTCCTCTGCGATACCTTCTGTATTTCCGCTCCAAGAGAAATAAGCGATCAGTATCTTGCCATTGGTTTCCGCTTTCTGCTGATCCTCCCCCGCCGTCACAGTTCCGGTCCTGTTTCGATCCGCATTTCTGACGAGGCGCACCCCCAGGTTGAAGCTTTTCAGATCCTCCTGACCGGCAGCACGGTAAGCGCTGCGCATGTTTTTGGCAAAATCGTTCCAGCCTCCCCCACGGTATACATGTCTGGTTCCGGAACCGGGACCGGTTGGATCTTCCGATGCAGCGGGATCATAAGGTCCGTAATAGTCCCAGCACCATTCATTGACATTTCCATGCATGTCATACAGACCCCAGGCATTCGGCTCGAAGCTTCCAACGGGAATCGTCGTCTGCCGGTATTCTCCAGGTCTTGCTTCAAGTACAGAATCATCGAAGTAATTCTCTTCGATCTCATAAGGATAATGACCGTAGAAATTCGCTTCTTCTGCACTTATGGATCTTTCAATGTTGAAAGGTGTCACCGTTCCGGCCCGGCAGGCATACTCCCATTCCGCCTCCGTAGGAAG
>JAILDJ010000191.1 GCA_024689505.1 Clostridiales bacterium
GTCGCACTGCAACCATGAAGATCTGATCACTCGACAAAAAAACTCCGGCTTAGTACCGGAGTTTTGATTTATTACGTCAAACATATGAGCCGACTGCCGTCAAGTCTCCCTTTACATCTGCAGATCCTTTCGGAACCGACGGTGCAGCGCCAGGGCGACCAGGAAGGTGATGATCTCGGTGATGGGCACAGCCAGCCAGATGAGTTTCTGGCTGTGTGTCAGATATGCCAGCAGCGCAAAGCTGCCGATCAGAAGTACGCACTGCCGCATCAGGTTGATCATCAAAGAATATCTGGCGTGATCCAAAGCCTGCATGCTGGTGGACAGCAGCATGGCCACAGCGGCGAACGGCAGGGAAATGACGCACAGGCGCAGGCAGACCATGCCGATGGCGCGCATCTGGGCACCGGCACTGAACATCGTCAGGATCGCGCCAGGGATCAGCTCGAAGAGGACCATCAGCACGCACATGAGCGCGGCGCTGAACAGGATGGCTTCTTTCATGGTCAGTTTGACACGGTCCTTGTGTCCGATCCCGTAATTGTAGGACAGGATCGGTACCATACCATTGTTCAGGCCGAAGATGGGCATGTAGCAGAAATTCTGCAGTTTCATCCACACGCCGTAGACGGCCGTAGCCGTGGTGGAAAACATCAGCAGGATCTGATTGATCATAAAACTGATCATGGAAGAAAGGCCCATGGTGATCATGGAAGGCAGGCCGACACGCAGGATATCCCCAGCCGCTTTGGTCTGGAAAGCGGGTTTCAGCATCACGTGCCGCACCGGTTCATTGTACTTCCAGTTCAGGATGATGGCCAGGATCGCGGAGAAGATCTGCCCTGCCACGGTGGCGTAGGCCGCACCGGCGATGCCCAGCTTCGGGAACGGTCCCAGGCCGAAGATCAGCAGCGGATCGAAGATCAGGTTGATGACAGCACCGGCTGCCATGGACAGCATGGACAGCGTCGCCCGGCTGGCGGAAACCAGCAGCCTTTCATAATACTTGCTGAAGATGCTGCCACAGGACAGGACCCAGTTGATGGTAAGATACGTGGTGCCCATCACGGCGATCTCCTCCACGTTCGTCTGTATCCGGTACAATGGTCCCGAAACGAAGATGCCCAGCAGAATGAAGATCACGGTGAAGCCCAAGCTCATGCCCGTCATGGTGCGGATGACAGCGGACGCTTCGTCCCGCTTGCCCATGCCCATGTACCGCGACCAGACCGCGGACACGCCGGTGGATGTGCCGACCGCGATGGCCGTCACGATCTGCTGCATGGGGAACGCCAGCGATACCGCCGTCAGCGCGTTTTCAGAGATCCTGGCGACGAACATCGAATCCACGATATTGTACATGGCCTGGATAAAAAAGGAGATCATCATAGGCAGACTCATCCGGATCAGCACCTGGTGCACCGGCAATTCTGCCATCATTCTCATACGATCGTTTTTACTCATAGTCTTTCCTTTACTGCCGTGCTCCTTCTTGATAATTGTCCTGGAATCACGTATAATCCATTTTATCATATCTATTGACTGAAAAGCAAGTTTCCAGGGAATATAAAGGAGGCAGCCATGCATCTGATCGGTACACAGCAGATCGAAACGCACCGGCTCATACTGCGCCGTTATCAGCTTGAAGACGCGGAGGACATGTTCCATAACTGGGCTTCGGATCCGGAAGTCACCCGCTTTCTGACCTGGCCTACACACACCAGCGTGGATGTCAGCCGCCGTATTTTAAGCGACTGGATCCCCCGATATGAACAGGGTGATTATTTCAACTGGGCCATCGTCTGGAAAGAGACAGGACATGTGATCGGCAACATCGCCGTCGTAGATCTTCATAAAGCCACAGAGGCAGCTGATCTGGGGTATTGCCTGGGCCGTGCCTGGTGGGGCCGCGGGATCATGCCCGAGGCGATCCGTGCCGTCCTAGACTTTCTGTTCGACTTGGTCGGCGTCAACCGGGTGGCTGCCTGCCATGCGGCAGACAATCCGAAGTCCGGGCGTGCCATGGACAAGGCAGGCATGCATCTGGAAGGGATTCTGCGCGGAGCTGGCCGCAACAACCAAGGTATCTGTGACGACGTCTGGCACGCGGTGCTTCGTTCGGATCGACAGCCGAAGGATGCGCATGAAAAAGCCGCAGTCGTTATACGCATGGCACGGCCAGAAGAACTTCCACGCGTCAATGAACTCCGCCGTCAGGTCAATGAACTGCACGTCGCAGGCGAACCGGAGATCTTCAAGCCCGGTTTCCCGGTAGAGCTGGAAAACTATATTTACGAGGTCTTTGCGGATCCTATGAAAAAGATCGTGGTCGCGGAGCTGGATGGACGCATCTGCGGCTATGCGGTGCTAAACCACATCATCCGACCGGAAAACCCGTTCATGTACGAACGCGATTATCTGGATATCGATGAGTTCTGTGTGGATCAGACAGTGCGCCGCCGTGGTGTAGCCACTGCCATGATCGACTTCATCCGGGACTTTGCACGTGCGCAAGGATATGCGCGGCTCGAGCTGGACATGTGGGAATTCAACCGGGAAGCGCTTCGTTTTTATGAGGCGGCAGGTTTCACCACCTATCGCAGATATATGGAAATGCCATTATAAGAAGGGACATCGAAAATGAAACCAGCAGGGAAACGATACCTTGCTCTTCTTCTCGTCCTCCTGATGATGCTCTCGATCGTCGGCTGTGGAAAGAAGGCAGAACCTTCTGCAGAAGAGCCAACGGAAGAGACGGCTCCCTCTGCGGAAGAACCTGTCGAAGAAGGACGGATCACCATCATCGACTCGGAAACCCCATAATAAGCAAAAAAATAAGGAGGCAGCTTCTTCAAGAAGCCTGC
>JAILDJ010000054.1 GCA_024689505.1 Clostridiales bacterium
TGATAACCATAAAAACCTCCTGTTATACGTACCGAAGTGCGTTTTCATTTAATGCATGGAACCTTTCCGCGACCCGTTCGTGGATCGCCTCCAGGATATCCTCTTCCTTAAGGGACAAAGCCCCGCTGCGGATCGCGGCGCCCAGCAGCACCACGTTCAGGACCTTGGAAGAACCCAGATCCTTTGCCGCCTGCTCACTGTCGACCATCGTCAGATACTCGACGTGTGTCTTCAAATAGTCGATCACCTCTTCCACCGGATACTGCGACTGGCCGACCAGCACGCTTGTGGGGAAGATGGGTCTTGTGGAAACGACGACGCATCCGCCGGGTCTTAGCATATGCAGATGCCGGACCGCTTCCGCAGGTTCAAAGGCGATGATCAGGTCCGCTTGACCCGGCGCGATGAGCGGTGCATGGACATCCTCACCCAGCCGGATGTGGCTGAAGACCGAACCTCCGCGCTGTGCCATGCCGATCGTTTCCGCGGTCTTGACCGCCATACCGCGCTTCATGGCCGCGGCCGCCAACAATTTGGAAGCCAGGATCGTGCCCTGTCCGCCGATCCCGCACAGGATGATGTTTTCATTTTTGGGCATCGCGGTCACCTCCTGAGATCGCTCCGACCGGACAGATCTGCTCACACAGGGTACATCCGGTACACAGCGAAGTATCGATCATGGCTTTCTTTCCATCCAGGATCAATGCCGGACATCCCAGATGGTCGATGCACCTGCGGCAGCCGACACAGCGTTCCGGATCGACCTTCGCACGGGCCTTAGGCTTCGTAATAGCCACGCAGGGCGACCGGAAGATGATGGCTTTGACACCCGGTTCCGCGGCGACGCGCTTGACCGTTTCCACAGCCAGCTTATGATCCAGCGGGTCCACGATCTCGACCGTGGTGAGCCCGATCGCTTTCAGTATATTTTCGATCCTCACTTTTTCCACGACCTGCCCCATGACCGTACGTCCGGTACCCGGATGCGGCTGATGGCCGGTCATGGCCGTGGTGGAATTGTCCAGAACGACGAGGGTCATGTCCGCCTGATTGTAAAAGGCATTGATCGTCCCGGTGATGCCGGAAGCGAAGAAGGTGGAGTCGCCCACGAAGGCGAAGGCTTTCGTATCCGTCTCCATGTGGAAGACACCCTGCGCAATGCCGAGACCGGCACCCATGCACAGGCAGGTATCGCACATATCCAGCGGCTGGGCATTGCCCAGGGTATAGCAGCCGATATCCCCGCAGAAGATGGTCTTCTGTCCCTGCATGGCCCGTTTGACCGCATAGAATGAGGCGCGGTGCGGACAGCCGGCGCACAGGACCGGCGGACGGACCGGCAGCGGCGGCAAGGGATCGGACTTGGGTGCAGCGACCGGCGCTTTCTCAAGGAACGCATCGATAGCAGTACGAACCGAAGCGATCGTATTCTCTCCCGAAGGAGCGATATCTCCGGTCAACTTGCCGCGGATCTTGGTCTTAAGACCATATTTGCCGCAGACGTAGGTCAGCGCACGCTCGATCACAGGATCCAGTTCCTCGACGCAGAGCACTTCGTCCAGGCCTTCCATGAATTCCACGGCCTTGCGTTCCGGGAAGGGGAACGGCGTTGCTACCCGCAGCAATGGAACCTCATCCGTCAGTGCTTCCTGCACATATGTGAAGTTGATGCCATGGCTGGCGATACCTTTACGCCCCTGCCCCGGCAGGATCTGATTGCCCGGATAGTCGGACAATGTATCGGACAATGCCGCATTGCGCTGTTCGATCTTCGCATGGTTCACGACGGAAAGCCTGGGGAAGATGACCCAGCGGGACGGGTCCTTGATGAACCCTTCCACCGGCAGTTTTTTATATTCCGCCTCGTCCTTGACCTCGATGGCCTCATAGCCATGATCGACGCGTGTGGTGGCCCGGAAGAAGACCGGCGTACCGTACTTTTCGGAAAACTCGAAGGCTTCCTGGATCATGGTATAGGCTTCCTGTACGGAAGACGGATCGAACAACGGAACCTTGGAGAACATCGCGAAGGTACGGGTATCCTGCTCCGTCTGCGAAGAGATCGGACCGGGATCGTCCGCGACCATCACGACCAGACCGCCTTTGACTCCGATGTATTCCAGGCTCATCAGCGGATCGGAAGCAACGTTCAGTCCCACTTGTTTCATGGTGACCAAGGCTCTGGCACCCGCATAAGCAGCCCCTGCGGCTACTTCCATGGCCGCTTTTTCATTGATGGACCATTCCACGTACACGCTGCCCGGGTTGCGCTTGGCCGCCGTTTCCAGCACCTCGGTAGACGGGGTCCCGGGATAGCCTGACACCAGGTGTACACCTGCCGCAAGAGCTCCCAGCGCAATCGCCTCGTTGCCCATTAAAAACTCAGTATGCATCTACAGATAACTCCTAACTGATCACTCTTAGCTTTTAACTGTTTAGTCAGTTAAAGTGTATTGTACTCTCTTTATTGAAAAAAAGCAACCTGCCTTGACGCTTGTT
>JAILDJ010000003.1 GCA_024689505.1 Clostridiales bacterium
TCTACGAAGAGTGGAAGAATGGTGAGGCGACGGAGGAATCCTTCGCGGCACTGGCCAATGAGCACAGTGAAGACACCGGTTCCAACACGAACGGCGGCCTGTACGAGAACGTCTACCCGGGAGAAATGGTCACCGCGTTCGATCAGTGGGTCTTCTATGCCGGCCATAAAGCAGGCGATACCGCCCTCATCGAGACCGAATATGGGTATCATATCATGTACTATGTCTCCGAGAATGAAAATGAAAAGTGGGCCGAGGATGTCGAGTCCGCGATCCGTTCCGAAGATTACAATGCATGGTACGATGATATCCTGGTCAACTACCAGATCAAACCCAATTGGCTGGGTATGAAGCTGCGTAAAGAACCCATAGGATAAATCTTGAACTCAAATAAAGCCCCTGGGCTTATACCTTCATTCGCTGAGCACGCAAAGCGTGAAACGCTCATGAAGGTATAGGTCCAGGGGCTTTTTATGTGAGTTCAGATATAGATCATGGTTTTTGGAAACGGGGATCGAGTGTCATGTTATTATTTTTTGATCGCTGCTTCTATGAAGCCCAGAAACAGGGGATGCGGTTTGTTTGGACGGCTCTTGAATTCCGGATGATACTGGACGCCGACGAAGAAGTCATGATCTGTGAGTTCTACAGTCTCGACAAGTGTATCGTCAGGTGAAAGGCCGCTCAGCGACAAGCCGCAGGATGAAAGTCTTTCGCGGTACTCATTATTGAATTCATAGCGATGGCGGTGCCGCTCGCTGATGGAACGGCTGCCATAGCAACGTTCCATCGTGGTGCCCGGTTGGATGACACAAGGATATGCGCCAAGCCGCAGGGTGCCGCCTTTATCGATATCTTCGCTCTGGCCGGGCATGAAGTCGATCACCTTGTTCCGGCACTGTTCGTCGAACTCGCCGGAATTGGCATCGCGGATGCCGGCAACATTTCTCGCGAATTCAATGACCGCGATCTGCATGCCCAGGCACAGGCCGAAATAGGGGACCCTATGCTCTCGGGCATATCGCGCGGCCAGGATCATACCTTCGATGCCGCGGCTGCCGAATCCGCCTGGAACGAGGATCCCATCCAAGTCGGAAAGCATGGAATCTACGGTATGAGATGTGATCTCCTCAGAATCGATCCAATGGATATTGATGTGGACATTATGATAGAACCCGGCGTGATGGAGTGCTTCTGCCACAGACAGGTACGCATCGTGCAGGCCGACGTATTTGCCGACCAGACCGATCTCGACGCAATGCGTACGAGCACTATTGATCCGAGATACCATTTCCTTCCATTCGATAAGATCCGGTTCCGGAACATCGAGCCCCAACTCCCTGCAGACGACCTCGGAAAAATGTGATTCTTCCAACATCAGCGGCGCTTCATACAGGTTGGGCAGCGTGATGTTTTCAATGACACAGTCCGGCTTGACGTTGCAGAAAAGGGCGATCTTCTGAAAGATCGAGGCTTCCAGGGGACGGTCACAGCGTAAAACGATCAGGTTCGGATTGATGCCCATACCTTGCAGCTCCTTTACGGAATGCTGCGTCGGCTTGGATTTGTGTTCCTCAGAGCCATGCAGATACGGTACCAGTGTCACGTGGATGAACAAGCTGTTCTCCCGACCGATCTCCAGCGAGATCTGTCGTACGGCCTCGATGAAAGGCTGCGATTCGATGTCGCCGATCGTACCGCCGATCTCGGTGATGACCACGTCGGCGCCGGTCTTTTTGCCAACGCGATAGACAAATTCCTTGATCTCGTTCGTGATGTGCGGGATCACCTGTACAGTCGAACCCAGATATTCACCGCGGCGTTCTTTGTTCAATACATTCCAGTAGACTTTGCCGGTGGTCAGGTTCGAGTACTTGTTCAGATCTTCATCGATGAAACGTTCGTAATGGCCGAGGTCGAGGTCCGTCTCTGCACCATCTTCTGTCACGTATACTTCACCATGCTGATAAGGACTCATGGTGCCTGGATCTACGTTGATGTACGGATCCAGTTTCTGCGCGGCAACTTTTAACCCCCGCGCTTTCAATAACCGACCCAGAGAAGCGGCTGTGATACCTTTGCCAAGGCCTGAAACAACACCGCCTGTTACAAAAATGTACTTAGTCATAGTGATCCACGCTCCTTTATTCCCACTCCACCGTCGCCGGAGGTTTGGAAGAAATATCATATACGACTCTGGAGATGCCTGGGACTTCGTTGGTGATCCGGTTGCTGGCCTGTTCCAACACCTCATAGGGCAGCCGGGTCCATTCTGCCGTCATGAAGTCATCCGTAGAGACAGCCCGCAGCGCCACTGTATATCCATACGTACGGGCATCGCCCATCACACCAACGGTGTGGGTATCGGTCAGAACAGCAAAATACTGGTCAGGCACCGGCTCCGGTTGCATCGCTGCAATGACTTCCCGGAAAATGGCATCCGCATCCTGCAAGGTGCTCACTTTATCTTTTGTGATCTCGCCGATGATCCGCACAGCCAGACCGGGACCGGGGAAGGGCTGCCGCCATACCAGTTCATGCGGCAGACCCAACATGGTCCCGATCTGCCGGACTTCGTCTTTGAAGAAATCTCGAAGCGGTTCCACGATCTCATCAAACGAGATCACGCTGGGCAGTCCACCAACGTTGTGATGGCTTTTGATCACGGCAGAATCGCCTTTACCACTCTCGATCACATCCGGGTAGATCGTGCCCTGTGCCAGAGCATGTACATGTCCGATCTTCTTAGCTTCTTCCTCAAATACACGGATAAATTCTTCACCGATGATCTTGCGTTTGGTCTCCGGATCACTGATGCCTTTCAGCTTCCCGAGGAACCTGTCACTGGCATTGACGCGGATCAGGTTGACGCCGAAGGTGTGCCGGAAGGTTTGTTCGACGAAGTCACCTTCGCCTTTGCGCATCAGTCCATGATCGACGAATACGCAGATCAGATCGTTCCCAACCGCCTTGTGGAGGAGGAGAGCGGCAACGGAGGAATCTACACCGCCGGAAAGTGCCAGCAATACTTTTTTGCCGGCATACTGTTCCTGATACTGGGCAATGATCCGATGCGCCTGATCGGACGCATCCCAGTTCCCCGCACACCCGCAGATACTGAAAAGAAAATTGTGAAGAATCTGACGGCCGAAGACTGTGTGCGTCACCTCAGGGTGAAACTGGACGCCGTACAGCTGCCTTGCATCATCAGCCATCGCGGCACAAGGACATTTTTCGGTGACGGCCAGGATGCGGAACCCTTTCGGAACAGCACTGATATAGTCCGTGTGGCTCATCCAGCAGACGCTTTCCGCAGGAACGCTGCTGAACAGGTCATGTTCCTGTACAGTGATCAACGTTTTTCCATACTCGCTGCTGTGCTCCGCACTCCTTACCATCCCCCCGCCCATGTACGCAAGAAGCTGGGCACCATAACAGATGCCCAGGATCGGGATCCCCAGATCCAGGATCTGAGGATCGTAATGTGGTGAAGTCGGATCATAGACGCTGTTGGGTCCACCGGTAAAGATGATACCCTGATATGCGGCGTCTCGGATCTCGGACAAAGAGATCCGGTCAAAGGACCTGATCTCCGCATAAACATGTTGTTCCCGCACTCTGCGGGCGATCAGTTGGTTATACTGACCGCCAAAATCCAGCACAAGGATCTTGTCCATGGACCCACCTCTTTATTTGAAAATGATACTATCACGTTCCGCGCCGACCGATACGAAGGAGATCGGACAGTGGATGGCCTCTTCGATATAGGTGACGTACGCCTGTGCGGCCTGTGGCAGATCTTCAAAGCGGCGGACCTGTGAGATATCGCATTGCCAGCCGTCCACATATTCGATCACTGGCTCTGCCCTGTCCAACACTGCCGGAAAGGGGAAGTCATCGATCATTTTTCCATCCAGCAGGTAATGGGTGCAGATGGGGATCTTATCCATATAGCTGAGGATGTCCAGTTTTGTCAGTGCGATCTGCGTTGCGGCCTGGGCTTCTACGCCATACCGCGTCGCGACCAGATCGATCGGCCCAACGCGCCGGGGCCGTCCGGTTTTTGCACCATACTCAGAGCCTTCTTCTCGCAGCAGATCCGCCTCAGCACCGAACATTTCACAGACGAAGGGCCCCTCGCCGACACAGGTGGAGTAAGCCTTCACGACACCGATCACATCATCGATCCGAGAAGAAGGCAGACCAGACCCGATCGGAGCAAAGGCAGCCAGCGTGTTGGAAGAGGTCGTGTACGGATAGATGCCAAAGTCCAGATCTCGGAGTGCTCCTAACTGCGCTTCGAACAGGATGTTCTTTTTCTCACTTTGTGCTTTTTTCAGGAAAGCAGCGGTGTCACAAATATATGGCAGGAGGGGGGCACAATAGTCTTGGATCCAGACTTTCAGCTGCTCCATCGTATAAGGCTCCGCACCGTAGACCTGGGTCAGGATCAGATTTTTCCATTCCATCAGACCTTGCAGGTGTGCTTCCAGCACGTCGGGATACAGGAGTTCGCCGGCCAGTAAAGTCTTTTTCTGATACTTGTCCGAGTAAAATGGGGCGATGCCCTGTTTGGTAGAGCCGTACTGTTTATCCTTCAGCCGCTGTTCTTCCAACACGTCCAAGTCTTTGTGCCAGGGGAGCAGGAGAGATGCCCGATCGCTGATCTTCAGCGTTTCCGGTGTGATTTCCACACCTTTTGAACGGACTTCCTGCATCTCTTTCCACAGGTTTTCAGGATCCAGAGCGACGCCGTTGCCTAAAATATTGACAACACCGGATCGGAAGATCCCGGAAGGGAGCAGATGCAGGGCGAATTTGCCCTTGTCATTGATGACAGTATGCCCTGCATTGCCACCGCCCTGATAGCGCACCACTATGTCATAGCTTTCTGTCAGCAGATCCACCATCCGGCCCTTACCTTCGTCGCCCCAATTGATACCGACGATCACACTATTACTCATAGTATTGCCTCGTTTACTTATTTTACGCTGAACAGGATATCGCCATAGGTCGGGAAAGGCCAGTAGCTCTTGGCCGTCAGCAGCTCCGCTTGGTCACAGGGGATCCGCAGCTCACTCATTTTTGGAAGAACAGTATCCCGGATCAGCGCGGATTCAGCGATCACATCTTCTGCCTCCTGGAGGCCGATGACTGCCATTTCCAAGTCATCTGTCTTTTCCGTGATGCAATCCGTCAAAGTGGAAAGCTTGAGAATCAGCTCTTTTTCGTAACTGCACGCAAGGTCCGGGAAGAGAGCCTTCTTTTCGGATGCCTGTTTTGCCAGGTCCGCAGTGAAGCGCGTGATCGCCGGAGCGACTCGTTTGTGCACCATATTGATCATGGTGTTGGCTTCGATGGTGACGGTCTTACAATAGTTTTCCAACATGATGTCACGGCGGGATCTCAATTCATCCACAGTGAAAACACCAAGCGACGTCAGCATTTTGACATTCTTTTCATCCAGCAGATGCGGCATGCAGTCGGCTGTGGTGCGGTAGTTCAAAAGACCACGCTTTTCGGTTGCTTCCGTGATCCAGGTATCATCATAACCGTTGCCGTTGAAAATGATATGCTTATGATCTTTGATGGTCTTTTTGATCATGTCATGCAGCGCCGTCTCAAAATCTTCTGCTTTCTCCAGACGGTCCGCGTAGATTCGTAAGGATTCGGCGACAGCGCTGTTCAGCATGATATTGGCGCAGGCGATACTGTTGGAAGAGCCCAGCATGCGGAATTCAAACTTGTTGCCTGTGAAAGCAAATGGTGAGGTACGGTTACGGTCGGTCGTATCCCGGTTGAACTTCGGCAGAACGTCGACACCCAGTTTCATCTGCATCTTTTCCGTGCCCTGATATGGAGTATCATTTTCGATCGCTTCCAGTACGGCGTTCAGCTCGTCGCCCAGAAAGATGGAGATGACAGCGGGCGGTGCTTCGTTGGCGCCTAAACGGTGGTCATTGCCAGCGGTCGCGACCGCGATACGCAGCAGATCCTGATAATCATCCACAGCTTTGATGACTGCGCAGAGGAACAGCAGAAACTGTGCATTTTCATATGGAGTATCACCAGGAGAAAGCAGGTTCTGACCGCTGTCCGTCGAGATGGACCAGTTGTTATGTTTGCCTGATCCATTGACACCGGCAAACGGTTTCTCGTGCAGCAGACAGACAAGACCATGTTTGGCCGCGACCTTCTGCATGATCTCCATCATCAGCTGGTTGTGGTCGGTGGCGATGTTGGTCGTTGTATAGATGGGTGCCAGTTCATGCTGCGCCGGAGCGACTTCGTTGTGCTCGGTCTTCGCCAGGATGCCCAGTTTCCACAGTTCATCGTTCAGATCTTCCATAAAGGCCGTAACACCGGGTTTGATGACACCAAAGTAATGATCGTCCAGTTCCTGGCCTTTAGGTGGTTTTGCGCCGAACAGAGTCCTGCCGGTAAAGCGCAGATCGGGCCGCTGATCATACATTTCTTTGGTGATCAGGAAGTATTCCTGTTCGGGTCCAACGGAAGATACGACCCGCTTCGCGGTATCATTGCCGAACAGCCTGAGGACGCGGAGCGCTTCCTTGCTGAGGACTTCCATAGAACGGAGAAGCGGCGTCTTTTTATCCAGCGCATGACCGCCATATGAGCAGAAAGCGGTGGGGATACACAGTGTCTTTCCTTTGATGAATGCATAGGAAGTCGGATCCCAGGCGGTATAGCCTCTGGCTTCAAACGTTGCGCGTAAGCCGCCGGAAGGGAAGGAAGAAGCGTCCGGCTCACCTTTGATCAGTTCTTTGCCGGAGAATTCCATAATGACACTGCCGTCAGGGGAAGGAGCGATAAAACTATCATGCTTTTCCGCGGTGATACCGGTCAACGGCTGGAACCAGTGGGTAAAGTGTGTCGCACCTTTGGAAACGGCCCAGTTTTTCATTGCCTCCGCCACAGCATTGGCGACTGTGATATCCAGCTCCTTACCTTCGTCGATCGTCTTGCGAAGAGAGGCATAGACATCTGCAGAAAGATTTGCTCGCATCACGCGATCATCAAAAACCTGACTTCCGAAATACTCCGAAACAATACTCATGACCAAAACTCCTTATCAAAAAAATAAAAAAATGAAAGGCAAGAGCGTCTTCGAGATACACTCTGAAGACGCCCTTGCCTTTACTCTACCGATTATACACATAGTGATTTTTGATGTCAACCATCAAAATGCAAGTAATTGGTGGGGCGAATCGGGCATTCTTTCATCAATTAGCCGAAACGGCATTTATTCTGCGTCGATGGTGGAGACGTCGGGCGACATCTCCTCCAGGACCTCCAGAAGCAGCCGGACAGTATCCAGTGAAGTCATCATGGTGATGTTGTTTTGAGCAGCGGCCCTGCGGATCGCAACGCCGTCCCCATAATGGACACCCGACAGGATCGCCCGTGTATTGATGACATAGCTTACCTGCCCGGAATGGATGGATTCTATCACTTCATTGCTGCCTTCACTGGGTTTACGGCGGATCTTCGTGCGGATCCCATGGCTGCGCAGTACTTCTCCTGTAAGAGTCGTTGCTTCGATATTGAACCCCATTTGATAAAAGCGTCGGACGAGCGGCACGGTCTCTTCTTTGTCTTCATCCGCGACACTGACGAGTACGGTCCCATGGCTGCGCAGCGTCAGACCTGCTGCGATCATTGCTTTAGCAGCCGCTCTGTGCAGCTTCCTGTCATATCCGATCGCCTCTCCCGTTGATTTCATTTCAGGAGAAAGATAGGCGTCCATACCACGCAGTTTTGAGAACGAGAAGGCCGGTACCTTGACATAAAAACGATCCTTTTTTTTCGGGCAACGTTCCAGGAGCCCTTGTGCATCCAATGATACACCAAGGATCGCAAGCGTCCCGATATCCGCCAGACTATAGCCGGTCGCTTTGGAAAGGAAAGGAACGGTCCGTGAAGACCTGGGATTCACCTCGATCACATATACTTGATCGGAACGATCGACGATGAACTGGATATTGAAAAGGCCGATGATACCGATGCCGAGCCCGAGTTTCTCAGTATAATCCAGGATCGTCTGTTCTACGGCTTCCGAAAGACTGTAGGAAGGATAGACACTGATCGAATCGCCGGAATGGATGCCGGTCCGTTCCACCAGCTCCATGATCCCCGGGACAAAGACTCGTTTTCCATCACAAACCGCATCCACCTCGACTTCTTTACCGCGGATATAATGATCCACCAGGACGGGCTTGTCGATATCCACCATGGCAGCTGACCGCAGATACTCCCACATGGATTCCTCTTTCGCTACGATCTGCATCGCGCGCCCACCCAGGACAAAGCTGGGACGTACCAGGACAGGATAACCGATCGCTCGAGCTGCTTCGATCCCTGCTTCGATACTTGTGACCGCCAGACCGTTCGGCTGCGGGACATTAAGCGAGAGCAGCAGCTTTTCAAAAGAATCCCTGTTTTCTGCGCGGTCGATCGCATCGCAATCCGTTCCGATGATCGGGACACTATGAGCTTGTAATGGCAGCGCCAGGTTGATCGCGGTTTGACCGCCAAGTGTCACGATAACGCCTTCCGGCTGCTCCAACAGGATGATATTCATCACATCTTCTTCGCAGAGCGGTTCGAAGTAGAGTTTGTCCGAGCAGGTGTAGTCGGTAGAGACGGTCTCTGGATTATTGTTGATGATGATGGCTTCATATCCGGCTTTCTGGATCGTTTGTACAGCGTGGACCGTGGAGTAGTCAAATTCTACACCCTGACCGATGCGGATCGGACCGGATCCCAGTACGATGATCTTTCGTTTGCTCGAGACGATGGATTCATTTTCTTCCTCGTAGGTCGAGTAGAAATAGGGAATATAACTATCAAATTCCGAAGCACAAGTGTCGATCATTTTATACACGGGAAAGATCGTGTGACAGACCCGCAGATCAAAGATATCCCGTTCTGTCTGATTCCAGAGATGACCGATCGCCTTATCGGAGAAGCCGAGACGTTTTGCCTCTTTCAGGACTTTAAGATCGAGAGGGTGGTCGTGCAGCATAGATTCCATGGCGGTAATGTGTCGGATCTTGCGCAGGAAAAAGGGATCGATGCCCGTCATACGGGCTATGTCTTCAACAACACCGCCACGGCGGAACAGTTCGGCGATGGCATAGATCCGGTCATCTGTGCCGATCCGGATGTAATCATACAATGCAGGCGTTCCCATCTCATCGAACTTAACAAGATGGATATGATATGTACCGTTCTCCAGAGAACGGATCCCTTTCAGCAGGCTTTCTTCAAACGTTCTGCCGATACTCATCACCTCGCCGGTCGCCTTCATCTGTGTGCTTAAGATATTGGTAGCATCAGAGAATTTATCGAAAGGAAAACGGGGCAGCTTGGTCACGACATAGTCCAGCGCCGGCTCGAAAGAAGCCGGCGTATTGGCGATCCTGATCTCGTCCAAGGTCATACCGATGCCGATCTTTGCGGAGACGCGGGCGATCGGATAGCCGCTGGCCTTTGAGGCAAGAGCGGAGGAGCGGGAAACGCGGGGGTTGACCTCGATCAGGTAATACTGAAAAGAGTCGGGATCCAAAGCAAACTGTACATTGCAGCCACCTTCGACCTGCAAGGCGCGGATGATCCTCAGAGCACTATCCCGCAGCATATGGTATTCTTTGTTGGTGAGCGTTTGAGAGGGGCAGACGACGATGGAATCTCCGGTGTGGATGCCTACCGGGTCTACATTTTCCATATTGCAGATCGTGATAGCCGTGTCATTATGATCCCGTATCACTTCGTACTCGATCTCTTTATATCCCTTAACACTTTTTTCGACCAGTACTTGATGGACCGGTGACAGATCCAACGCGTTTTTCATCATAGAGGCCAGTTGCTCCGGATCATAAGCAAAACCGCCTCCGGTCCCGCCTAGGGTGAACGCAGGGCGCAGAACAACAGGATAACCGATCTTTTCCGCGACAAAAAGACCTTCTTCTACGGAAGAGGCGATGCCGGAGGGCAAAGTCGGTTCTCCCAGCGAGGTACAGAGCTTTTTGAACTGTTCCCGGTCTTCGGCCTGCTCAATGGAGCGGCACGGAGTCCCCAGCAATTCCACCCGGCATTCCGCAAGGATCCCCTGTTTCTCCAGCTGCGTCGCCAGGTTCAATCCGGTCTGGCCGCCGATGCCGGGCAGGATGGCGTCCGGTCGCTCATAACGAAGGATCTTTGCGACGTATTCCAGCGTCAAGGGTTCCATATAGACTTTGTCTGCGATGGAGGTATCTGTCATGATCGTGGCCGGATTGGAATTGCACAGGATCACTTCATAGCCTTCTTCTTTCAACGCAAGACAGGCTTGCGTACCCGCATAGTCGAATTCCGCAGCCTGTCCGATCACGATCGGCCCGGAGCCGATCACGAGGATCTTTTTGATATCTGTTCTTTTTGGCATATGTTCGATTCCATGATCCGGATGAAGTGGTCGAAGAGGTGCGCACTGTCCTGCGGCCCCGGCGCGCTTTCCGGATGATATTGTACGCTGAAGGCTTGATCCCTTTCACACTGGATCCCTTCGACGGTACCGTCGAGGAGATTGATATGGGTCACCTGGAGTGGCGTATGTTTCAGGCTTTCCAGATCCACTGCATACGAATGGTTTTGAGAAGTCATTTCGATCTTGCCTGTAATCAGGTCTTTGACAGGGTGATTGCCGCCTCGATGCCCAAATTTCAGTTTGTAAGTCCTGGCGCCATAGGCCAGTGCAAGGATCTGATGGCCCAGACAGATGCCAAAGATAGGGCACTGGCCGATCAAAGACCGTAC
Organism: Clostridiales bacterium; assembly: GCA_024689505.1. GTDB lineage: Bacteria > Bacillota > Clostridia > Lachnospirales > Bianqueaceae > RUG159. Next base: position 10,819 of record JAILDJ010000003.1, read on the forward strand.
GGTCCGGATCGTCTGAGGTACATCCGTAGGATCGCCAGGACCGTTGGAAATGAAGATTCCATCTGGCTGCAGTGCGGTGATGGCCTCCGCGGAGGTATCCCAAGGAACGATGGTCACATGGCAGCCGCGTTTAGTGAGAAAACGCACGATATTCTGTTTCATACCGCAGTCGATGGCGACGACATGGTATCTTCCGGGAGGTCCTTGTGTTTCCCATGCAGTACGGCAGCTGACCCTGGCTACGGCATCTTTAGGAGGCACGTAGGCTCTAAGCTTCTCCAATCCAGCTTCAAGAGATGTTTCCGCGTCGGTCAGAAGCACTTTGCGGCTGCCAAGATCCCGGATCGAACGGGTCAATTTCCGCGTGTCTATGCCACTGATCCCAGCAATACCATATTGATGCATGACATCGCCTAAAGTCCTGACGGAACGGAAATTGGAAGGCTCATCATTGTACTCATGGACAATAAGCGCTCCGATAGTGGGGACGTTTGTCTCATAATCATCGGCGGCCATCCCATAGTTCCCGATCAGGGGATAGGTCATGACCACGGCTTGGTCTGTATAGGAAGGATCGGACAGGATCTCCTGGTAACCGACCATGGAGGTATTGAAAACGATCTCGAGCACTTTCTCTTCCAAGGCACCGAAACCCTGGCCGGTAAGAACCGTTCCATCCTCCAAAATCAATTTTCTTTCCATGACAGTCTCTCTTCAAATCGGTCTTTACGGACGTTCTGAGGAACCGTTGTCGGATAGTTCCCCGTAAAACATGCATCGCAGAAGCCTTCACCTCCGGCAAGTTCCTCCAGCGCCTCCACAGGAAGATAGCCCAGCGTGTCCGCCCCAATCTTCTCTGCTATCTCGGAAACATTCAGATGACCGGCGATCAGCTGATCCTCCGAGTCAATATCCGTTCCATAAAAGCAGGGATGCAGGAAAGGTGGTGCCGAGACCCGCATATGGACTTCTTTAGCGCCAGCTTCCCGAAGCAGTGCGATGATCCTTCCACAGGTAGTTCCGCGTACGATCGAATCGTCCACCAGAACGACCCGCTTGTTTCGCACAGCTTCCACGACCGGCGCCAGTTTGATCTTTACCTGGTCCAATCGTCCATCCGGTGCGATGAACGTCCTCCCTATGTACTTATTTTTGATCAACCCGATCGAATAGGGAATTCCGGATTCCCGGCTGAACCCCATCGCAGCATCCAGACCGGAGTCCGGGACGCCGATCACAATGTCAGCCTCTACCGGATGGATCATGGCCAGGATCTGCCCCGCTTTGTTTCTAGCTGTCTGCACGGCGCGTCCGTCGATCACGGAGTCCGGCCGGGCAAAGTAGATATATTCAAACACACACAGACGCTTATCCTGCTTCCCACAGTGCTCTTGATTGGAACGCACACCGTCCGGTCCGAAAGTCAGAATCTCGCCCGGTAGGATATCCCGGATCACACGGCCGCCCACGGCGTGGATCGCACAGCTTTCGGAGGCTGCGATGTACGTTCCGTCCGGTAGCTGCCCATAACACAGAGGCCGGAAGCCGTGCGGGTCACGGGCACAGATCAGCTTCTGCGCAGACATCAGGATCAGCGAATATGCACCTTCAAGCGTGTTCATAGCCTTGCTTAGGGCTTCTTCGATCGAAGTGCTCTTCAGCCGCTCCTGCGTTACAATATACGCGATGGTTTCCGTATCGCTCGTCGTGTGAAAGATCGCCCCTGACAATTCCAGCTGGTCTCTGAGCTTGGCGGCGTTTGAAAGATTTCCGTTGTGCGCAAGGGCCATCTTTCCTTTCTGATGATTGACTTCAATCGGCTGGATGTTGCGCCTGCTAGAGGCGCCTGTCGTGCCATATCGGGTATGAGCGACCGCGATCCTTCCCCGCGGCAGTTTTGCAAGCACATCCTCTGTAAATGCTTCGCTGACCAGTCCCAGGTCCTTATGGGTAAAAAACAGACCGTCGTCATTCACGATGATCCCACAGCTTTCCTGTCCCCGGTGCTGCAGGGCGTATAAGCCATAAAACGCAAGAGCCGCGGCCTCCACCGGCTTTTCGGAATAGACTCCGAACACACCGCATTCTTCATGGATCATATTCCACTGTCTCCATAATTGGAAAGCACACGTGCGGACGGATCGTCCACGTCGCAGCCTTCCCAGGTTTTGTTCGGCATCCAGAAATCGACGACCATCTCCGATTGTCCGGGATAGTATTTCTCAAAGATCTCGCGGTACAGCAGCGATTCTTTGGTGAATGGACGGGCATGGCCGTACTGTATACGCTGGGCTTCGAATGCCGCGTCCGAATACTGCGTCTCGGCGTATTCTTTCAGGTAATCCACCATAGAGTGGCCGACAGCATCAGAAAACGCCGCTTTCTCACGCCAAAGGATGGAGTCCGGCAAGTAGCCCAGCCCCTCGAAGGCGTGACGGAGCAGATACTTTCCCTTACCATAGGTGTTGATCTTTTTTTCAGGATCCAGACCCAGGACATATGCGGCAAAATCCAGATCCCCAAAGGGCACTCTGGCTTCGAGAGAATTGACTGATATGCAGCGATCTGCGCGAAGTACATCATACATATGCAGCTCACGGACGCGTTTTTCCGATTCTTCCTGGAAAGCATCCGCGGAAGGTGCAAAATCAGTATACTTATAGCCAAATAATTCGTCGGAGATCTCCCCTGTGAGCAGTACACGAATGCTGGTCTGCTCGTGGATCGCCTTGCAGACCAGGTACATGCCCATGCTGGCACGGATCGTTGTGATATCATAAGTGCCCAGAAGATGGATCACATCCTCCAGGGAGCGGATCACTTCTTCCGGCGTCATCAATACTTCTGTATGATGGCTTCCGATGAAGTCTGCGACCTGTTTTGCGTATTTCAGATCGATGGCATCTTTGCTCATACCGATGGCAAATGTCTCGATCGGCGTGCCGCTTTCTCGGGCAGCGATCGCACATACCAAAGATGAATCCAGGCCACCGGACAGCAAGAAACCGACCTTTGCGTCAGATACCAGACGTTTTTTCACTCCACTGATCAGTTTCTCACGGATCTTTCCGCAGGCGGTCTCCAGATCATCGCGGCAGAGGGTCTGTGTCTTGGTAATATCACGGTAGCAGATGAACCTGCCGCCTTTGTAGTAATGCCCCGGTGGGAACGGCAGGATCTTTTCAACAAGGCCAACAAGGTTTTTAGCTTCGCTGGCAAAGAGGATCACACCGTTGGAAGTGTACCCGTAGTATAAAGGACGGATGCCGATCGGGTCCCGAGCAGCAATATATTCTCTGGTTTTCCCGTCGTAAATGACACAGACAAACTCCGCGTCGAGCATGGCGAACATATCTGTACCATATTCGGAATACATGGGCAGGAGGATCTCGCAATCGCTGTCGGACCGGAAAGTATAGCCTTTCTGCAGCAGCAGCTCCCGTTCTTTTTCAAAACCGTAGAGTTCACCATTACAGACGACATAACTGCCATCCATTGTGAAGGGCTGCATACCGGAAGGCGTCAGTCCCATGATGGAAAGACGATGAAAACCGAAAAAACCATCTCCGACGTCCACGACCCGGGTATCATCGGGCCCGCGGGACTTGGTCCGCTCAAATCCTTCGAGGAGAGCGTTCCGATCCGGAACGCTCCCGCAACAGGCAAAAATGGAACACATAGTCTGACCCTCTTATTCGACGTCCTGCAAAGCGTCGTAACCTTCTTCACCGGTACGGATCTTTACGATATTTTCTACGTCATAGACGAAGATCTTTCCATCGCCGATATGACCGGTATACAATACTTTCTTTGCTGTTTCGATGACGTCACGCACCGGGATCGCGGATACAACGATATCGACCTGGACTTTCGGCCGCAGGTCTGTTTCGACCGCGACGCCACGGTAGAACTCGGTGTGGCCTTTCTGCATACCATAGCCCATGACGTGAGAGACCGTCATACCGGTGATGCCCAGCTTGGACATAGCGTCCTTAAGTGCATACAACCGTTCCTCCTTGAAAACGATCTCGATCTTGGTGAACTTGTGGCCATCCGTCGGAAAAGCAGGTTCACGCTTCACAGGAACCGCCTCTGCGATCGGTGTGGTGCCAGTGACCGTGACGACCGGCTCACCGGTGCCGAATTCAGAGTAATTATCCACGGCAGGCATGAAGTCCGCATAAGCACTGGGAAGACCATGCTCACTGACGTCCAGACCTGCCAGCTCGTCCGCGGGTTCCGCTCGAAGGAAATCCATCTTCTTCAGCATCAGGAAGAAACACAGCATGGTGATCACTGCCCAGGCGGCAACGGTGGCGAACCCAAGAAGCTGGATACCGAATTGGGAAAACTCGCCCGTATAGAATACACCGCGCAGCCCGGCAGGGGCATCCGGATTGGCCAGGAGACCGACAGCGATCGTGCCCCAGATCCCGTTTGCACAATGGACACCGACGGCACCGACCGGATCATCCACATGCAGTTTCAGATCCAGGACCTCGACGACAACGACGACCAGGATACCTGCAACGATACCTACGATGCCCGCGCCGATGGCATCAAATGCATCACAGCCTGCTGTCACAGCCACCAGGCCGGCTAAGGAAGCGTTCAGGCACATGGATACATCCGGCTTGCCATTCTTGACCCAGGTGTAGATCAGAGTGGTGCAGGTAGCAACAGAAGGAGCTATAGTCGTGGTCAGGAAGATGGCAGAGAGCTCGCTGGCGGTGGTAGCAGCCGCTCCGTTGAATCCGTACCATCCCAGCCAGAGGATAAAGACACCCAGGGCGCCCAATGGGATGGAATGACCTGGAATCGCGTTGACCTTAGTCACCTTTCCGTCCTTGTTCGTAACATACTTGCCGATACGCGGGCCTAGTACGATCGCGCCGATCAATGCAGCGATACCACCGACCATGTGGATGGCACAGGAACCTGCATAATCGTGGAAACCAAGCTGCGCGAGCCAGCCACCACCCCAGATCCAGTGCGCTTCGATGGGGTAGATCACCAGGCTGATGACACCGGAGTAGACGCAATATGCTGCGAATTTGGTGCGTTCCGCCATGGCACCGGACACGATCGTTGCGGTGGTCGCACAGAAGACCAGGTTAAAAACGAAGTAACTGGCATCTGTAAAGCCTTCTGCAGGTGCGGCGATGAATTCTTTAAAATGTGTGAATAACGCAAGATTCGGTTTTCCAATAAGACCGAAGAAAGCATCTTCGCCCATCATCAATGTATAACCAAGTAATGAAAAGACGACTGTACCGATGCAGAAATCCATAAGATTCTTCATAATGATGTTGCCGGCATTCTTTGCCCGCGTAAAACCTGTTTCCACCATGGCAAATCCGGCTTGCATCCAAAAGACAAGGGCTGCGCCGATCAAAAACCAAAACTCAACTGTCATGTCATTTTCCTCACTTCATCTGAAAATCATAAAGAAAAAGGGCGCCTTTCGTGTGAACACGGAAGACGCCCTTGCCTTTATGCGGAGAATTATACACTGCAGAGTTTTGGAGTGTCAATTTGTAAAATTGCAAGTTTTTTGCATACAGACTGGTGGAAATTTCTGTAAATAAGCCGAAAAAGCCGATGTCTATTGACACTATGCATCTATCCTCTTATAATATGCACAAATGAGCAAAGGCGTTCATTACCGCACGGATTTCCTGTGCGGCAATGGGCGTCTTTTATTATTTTTCCGAAAGGAAGTTCAGGCATATGATAAAAGAAGGTCAGGTGCGCATCCCCTCCGGATGTGCGATCGCGGCAGTCATTTCCAGAGAAGGCAAACGGATGTCCGGTGAAATGATCACAAATGCCATGAAACCCATGCATGAGCGCAGCAATGGCCTGGGCGGCGGTTTTGCCGGCTATGGCATTTATCCGGAATACAAGGACTTTTATGCACTGCATTTATTCTTTGATACCCGTGACACCCGCAAAGAGTGTGAAGCATTCCTGAAAGAGTATTTTGAAGTCGTTCACGAGGAACGGATCCCGACGCGCAAGATGCCGGAGATCACTGATGAACCGATGATCTGGCGCTATTTTGTTGCGCCGCTTAAATCCATGCTTGCCAGCCTGCAGTTGGATGAAAAAGAGTTGGTCGCGCGAGCTGTGATGAAGATCAACACCGAAATGAAAGGCGCTTATGTTTTTTCCAGTGGAAAGAACATGGGTACGTTCAAAGCAGTTGGATTCCCGGAGGACGTGGGTGTCTTCTATAAGTTGGAAGAGTATGAAGGTTATTCCTGGACAGCGCATGGCCGCTATCCGACGAATACGCCGGGTTGGTGGGGCGGTGCGCATCCGTTCACCCTGCTGGATTTCTCTGTGGTCCATAATGGTGAGATCTCCTCCTATGATGCCAACCGCCGGTTCATTGAAATGTTCGGATATAAGTGCACTTTGCAAACCGATACAGAGGTCATCACATATATTTTGGATCACTTGATCCGGACACAGGGCTTGACGATGCAAGAAGCCGCGAATGTGATCGCTGCCCCGTTCTGGAGCACGATCGCAGGAGAGAAGGATGAAGCTGTCCGTAAAAGGCTGACTTATCTGCGCACGGTCTTCCCTAGCTTGCTCGTGACGGGTCCCTTCTCCATCGTCCTGGGATTTACCGGTGGCCTTATGGCGTTGAACGATCGTCTGAAGCTACGTTCCATGGTCGTAGGGGAGAAGGATGACAAAGTGTTCATTTCCAGTGAGGAAGCGGCGATCCGCACGATGGAGCCGGATGCGGAGCATATTTATGCACCAGCCGGCGGAGAACCGGTGATCATCAAAGTGAAGGAGGGCGCGTATTAATGGGCGTGGAGTTTATCTATCCTGAATTCGAAGTGATCCGCAACGAAGCCCGCTGTATCGCCTGCCGTGTCTGCGAACGGCAGTGTGCGAATGAAGTACACGCCTACAGCGAGGCCCGTGGCTTGATGATCAGTGACGAATCGAAATGTGTCAACTGTCAGCGGTGTGTATCACTGTGCCCGACAAGAGCGTTGAAGATCGTAAAAAGCGACTGTGTACTTCGCGAAAACGCTAACTGGCAGAATGATACGATCCGGGAGATCTATAAGCAAGCGTCGAGCGGCGGCGTACTGCTGTCTTCCATGGGCAATCCCAAACCGCTTCCGGTCTACTGGGATAAGATCCTGATCAATGCGTCTCAAGTTACGAATCCACCCATCGATCCGCTGCGTGAGCCGATGGAAACGAAGGTCTTTCTCGGCAAAAAGCCGGAGAAGATCCATCGAAATGCCGATGGGAATCTCGATTGTGCTCTGCCGCCGCAGATCGAGCTGTCGATGCCGGTCATGTTTTCGGCCATGAGCTATGGGTCCATCAGTTATAACGCCCATGCTTCTTTAGCGCGAGCCGCTTCGGCGCTTGGGATCCTGTACAATACCGGTGAAGGTGGTCTGCATGAGGACTTCTACCGATATGGACCGCACACGATCGTGCAGGTGGCGAGCGGCCGTTTTGGAGTGCATGAAGACTATCTGGAAGCCGGTGCGGCGATCGAGATCAAGATGGGGCAGGGGGCGAAGCCCGGTATCGGCGGACATCTGCCTGGCGCTAAGATCGTCGGTGATGTGTCCCGAACGCGTATGATCCCGGAAGGTACCGATGCTATTTCACCTGCACCACACCATGATATCTATTCCATCGAGGACCTGCGGCAGCTGGTCTATTCCTTGAAGGAAGCTACCGCGTATCGTAAGCCCGTGATCGTCAAGGTCGCGGCCGTACATAACATTGCCGCGATCGCCAGTGGCATCGCCCGCAGCGGGGCGGATATCATCGCTATCGATGGTTTCCGCGGCGGTACAGGCGCTGCACCGACCCGCATCCGTGACAACGTCGGCATCCCGATCGAGTTGGCCTTAGCAGCGGTCGATCAACGGCTGCGGGATGAAGGGATCCGCAACAATGTTTCCCTTGTTGTCGGCGGATCCATACGCTGTGCATCCGACGTGGTAAAGGCGATCGCTCTCGGTGCAGATGCTTGTTATATCGCCACGGCAGCGGTACTGGCATTGGGCTGCCACCTTTGCCGTACCTGCCATACCGGTAAGTGTAACTGGGGCATCGCGACCCAGCAGCCGGATCTGGTCAAGCGTCTGAACCCGGATATCGGAAGCGAGCGGCTGATCAACTTGATGACCGCCTGGCGCCATGAGATCATGGAACTGATGGGCGGCATGGGGATCAACTCCATAGAAGCACTGCGCGGGAACCGTCTGATGCTGCGCGGTGTCGGACTGAACGAAAAAGAACTGGAGATCCTGGGGATCTCGCATGCGGGGGAATGAGCCAATGAAACGAGTCTATGTCAATGAAGCATGGTGCCTGGGGTGCCATCTCTGCGAATACAACTGTGCCTTCGCGAATTCCGGCCTGGACGATATGGTGTTGGCACTCAAAGGCAGACCGATCTACCCCAGGATCCATGTCGAGGAGGCGGAGAAGATCACCTATGCGGTCTCTTGTCGTCATTGTGAAGACCCGATCTGTGTGAAGAGCTGCATCGCAGGGGCTTTGTCCAAAGAAGACGGCGTGATCCGGATCGATCAGGAGAAATGTGTCGGATGCTGCACCTGCGTACTGGTATGTCCGTATGGCGCGCTGGCGCCGAACGAAAACGGTGTCATGCAAAAGTGTGAGCTGTGTCTGCAGAATACCAGTGGAGAACCAGCATGTGTCAAAGGATGCCCGAACCGGGCGATCGTATATGA
>JAILDJ010000005.1 GCA_024689505.1 Clostridiales bacterium
TTCTTCTATCTTTGCGATCTTGGCACGGATCATCTGGCGGCGTATCGCCTGACGGATGCGGGGGAGATCGTTTCCATCCCGGAGAAGACCGTCGACTGCCCGCCTGGATATGGTCCGCGTCACATGGTCTTCAGCCCTGACGGAGCACATGCCTATGTCGCAGCCGAGATCGTCGACCACCTGCTGCATTACGTCTACGAAGATGGCAGGATGCTGTACGTGCAGGATCTTTTGGCAACGCGAGATCAGGATCCTGCGAATACTTCTGCCGCTGTCCGTGCCAGCAGCGATGGACGCTTCGTTTATATCTCCAACCGCGGAGAGAATACGATCACAGTATACCGTGTCCGTCCGGACGGTACGTTACTACAGATCCAGAGGCTGCGGTCCCAGGGGCGGACACCGCGCGAATTCGCGCTCAGCCTGGACGAGACCGTCGCATATGCAGGGAACCAGGATTCAGACACGCTCTCGATCTTCCTCAGAGATCCGGAAACGGGCTTGCTGAAAACGAACGGTGTGACTAAGGCCATCGGAAGCCCTGTCGCCATCGTTTCTGTCCCGAACGGGCAAATGGATTAAGTTATTTGCACCTTTATATAACACAAGGAGGAAACTTCGTTGAACCGCTACGACCATAAGGCCATTGAAAAGAAATGGCAGAACATCTGGGATGAGCAGCATGCCTTCCATGCAGATGATGATACTTCAAAACCAAAATATTACGCGCTGATCGAGTTCCCGTATCCGTCAGGACAGGGTCTGCACGTAGGTCATCCGCGTCCTTACACGGCTATGGATATCGTATCCCGCAAGCGACGCATGCAGGGCTATAATGTCTTGTTCCCTATGGGGTGGGACGCTTTCGGTCTGCCCACCGAGAACTACGCTATCAAAAATAAGATCCATCCGAAGACTGTTACGGAGAACAACATCGCGCATTTCAAAGAGCAGATGAAATCCATCGGTTTCTCCTTCGACTGGGACCGCGAAGTCAATACGACCGATCCGAAATACTATAAGTGGACGCAGTGGATCTTCCTGCAGATGTTTAAGAAAGGCCTTGCCTACAAGCAGGAAATGGCCATCAACTGGTGCCCGTCCTGCAAGGTCGGTCTGGCGAATGAAGAGGTCGTCGACGGCTGCTGCGAACGCTGTGGGACGCAGGTCGAGCATCGCCGCAAATCCCAGTGGATGCTGCGCATCACCGCGTATGCCCAGCGCCTGATCGATGATCTGGAAGGCCTGGATTTCATTGAGCGCGTCAAGACCCAGCAGATCAACTGGATCGGTCGTTCCGAAGGCGCTGAAGTGGATTTCATCGCCAATGGACAGAAACTGCGCATCTTCACCACCCGTCCGGACACGCTGTTCGGCGCCACCTACATGGTCATGAGCCCCGAGCATCCCTATATCGATGATTGGAAGGATCAGATCGAGAATTTCGACGAGATCATGGAATACCGTAAGTTCGCCGCCTCCAAGTCCGATTTTGATCGTACCGAGATGGCGAAGGAAAAGACCGGTGTCGAGATCAAAGGCGTGAAGGCCATCAACCCGGTGACCGGCACCGAGATCCCGATCTGGATCTCCGACTACGTCCTGATGACCTATGGTACCGGCGCGATCATGGCCGTTCCGGGTCATGATACCCGTGACTGGGAATTCGCAACCAAGTTCGGTCTGCCCATCATCGAAGTCGTGGCGGGCGGCGATATCACCAAAGAAGCTTTCACCGATATCCAGACCGGTACGATGATCAATTCCGGTTTCCTGGATGGCATGTCTGTAGAAGAAGCTAAGAAAGCGATCATAGACTGGCTGGTCGAGAAGGGCATCGGTGAGCGTAAGGTCAACTTCAAGCTGCGCGATTGGGTCTTCTCCCGTCAGCGTTACTGGGGCGAGCCGATCCCACTGGTATATTGCGAGCATTGCGGCGGTTGGCAGCCTCTGCCGGAAGAAACCCTGCCTCTGGTCCTGCCTGAGGTCGAAAGCTATGAGCCCGG
>JAILDJ010000011.1 GCA_024689505.1 Clostridiales bacterium
AAGAAAGAAGAACTTTCCAAAGCCGTCAACACGACTCTCGTTCTCTGCCTGATCTTCGGTTCCGTCCTTACCGTGGTCGGACTTCTGGTCGGCGGACCTCTGCTTCGTCTGATCAAGACCCCGGCAAACATTCTTAAGGACGCGATCCTCTACCTGAACATCACCTTCCTCGGACTGTTCGGCATGATGTTCTATCATGTGGGGAGCTTTATTCTCCGCGGCATCGGCGATTCCAAATTCCCGATGTACATGCTTATCCTCAGTTCGATCCTGAACGTCGGCCTGAACCTTCTGTTCGTCGTTGCGTTCAACATGGCGGTGGCCGGCGTTGCCTGGGCCACGATCATCTCCCAGTATATGGTCGCGGTGGTCGTCATCATCCGGATCTTCAAGCTCAAGATCTGCGAACTCAGCCGCAGGACCTTCCGCATCAGCAAGGAGATGCTGCCCCCCATCGTCAAGATCGGTCTGCCCACCAGCGTCCAGTCCATGCTCACCTCGCTCGGAATGCTGATCCTCCAGAGCTACAACAACGGTTTCGGTTCCGATATGGTCGCCACCGTCACCGTGATGCAGAAGCTGGACGGTTTCGCCAATATGCCGGCTATGGCCATGGCGCAGGCCGCTACAACCTTCGTAGGACAGAACATCGGTGCCGGCAACTTTGACCGCATCAAGAAAGGCGTCCGCTATGTGCTCTCCTTCAACCTGATCGTCGGCGTACTGGTCGGTGCGGCCATGCTGCTCTTCGGCAGATCGTTCCTGCATGTGTTCACCACGAATGAAAAAGTCGTAGAAATCGGGCTCCACGCCATCGCCGTCATCAGCTTCAGCTACATCGCAACCGGGATCCAGAACTCCTGCGCGGGCATTATCCGCGGAGCCGGCGCCTCTTTCGTCACCATGGTGATCATGCTGGCATGCACGGTCGTCCGTATCCCGATCGCGTATTTCCTGGCCGTAGTTCCGCACAACTACATCGGCATCTTCTGGTCCATCCTCATCGCGTCTTACCTCGGTGCAGTCCTTACCCTTGGCTACTACATCAGCGGACGCTGGAAGACCAAGGCTGTTGTCCGTCATCCGGCAGCAGAAGAGGAATCGTGATCCACTGTTTAACAACCTGATAAAAAAAGGAACGCAATATGCGTTCCTTTTTTTGTTCTTTTTTTCCTGTCAGGGTTCCCTGTCGGACGTCAGATCGATCCAGCTGCATTCCTCTTTGCTCAGACGCATGTTCAGCGTGGAGAGGGTCGACTCCAGTTCTTCCTCATTCCGGGCTCCGATGATCGGGTAGACATCCAACTCTCCGCTCATGGTATAGGCCATGCAGAGCTGTGCCACACTGATTCCCTTCTTTGCAGCCAGCGCCGCAGCACGGTCCATGCGCTCAAAATTGTCCGGATAGCAGTAACCGGCCCGCACTCCCCGGGGGATGCTTTCGGGATCGGTCTCAAACTGTTCGCGGGTAAAGCGTCCGGCGCAGAAACCGCCCGAGAGAGCGGAATAGGATGCCACCGGGATCCCGTGCTCTACCAGCCATCTCCGGTCTTCCGCATAGCTTGGGCCGGAGATGGAACCGCTGCCAGGCATAAAGGGTTCTCCGTGCATCTCGCAGACCGAATAGTGCTCCTCCACGATGCTGAAGCCCTGAAGCCCGTTTGCTTCCGCGTATTCATTGGCCTCACGGACACGGGCGATCTTCCAGTTTGCCGCTCCGAAGGCCCGGACCAGCCCCTGCCGTTTGAATTTGTTGAGCGCGTTGATCACTTCCGCAACTGGGACCGTGGGATCGTCCCTGTGGAGATAGAGCACGTCCACATAATCCACCCCCCATCGCACCAGTGAGTCATGCAGTTCCGACTCCATATCGTATTCATGGAGGCGCGAACGGATCATGGAGGTATGGGCGCATTTCGTGGTGAGGACATAGTCCTCCCGGTTGAATCCGCGGGATTTCACCCATCTGCCCAGCGCCGTTTCCGTGGACCCTTCATTCGGGTAGCCGTATCCATGCGCGGAATCGATCACGTTGCAGCCTCTCTCCCAGGCCGCATCCAGTTTTTTCAGTTCTTCTTCAGGCCCGTCGTATTCATGGATCTGCATCGTGCCGATGATGAAGCGGCTGCATTTCTTGTCGATTCCTTTGATTTTTCCGTATTCCATGTGTATTTTCCTTCCCTTCACGGTTTATAAAACCGCCGGTCGAACCGGCGGTTTTTTTCCAGTTTTGCTCAGAACGGCTTTTCGTCCGAGGTGCAGTCGATCCAGTCGCACTCCGCTTTGGTGAGACGCATATTCAGCGTTTCAAGGCTGGATTTCATTTCTTCCGCATTCGCCGCACCGATGATCGGATATACATCCATCTCCCCGCTCATCGCATAGGCCAGACCGACCTGCGGGATGGAGATCCCTTTGTATGCGGCCAGTTCCGCCGTGCGGTCCAGGCGTTTGAAGTTGACTTCATGGCAGTAAGCCCGGCGGACGCCCTCTTCGATGGCATCCGGATTCTCCGCCAGAAGTTCCCGGGTGATACGGCCGGTAACGAATCCGCCGGACAGGGTGGAATACGAAGTGACCGGCATATGGTTTTCCGCGACCCATTTCCTCTGCTCGGCATATTTGGGGCCGCTGAGCGTTCCGCTTCCGCGGTTGAACGGATCTGCCAGCTGCTCGGCGATGCTGTAGTGCTCCTCGATCACCGAAATACCGACGAGTCCGTTGGCTTCTGCATATTCGTTTGCCTCACGAACGCGTTCGATCTGCCAGTTGGCTACACCGATGGCTTTGATCCGGCCTTCCTGAATGTGCCAGTTGAGATTGTCGATGATCTCTTTGACCGGAACTTTGGGATCGTCGCGGTGCATATAGAAGATATCCACATAATCCAGTCCGGTCCGGCAGAGAGAATCGATCAGATCCACGGAAATATCGAAGTCATGGCAGCGGTCACGGAAGCTGTGATGGCAGCCTTTTGTTGTAAAGACGACCTGCTCGCGATTCCCGCGCTCCTTCATCCACTGAACGATCGCCCGCTCGCTGTTGCCCCTGCCGTAGCCTCTTGCGCTGTCGATGGTGTTGATGCCGTTGGCCAGCGCATTGTCGAGCATGGCAAAATACTCATCGAACTTGTCCGGCTCCCGGAACGTCATGGTTCCGAGAACAAAGCGGCTGATCGGTTTTTCCAGTCCTTTGATCCTGTTGTATTCCATTTGTTTTCTCCTTTTTATCTGTAGATCTTTGCCATCTCATGATGGAAGAACCAGCTGCTGTGGGCCATGGAGGCAAGAAGATCGGGCGATCCGTCAGTCTCCACCGTAGCCCAGCCCTTGAACTCATATTTCTTCATCAGTCTGAAAAGTCCCTCGAAATCCAGCACCCCGAGGCCCGGCTCCCAGAACCACCGGTGTCCGTCTCCCTGCAGCTCCGGGTTGTACAGTCCGTACCGTATCTCATCCGGCAGCTTCGGGTCCGCCGTATCCTTCATATGGAAGGTGCAGATCCGGTCA
>JAILDJ010000023.1 GCA_024689505.1 Clostridiales bacterium
AGGACCGGTTCCGGATCCTGGACTGCCTGACGGACGCACTTGAGGATCGATTCGATTGCATCTACGCGGTCGCTGTGATCCACATGCTGGTCCCGGATGAGGACAGGGGTGGTTTCTATCAGTTCATAGGGGAGCATCTGCAGCCGGAGGGCGTGGCGTTGATCTGCACCATGGGCGATGGAACCTTCGAAATGCAGAGCGACATAACGCAGGCGTTCACACCGAAGGAAAGAGAGCATGAGGGCGGGAAGGTGATGGTCGCTGGCACGTCCTGCCGGATGGTCTCCTTTCTGACATTTGAAAAAGAGATCGAAAGGAACGGGCTGACGATCCTGGAAAAGGGCATAACGCAAGCCTTGCCGGATTTCAACAGTCTGATGTATGCGGTCGTAAAGAAAGAGCCTGTACCTGCTCTGGATCAATGATCAGGGAGCAGATACAGGCTCTTTTTTATTTTACAGGATGCCGACTTCACGTTCTAGCACCTGTTTTGCGTAGCTGGTGAATCCGGGCTGGCCGCGCAGGACTTTATAGCTGGTGTGCACGTCGGAGCCTTCGCCCTCGACGCGGACGATCAGGCTGGAGACCTTGCTGCCTTCCAGGGCTTCGTTGATGGCGTCGCAGCCGGAGGCCAGGTCATAAATATGAGTGACCCAGACACCATGGTAGCCTTTCAACTTGCAGACGCTCAGGATCTCGCGGGAGAGGTAGAGGTTTTCCATCGGTGAAGTACCGGTGATCGGCTCGTTGAACAGCATCAGGCTGTCGGGAGTCATATCGGTCATACCAGCACGCAGGGTCTTGAGCTCCTGACCCAGTTTGCCGTGCTGCAGCTCGGTGTTCTCCTCATGGGAGAAGACCGTGACGACGCCTGCCACCGGACTGATGGACGCGGTGGCCGCGGGAATGGGCCAGCCAAGCTGGAACAGGACCTGCAGGGTACCGACGGTGCGCAGGAAAGTGGTCTTGCCGCCCTGGTTCATACCGGTAAGGATGAAGAGTTCGCCGCCCGGCGCAAAATCGATATCGTTGGCAATGGCTTTTCTGGTGTGCAGCAGGAGCACAGGATCGATCATTTCCGTGGCAGTGAAGGCTTTTTCTTCCATCGGCCGGATTTCGGCAAAGATCAGCGGCACGCGGAAACTGTCCATCTGGCGCCAGTAATTCAGGCCGGCCAGATAAAAGTTCAGATCGCGGTAGAGGTCATCCAGATCCTCGATCATGTCGCGCATGGTGGCAAGGAACTGGCGGTAATGGATGTGCATGGCATCGTGGAGGAGTTCTTCTACAGGAGAACGCATCTCCTTGACCTGCCCCAGATCCCAGAGTTTGTCTGCATGACGGCCTTCTTTGGAGCCGAAGGGCAGAAGCTTACGCACATATTTATCCTTGTGGATGCCGGTGACGGCACACTGGGTAACGTGCATTTCCTCATCCATGGTAAAGCGCAGGGTGTAACTGGCGATGGAGTCGAGGCCGCTGGTGACGGCCTCCCAATCCTCCGTGAAGGTCTTGAAATAATGCCTGTCCAGTTTTTCCTGCACGACCTCGTACAGGCGCTTGAGGCCTCGGGAGGTCAGTTTGCCGGCATCGATCTGCTTGCGCAGCGCATCTGCCAGATCAGACAGGGTATCATGCGCATGCCGGAACAGTTTGAATTCCTGCAGACTGTCGGTGTCGAACGCGCCGCCGGAGGGGGCGCGGCAGACCGACTGGATCTCCAGGATGCACTGGCATACGGCCCGTACCTTCAGTACGATATCAGGAAAGCTGCGAAATTCGCTGATGATCTCCTTGCGGTAGATCAGGTCGTCTGGATCGGTGGTCAGGAAGTGCCTCCAGTTCATTTCCTGGGCGTGCGCCAGATCGAACAAGTCTGCCATGTAGTCCTGCAGCAGCAGGTCGACCAAAGCCTGGTCGGAGATGGCAAAGGAAGAGGCGGCGGTTACCGCTGCGGTAACCGCATTCTCATGCGCGTGTGTCAGAAAGCCCATGACCGGCACCTCCTTCATACATGTTTTCTTCCCGTTCCGTGCGGCAGTAGGCGGAGGCCTCGCGCATCAGAGCAGGATCGTCCAACAGATCCTCCAAAGTGATCTGGAAGGTCTTTGCGGTCTCCATGGCATAGCTGTTGCCCAGAGGCGCAGATTCCTTGAGACGATAGGTATGCTCCATGCCCTCCCCTTCGTGGAAGGTGGAAATGGTGATCAGACTGATGAAATGCCTGGCTTCCTCCTCGGACAGTCTGGCTTTCAACAGGTAGTAGATATCGTACAGGTGCGTGACCACGATGTGGGTGATGGAGCTGTTCAGGAACCGCTGCATGAGATCCCCGCAGATGGAGACCGCTTCGATGGGGTTGGTGCTGGTCATCGGTTCGTTGATGAGGACCAGATCGTCAGCGGTGGCCTGCTGCATGATGTTGGACAGCCGCTGGATCTCCACACCCATGCGGGAAACGGTCATCGAAGAATCCTCACCGGAGGAGAAAAGGGTATGGAATCTCCGGAAAGGCCGGAAGCGGAAGGAGACCGCGGGCACCTTGAGACCCAGCTGCGCCAGGACCAGAGACTGGCCGATGGTCTTCAGATACGAGGTCTTTCCGGAGTGGTTGGCGCCGGTGATCAGGGTGGAAGAAGCAGTGGGCAGCGTGACGGCCTTGCCCTCCATATGAGCAAGATGCAGTGCCAGATCCGGATACATCAGTGCTTCGGACTCCAGGTTTTCCCCGGACGGATCCGGCAGACACAGGACATAGCCCGCGTTGGTGAAAGCATCCTTCAGTTTCAGACCGACCACCAGATAGTGCAGGCTGTCCTCCAGTTCCAATAATTCATCTGTGCGCAAAGGACGAACAGATTGCAGCAATTTGTGCACTTTCATGATCTCAGAATGATAATGCTTCTCATAATGCTGCAGCAGATATTCTTCAAAATGAGTACCGTAACCGGCACGGGTATACTTCATGGCCGGGAACAGGGACGTGGAAGAAGCGCTGGGCGCAGTCTGCGCCAGCAGCGGCTCGGATTCTGTAGTTTCCACGTCATCGCGGATCACGCCGATCTCGGTGGCGTCACCGGTCTCCCTCGTGTTGATGCCTACGTAGAAGTGGCGGGACAGAGGCAGGGTGCGCGGTACCTGGTCGGCAACGGAACGGATCTGCGCGAAGACGGGGTCCTTTCGGATGTCCTGCAGAAGAACTTTGAGTTTCTTGAGACGGTCAGAAGTCAGGGTGCCCGCGGTCAGCGCGTCCAACGCCTCGACGAGCTGGAGGAAAGCCTTCAGCACACGATAGGTGTACAGGACTTCATGGAACGTGTCAGCAGAACGCTTCTGCTTATCCAACTCCTCACGCAGCGTACAAACCGCGGCATAGGCGGCTTCCGCGGCCGCCGTATCGGACAGATCATGAAACAGCTGATACCGCGCGGAAAGCTCCGCGGCATCGCTTTCAAAATAGCAAAGAGCCCATTTGAGGGCGGTTTCCTCGGTCAGATCCGGAGCGCACAGCCGCAGCAGCTTGATGATGTCCAGATCCAGGAAAGCCTGTTGGAGCTCGGTGTTTTCGGTATGGGATACTACCAGTTTCATAGGGGATACATCTCCTCGGTTTCGATAACAAGTACCATGCTATTATACATCCTGAAGGCCAGAAACACAAGGGAAATCAGTTGACAAGACAAAGCGGGGTACAGTATAATCGTACTGCTGATGTGTCCGTGAAAGACAAACATCGGAAGGAGCAGAATATGAATATCACTGAGCGTTTTATGCAGTATGTACAGTATAATACCCAGTCGGGCGAACGGTCCGACACGTTTCCCAGCACGGAGTCCCAGCTTGCTTTCGGCCGTGTCCTGGCGGATGACCTGCGCGCCATCGGCGTACAGGATGTGCAGCAGGACACCTATGGCTATGTGACAGGCACCATTCCGGCTACGACGGACCAGGCACTGCCTGTGGTTGGTTTCCTGGCCCATATGGACACAGCGCCGGATTTCACGGCTGGGGGTGTCAAGCCCCGGCTGCTCGATCCGTACACCGGCGGTGACATCGTCCTGAACGAAGAGCAGCAGATCATCACCCGGGTGCAGGATTTTCCCAGCCTGTTGAACAAAGTCGGCAAGCGATTGATCGTGACGGACGGCACCACGCTCCTGGGCGGGGATGACAAGGCCGGCATCTGCATCATTTTCGCTATGGCGGAGCATCTGATCGCTCATCCGGAGATCCCCCATGGGAAGATCCGCATCGCGTTCACGCCGGACGAGGAGGTCGGATCCGGTGTAGACCATTTCGATGTGGAAGCCTTCGGCGCGGACTATGCCTATACCATCGACGGCGGCGGTCTGGGCGGGATCGAGTATGAGACCTTCAACGCGGCTTCCGCGAAGGTCGAGGTCAAGGGTAAAAGCAGTCATCCGGGTTCCGGAAAGGGGCATATGAAGCATGCGGCCGAGATCGCCATGGATTTCCATCACATGCTGCCCGCGCAGGAAAAAGCGCAGTATACCGAAGGGTATGAAGGCTTCATCCACCTGCTGTATATCGGCGGCAGTGTTGAGCATACCGAAATGTATTATATCATCCGCGATCATGACAGGGCTTTGTTTGAACAGAAGAAAGCGCTGATGCAGAAGACGGCGGATCTGATCAACGAGAAGTATGGAGCGGGCACCTTGGAGCTGGCGGTCGCCGACTCCTATTACAACATGCGCGAGAAGATCGAACCGCATAAGGAGATCGTGGAGCAGGTCTGCACGGTCATGCGGGCGATGGGGATCGAACCGCAGATCGAAGCGGTCCGTGGCGGTACGGACGGGTCACGGTTGTCCTTCATGGGGCTGCCCTGCCCGAACCTGTTCACTGGTTCTTATGAGTTCCATGGACGGTATGAGTACGTTTGTGTGGATGAAATGGAAGCCTGCGCAGAGCTTCTGGTGCGCCTGGTCCAGTACATTGGCGGGAAGGAATCATGAAAAAGATCAAAGTCAATCGTTATGTGAAGCGGTACGTGTACATCATCGGCGGAACAGCGATCTACGCCCTGGGCGTCAACCTGTTCGTCACTCCGATGGGGTATTTCTCCAGCGGCATCGTCGGTACCTCACAGTTGATCCGTACGGCGTTGACGCAGTATACGAACATCAAACTGCCGGCCGGTGTGGATATCGCCGGTATTCTGAACATGCTGTTCAATATACCGCTGTTCATTCTGGCGTTCACCAGTATCTCCAGGAAAGTCTTCTTCCGGACGCTGGTCAGTCTGGCGGTACAGACGCTCATCTTTTCCTTTGTGCCGGTCCCCAAGACGCCGGTCATCGACAACCCGCTGACCGCCTGT
>JAILDJ010000031.1 GCA_024689505.1 Clostridiales bacterium
GCCATCAAGACGGCGAAGAAGTACGCGTCCCGCCGGGATGGCCATGCCGGCCACGAAGTGATCGCCATGCAGCAGTCCTTCCACGGCCGTACCGTTGGTGCTTTGTCCGTTACCGGTACCGATCATTATCGTGAACCTTTCTACCCGCTGATGGGCGGTGTCAAGTTCGCGAACTTCAACGACCTGGATTCCGTCAAGGCCTTGATGAATGAAAACGTCTGCGCGATCCTGGTGGAGACGGTGCAGGGCGAGGGCGGTATCTATCCCGCGGAGCCGGCGTTCCTGGAAGGTCTGCGCGCGCTTTGCGACCAGTATGACGCGCTGCTGATCCTGGATGAGATCCAGTGCGGTATGGGCCGTTCTGGCTCTATGTACGCATTCCAACAGTATGATGTGAAGCCGGACATCCTGACTACAGCTAAAGCGCTGGGCCTGGGTGTGCCGGTCGGTGCGTTCGCTGTGACGCAGAAGGTCGCAGATGCCTCTCTCGTACCGGGCGATCATGGCACCACCTATGGCGGCAATCCGCTGGTATGCGCCGCGGTGGCCAAGTCGGTCGAACTGATGGAGCAGCGGAGCATCCCGCAGCATGTGCAGGAGATGACGCCGTATCTGGTGGAGACGCTGCAGTATTTCGTGGACAAGTATGACTTTGTCACGGTACAGCGTGGCATGGGCTTCATGCGCGGCCTGGTGCTGACCATCCCGGTCGGACCGGTCGTTGCGAAAGCCCTGGAAGAAGGCCTGATCGTGCTTTCCGCCGGTAAGGATGTGCTGCGTCTGCTGCCGCCGCTGGTCATGGAAAAAGAAGGCATCGACGAAATGAAAGCAAAACTGACCAAGGTGCTGGATAGTTTCGTTTCGTAAGCGAAGGCTGTGCAGCAAAAGAGAAGGGATGGCATTCTGCCATCCTTTTGTCGATACAAAGGAGATCCACATTGAAAAGAAAGTACACGTATCGATCCACCACTTCGCCTGAGATCAGTGCAAGGGAAAAGGAACATTTTGAGAGGACCAGAGCCCTGGCCGGGGATTGTATGGTCCTTTTGCGCAATGATGGTGCACTGCCGATCCCATGCGCGGGGCAGAAGATCGCCCTGTATGGGGAAGGCGGCCGCAACACGGTGCGCGGCGGCACCGGTTCGGGCATGACATATGCCCGCCATGATTATTCTGTGGAAGAAGCCTTGGAAACAGCCGGCTTCACAGTTACGACCAAAGCCTGGCTCGACCGTCAGGACGCGAGGCGGAAGCAGGAATTCGATGATTTCATGGAGCGGATGCGTCAGGAGGGCGGGGCCGGCCTGGAACTGATGCTGATGGGCGGCACACCGCCTGCGAGAGAAGCTGAGCCGGTGACGGATCAGGATGTCGCGGAAAGTGACACGGACACCGCCATCTTCGTGCTGGTGCGCAACGCGGGCGAGGGGGACGACCGTAAGGACGTTCCCGGGGATTTCCGCTTGATGGACAGTGAGAAGGCGGCCATCGCAAAAGTGGGAGCGGCTTATAAAAAGACCATCCTGGTGCTGAATGTCTGCGGGCCTGTCGCGGTGGATGAGTTCGCCAGTATCCCTGGCGTGAACGCGGTCCTGTACGTGGGACAGCAGGGTACGCCGGGCGGCCTTTCGATCGTAGATGTGCTGACCGGACGTCAGACACCATCCGGGAAACTGGCTTCCACCTGGCCGAAAGTGTATACGGACTGCGGTTCGGCCAGAAATTTCGGCCTGCAAAACGATTACATGGATGATGTTTATTATGAAGAAGGCATCTACGTCGGTTATCGATACTTTGATACCTTCGGGATCACCCCGGGCTATGCCTTCGGCTATGGACTGTCCTATACGACCTTCGCTATGGAGTGCAAAGGCGTTGAAGCGGATGCTTCCTCGATCTCCGTGACAGTGCAGGTGACCAATACGGGTACGCAGTATGCCGGTAAGGAGGTCGTGCAGGTCTATGTATCAGCGCCGGATGGAGCGTTGGAAAAACCCTATCAGGAGCTGAAAGCCTATGGGAAGACCCGGCTGCTGGCGCCAGGGGAAACCGAGATGTTGAAGATCTCCTTCAAGACGGATTCCATGGCATCCTACAGCGAAGCTCTGGCAGCTTGGATCCTGGAAGCCGGCAGCTTCCTGATCCGTGTGGGCAATAGCTCCCGCAATACCCACATCGCGGCGCGCATCTTGCTGGATGAGACGGTGTGTGTACAGCAACTGAAGAATCTGTTTGCGGATCCCGAGGCAAAGCCGGTGATCAGCCGCAAGGGAGCGGTCCCCTATACATATGCGGAAGAGGTCGCTGAAATAGAAGCAGCCCCAGTGATCCCGCTTAAAGCGGCGGACTTCAAGACCACAACCATCGTTTATGAAGAACCGGAAGAAATGATCGATACCCATCCGGGTGTGGTGATCACCGCCCAGGACGTTCTGGCCGGCAAGTATACGGTAGAAGAACTGGTCGCGCAGCTGTCCGTGGAAGAAATGGCCGCCTTCACGACCGGTAACGCAAAGGGTTTGATGGCCTTCTTCAGCGCGGCTTCCCAGTTCGTCATCCCCGGTGCGGCAGCCCAAAGTACCGACATTTGTCTGGAGGATCGTGATATCCGTGAGTGGTGCTGCTCCGACGGCCCTGCCGGCCTGCATGTGGATCCGGAGTTCGTCGTCTATCAGGATGGTACCGTACAGATCGTTCCTCAGGGCGAAGTGACGCGCCACCCCTTCGACCATAGCCGGGACAGCGAGATCATGGAGCATCATTATCAGCATTGCACCGCGTTCCCGACCGCGTCCACCGCGGCAGTATCCTGGAATACGGACGTCTTTTCCGAGATCAGTACCATGTACGGTATCGAGATGAAGGAGATCGGTCTGCCGACGGCACTGAAGCCGTCGATGAACATCCATCGGGATCCTCTGGGCGGACGCAACTTCGAGTATTATTCGGAGGATCCGGTGCTTTCGGGCACCTACGCAGCGGCCGACGTGCTGGCCCTGCAGCAGTATCCGGGCATCACTTCCACCGTGAAACATTTTGCGGCTAACAATCATGATCGGAACCGCATGTTCTCCAACGCGCATGTGTCAGAACGGACGCTCAGGGAGATCTATCTGAAGAATTTTGAGATCGCGATCCGTACATCGCAGCCGGGCTGCATCATGTCATCCTATAACCTGATCAATGGGAAACATGCAGCCAATAACCGAGACCTGCTGACCTATGTCTGCCGCCAGGAATGGGGGTATCAGGGCATGATCATGACGGACTGGTTCATGACGGAGATGGCGGCCGACGTGTTCTCGGCAGTGCAGCGGGCGTACAGCCAGCGTTACGGCAAGACGATCGCCCATGAATGTACTTGGGCGGGCAACGATATGGTCATGCCGGGATGTGATGAAGACCGGGCAGACATCATCGCATCCGTACAGAACGGTACCGTTTGCAAAGCGGACCTGCAGCGCTGCACGAAGCACGTGATCGAACTGATCCTGCGGTCGGACCTGTATGAAGGAGCGAAACCATATAACAAGATCGTATCGCCGGAGATGCCGGCAGTCACGGTGGAGAGGAGATAACTATGGCCTGGGAAGATCTGGATG
>JAILDJ010000046.1 GCA_024689505.1 Clostridiales bacterium
CATGGACGACGGCACCGTCATCATGAAATTCTCCGGCAAGGAACTGGTCAAGGGCGAGCCGGACGCGTCCAGCTTCCCGAACGGCGGCCTGCGCGCCACCTTCGAAGCCCGCGGCTACACCGCCTGGGACCCCTCTTCCTACGCCTTCATCAAAGATAATACCCTGTGCATCCCCACCGTCTTCTACTCCTACAATGGAGAAGCGTTGGACAAAAAAACTCCGTTGCTGCGTTCCATGGAGCTCATGAACAAGCAGACGCTGCGCATCCTGAAATTGTTCGGCAACGAGGAAGTCACCCATGTGACCACCAGCGTCGGTCCCGAGCAGGAGTACTTCCTGATCGACCGTGAGCTGTACCGTCAGCGTGAAGACCTGATCCTGACCGGCCGTACCCTTTTCGGTGCGAAGCCGCCCAAGGGTCAGGAGATGGAGAACCATTACTACGGTGCCATCAAGCCGCGCGTCTACGCCTTCATGCAGGAGCTGGACGACGAGCTTTGGAAACTGGGCGTTCTGGCCAAGACCGAGCACAATGAAGCAGCACCTGCCCAGCACGAGCTGGCCCCCATCTACACCAACTCCAACACGGCCACGGATCACAACCAGCTGACCATGGAGATGATGAAGAAGGTCGCGGAGCGTCACGATCTGGCCCTCCTGCTGCACGAAAAACCCTTCGCCGGCGTCAATGGTTCCGGCAAACATAACAACTGGTCTATCTCCACCAATACCGGTGTCAATCTTCTGGAGCCCGGCGAGTCCCCGGCCGAGAACGCGCAGTTCCTGCTGTTCCTGGTCGCGGTGATCAAGGCCGTGGACGAGTATCAGGATCTGCTGCGCATCTCCGTCGCCAGCGCCGGCAATGACAACCGTCTGGGCGGCAACGAAGCTCCGCCGGCCATCATCTCCATGTTCCTGGGTGATGATCTGACCGAGATCCTGCATTCCATCGAGGCCGAGACCGAAGCCGCGCATGCGGATCAGTCCGAAATGAAGGTGGGCGTCCATATCCTGCCTCGCTTTATCCGCGATACGACGGACCGCAACCGTACTTCGCCCTTCGCGTTCACCGGCAACAAGTTCGAGTTCCGCTCCCTTGGCGCGCCGCAGTCCATCTCCGCCCCGAACGTCATCCTGAACACGATCGTCGCGGAGGAACTGTCCCAGTTCGCCGATATCCTGGAGGCTGCCGAGGACTTCCAGACCGCATTGCATCAGCTGATCGTCGATACCGTGAAGGCGCACAAGCGCATCATCTTCAATGGCAACGGCTACGCGCCGGAATGGGTGGAGGAAGCCAAAGCCCGCGGCCTGCTGAACCTGCCGACCACGGTGGACGCTCTGCCCTACTTCATCAACGAGAAAAACATCCAGCTTTTCACCAAGCACAAGATCTACACTTCCGAAGAACTGCACTCCCGTTACGAGATCTACCTGGACACCTACACCCGCACTGTGGAGATCGAAGCGCTGACCATGATCGACATGGTCTCCAAGAAGATCCTGCCGGCTTGTATCCAGTACAGTGACCTGATCGGCCACTCCCTGGCGCAGAAAAAGAACCTCGGGCTCTCCTGCGACGCGGAAGAAGGCTTGCTCAGCCGGATCTCCAATCACATGAGCACGCTGTACCAGAAGAATGAGGCGCTGATCACAGCGCACCACAGGTGTCCCAAGGAGGATCCGCTGGAAGCCGCCACCTACTACCGCGACACGATCCTGCCGCTGATGGCCGCCCTGCGCCAGACCGCCGATGCCCTGGAAATGCTGATCGGCGAGGAATACTGGCCGCTGCCGAGTTATACCCGGATGCTGTATAGTTTGTAAAAAGTATAAAATAAAACCCGGAGACGAAGAGTATCGTTTCCGGGTTTTTCGTCAGAAATAATACGTGTCATAATATCTATTATATTTACACATTTTTTGTATTATTTATTTTTGCAATAATTTCTATTGTATTTTGTCCATTTCTCTGCTATAATTCTTGAATCACATATCAGGAGACGCAGAATGGCACAGTTTTTCTTACCGATTTCGGAACAGCTTTTGATCCTTAATGAGCTCTTGATCCAGGCATCCCGGTCGCTGAAAAAGGCACCTGAAGGGACTTTGGTGATCCATCAAAAAAGCAACAGAGACCAATACTATTGGTGTACAGGTACCGGTCGCTCTTATATTCCCAAAAAGAATATTGCCTTGGCTCAAAAGCTGGCACAAAAGTCTTATGACAAAGCATTTCTTCAACTTGCTTTCATGATCCGGGAAAACTTGGAGCTTTTAGCTCAGCAACATGTCGAACGTAGTGCTTCGTTCATGTATCAGCCTTTGGCAAAGGTCTATTCTGACCTGCCCCACGGGAGACAAGCATTGGTTCATCCGTATGTCTTACCAGATACCCTGTTTATTAGAGAATGGTTGGCTGAATCCTATGAAGGCCTTCCTTTTACAGAACAGGATCCCATGATCTTTACTGACCGAGGTGAAAGGGTTCGGTCAAAAAGTGAAAAGATCTTGGCGGATAAATTTAACGCTTTGGGCATCCCTTACCGATATGAGTATCCTCTCTATTTATCGGCTATCGGGACCATATATCCTGATTTTACCCTTTTGGATCTTGCTGAACGCCGCATCATTTATCTGGAACATTTTGGCTTGATGCAAGACCCCGCATATAGTTTTCAAGCCATGAA
>JAILDJ010000074.1 GCA_024689505.1 Clostridiales bacterium
ACAGCCGAATTCACGTCTGAATGCGCGCTGATAACCATCCACACTCCCAAATCCCATTTCCATAGCGATATCCAAAATAGTGATCTCTTCATCCCTGAGCCTGAGGGCTGACATTGACAGCCTAAGGCGCCTGATATAGACTGCCGGTGCCATTCCCAGATTTTTGATAAACAGTTTTCTCGCATACCATGGTGAAAAGTTTGAAGCCTTTGCAAGATCTGCCGGTGTGATATCTTCGGTTATATGTTCTTTGATATATACCTGCATTGCTCTTACTGCGTTCCTTTGTTCTTCCATCCGCTCACCTCCTTCCTTGTGAGCCTATATTACCAGATGCTCTGTCTGTTTTCTCGACCTTTTTTGCTCATATTGAACTGAGTTCTGAAGCAAGGCCGAAACCAATGATGGCAATGCAGTTTGTTTGGTTATAAGAAATTCCCGACTGTCATTCCGGCGGGGTAAAGGGCTGGCAAGGCATCTGCTCTGAAGCGGAAGGATGTGCCAGGAGAATGATGCTTTCGTTGTGAGGAACAACCCTATTTTTCTGCGTACGTACGCAACGGGATCATCTTATGATGCCGCAGAACAGATCCTCCGCATTCCTCAGTTCGCAAATGGGTTCTAAGGCGCTGCCGCGCCTGATAACCCAATGCTTACCGGGACTCCTCCTGCCTATATCCTCCTGGGCTGCCGCCCATTCTCCGCTGAAAACTGTCCACTGGACAGTTTTCCAGGCGCTACGAACCCACGGGTGGCAGGATACGTCCCTCAGGATGACAGTCGGGGGATTTCAATGGGAATTCCGGTTGATCGAAGGGGCGGCAGAACTTACTTCAATTCCAGGCACACCATCGTCACGTCGTCGAACTGCGGCGCTTCGCCGACGAAAGCGTTGATGCTTTGGTGGATGCCGTCCAGGATTTCCTGCGGGGTCCGGTCTTTGTACCGGTTCAGGGTATCGAGCATCCGGTCGAGCGAGTACATCTGATTATACTTGTCCGTGGCCTCGGGGATGCCGTCTGTGTACAGGAAGAGCTTGTCGCCTTTCCCGAGCCGGATCTCGAAATCCCGGTACTGCATGTTCTTCATCGCGCCGATGACGAAGTCGTGTTTGGTTTTGAACAGTTCGAAGCTGCCGTCTTTGTGGCAGACTGCTGCGTCCTCGTGGCCCGCGTTGGCGGCGACGATCCTGCCGGTGGAGATTTCGAGGATCCCCAGCCAGAGGGTCACGAACATATCCGCCTTGTTCGTTTCGTAGATGCGGTTGTTGACAAAGGCCAGGATCTCGGCGGGGGTGCCGCCCATGCGCGTCCTGTCGCTGAGCAGGATGTTTGCGACCATCATGAACAGCGCGCCGGGGACGCTCTTTCCGGAAACGTCGCCGATGACGATCGCGAGATGGTCGTCGTCGATCAGGAAGAAGTTATAGAAGTCGCCTCCGACCATTTTCGCGGGCGTCATGGACGCGTAGATATCGAACTCCTTCCTGTCGGGGAAAGCGGGGAAGGTCGTCGGCAGGGAATCTTCCTGGATGCTCTTTGCGAGGGCCAGCTCCGTGTCGGCTTTTTCCCTTTCGGCGGTGATGGCCGTCAGGTTTTCGATGTACTGCACCATATCCGTTTCCATGGTGTCGATGGAATGCGCCAGGTTGGAAAGCTCTTCATATTTGCTGATTTCACCGAGCGGTTCGCCCTTGGTGTTTTCTTTCGCGAAGCGGGTGGCTTCCTTTGAGGTTTTCCGGATCGGTTTCACGAACCGGTTTTTGATATAATGCGCCGCGATGAGGGATGCGATGATGGCCAGTACGGAGGTCGCAATGACGATGTTCATGATATAGGGCAGTCTCGCTTCCTGAAGCTCGCGGAAGGGCCGCTGCACGCAGAGAAGGGCGACTACGTCCTCGTCGTTGTTTTTGACCGGCACGATGGTGGTGATGTGCGGGTGCTGCCCGTCGGTGGTGTTGATGCGGTATACCGTTTCATAGTCCGATTCTTCATCGTAGATGGCTTTATATTTCTGCCGGTATTCTTCGTTGGTCGTATCGCGCTTGTAGCCGAGTTCCCATTCGGTGTAGTCCGAATTGTCCACGTCGTTGTTCACGGGATTGAAGATGGAGACGAACCTGCCGTAATCGCTCGTGTCCACCTGGATCACGTAGATCAGGGACACGTTGATCCTGTAGCAGTAAGAGGTCAGCAGGCTCTTGGTCCTGCGGTATTCCTCCTGATTGTTTCCGGAGAGGTATGAATTGAGATTTTCACCGTTGATCAGCGAGACCGCGGTGTCCGCGATATGGTAAGTCGTAGCGGCGTACTCTTTCTTGAACGCTGCGGAGAAGCTCGCAAAACCGAAGAAACCGACGACAATGCCGTAGATCGTCAGCAGTACCACGATGGTGGTGATGATGCAGAAGGTCATATTGGAACGCAGTTTCCTGATCAGCTTCATGGTACGCCTCCTCTCCGGGATGCCAGTTTGGTAAAAGTATATATCATGCGGGACATCGTGTCAATTGCGCTGATTTAGCAGAAATGATATGCAACGATGGGGAAATGTTGTGATGATAGAGAACGCCCTCATCAGTCAGGCTATGCCTGACAGCTTCCCCCGAGATCGGGGGAAGCCTTTTGACATGGCCTCTCATCTTTGGTATCTGTTCTGCTAAAATGAAAACTAATCTGCAATATCAATAGTTCATAATGAAAAAGCCTTCCCCCGATTTCGGGGGAAGGTGGGCCGCGAAGCGGCTCGGATGAGGGTATACATATTTGTGGAAGATCAATTCCCGGCTTCCTCGCGGAC
>JAILDJ010000097.1 GCA_024689505.1 Clostridiales bacterium
ACCGGGCGGGTGGGGTCCAGAGACCGTACATAGTCTGCCTGTACTTTGGCCCAATAAGCACCGTCGGAATTGCCGTTCATCTCGTTGATCTCGTTGCCGATGCTCCAGCAATATACGCAGGCGTGGTTGCGGTCCCGCTTGACCATGGCTTCGGTATCTTTCTGCCACCACTGTTCAAAGTACAGGTGATAGTCTCTGGCATTCTTGGCGACGCGCCACATATCGAAACTTTCATCCAGTACGTACATGCCCAGACGGTCGCAGATCTCCAACAGGACTTCCGATGGGGGATTGTGCGCACTGCGGATCGCGTTATAGCCGGCGTCTTTGAGTTTTTGGATCTTACGCTCTTCGGCACGGGGCAGCGCGCGGGCACCTAATAAGGCGTTATCATGATGGATGCAGCCGCCGCGCAGCTTCACGGAAATACCGTTGACACGCATGCCCTGCTTGCTGTCGATCTCGATCTTGCGTACACCAAAAGCGAATGTATGGGTGTCGAGGATCGTGTCGCACTCATATAGTTCCAAAGCGACCGCGTATAGGTTCGGCTCGTCGGCGCTCCACAGCTTGGGCTGATCCAAGGTAAAAGTGAAGGAGAGGAGCGTCTTGCCTTCGAAGGCATGGACCGTTCGTTCCGCTACGATGGCACCATCAAAGAGGGCTTTTAAGCACAGATTTCGCTCAGAGGCTGTATTCGTGATGCCGATCTCGGCTTTGATCACGGCGCGCTCCGCGGAGGTGTCTTCGGTATACAAAAAGATGTCCCAGGGGTTCAGGTAGGCTGTGCCGCCCACCAGAAGAGAGACTTCACGATACAGGCCGCCGCCGGAATACCAGCGGCTGGAAGGCTGCACGCTGTCCGTCGAGATGATCAGCGTATTATCCTCTTGGATGTGCGGTGTCAGATCGACCTGGAAAGGTGTGTAACCGTAGGGGTGCAGAGCCAGCAGGTCACCATTGAGGGTGACTTCCGCATTCATGTAAGCACCATCGATGTTCAGCAGCACGGTTTTGTCTGCCCAGGCAGGATCTGCCGGGAAATTCTTGGTGTAGACACCGCGGCCGGCCGGATAGAAGCCGGTGGAGGGGCCGCTTTCCGCCTTGGGATCGCGTGCCTTGGAAATGATGAAATCATCCGGGAGAGAAACGGCGTCTCCCTGGACCTGAGGAGCACCGGGAAAGCGCCTGCCGCCTTCGGAGCGCGTCCAATCAAAGTTAAAGGGGATCTTCTGCATAGGGACCTCATTTCATTTTGTAATGCGTCAAGAACCTGAAAGAACTGATCCGAAATCAGTTCACATGTTAACAATATGATTGTAGCACAGGAAAAAGTTGCAGACAATATCCAACTTTTCTGCGGCATGCCCTCTTGCGGGGATATATGCAATCTGTTACAATGATGCCTGCACACCAAACAACACCAGAAAGAGTTAAATAATGGCTGATAGAGTACAACAAGTGAAAGAGGAAACGGTCGTGAGCAGTGAAAACCAGATCATCCATGGGGTGATTTGGAAACAATTACTGCTGTTCTTTTTCCCGATCCTGTTAGGGACCTTTTTCCAGCAGATCTATAATACGGCAGATACCATGATCGTGGGACGCTTCGTAGGGACCAAGGCGTTGGCGGCTGTCGGATCCACGGGCACGTTCCAGAACCTGATCGTTGGCTTTTTTGTAGGCCTTTCCTCGGGAGGAACGGTCATCATTTCTCAGTTTTTTGGCGGAAATGATAGTGAAAATGTGGGTCGTGCGGTGCATACCGCGATCGCGCTTTCCCTCGTCGGCGGAGCCGCCATCATGCTGGTGGGCTATGTTTCCGCGCCGGCTATGCTGCGGTTGATGAACACGCCGGAGGACGTTCTGGAACCGGCGGTCTCCTATGTGCGGATCTGCTTCCTGGGCATCATCCCCGTGCTGATCTATAACATCGGGTCCGGTATCCTGCGGGCGATCGGGGATTCCAGGCGCCCCTTGTATTTCCTGATCATCAGCTGTCTGAGCAATATCGTTCTGGACCTTCTTTTCGTCGGCGTCTTTCGATGGGGCGTCAACGGTGCGGCCTTCGCAACCATCGTAGCGCAGGGGTTTTCTGCCTTTTTGATCCTTCGGCTGCTGTCCAAGAGCCGGGAATCCTATCGGTTCCGCGTGAAAGAGCTGCGTTTCGATGGGTCGATCCTGAAGAACATCATCCGGATCGGTCTGCCGGCCGGGCTGCAGAGCATCCTGTATTCGATCTCGAATCTGATCGTGCAGCGTTCGGTCAATGGCTTTGGCACCACGACAGTCGCCTCGTGGACGGTCTTCGCCCGGGTCGACTCCGTCTATTGGATGATCATCGGCGCCTTTGGTGTCGCGATCACGACTTTCGTTGGCCAGAACTTCGGAGCGGGCAAGATCGACCGCGTAAAAAAGAGCGTGTCGGTCTGCCTGTGGATCACCATGGGGGCAGCCGCCGCGCTCTCTGTACTGCTGTTCTTTGCCTGTACACCCATTATCCGCTTATTTACAGCGGACGTGGACGTGCAAGCATTGTCGATCTGGTGCATGAAGCACTATTGTCCATTCTATTGTATTTTCGTCGTGGTAGAGATCTATTCCGGTGCCATGCGTGGTGTGGGCGAGGCCTTGATCCCCACGTTGATCACTGCGATCGGTGTCGGGGTCCTGCGGATCCTGTGGGTCCTGGTCTATTTACCGCTGCACTATTCCTTGCTGACTCTGCTCATGACCTACCCGGTCACCTGGCTCATCACTGCGAGTGCCTTCCTGTTCTACTACCATAAGGGACACTGGCTGCAGCGGAGGATCCACGCGGCATCGATCAACAAGGCGCTGTGATCTTCTTGTACTTGTACGAATATGTCTCAGCACCGCGGGCCAGATAGGAAACGGGGATGATCTCGGTGCCGCGCCGCACGTTGAAGGCGGCAGGCTGGTCCTCATGGCTGCCTGAATACCATTCATCCAGTTTCCCAAGGATCTCGTCACCATCGTGCAGTCCGGCTTTGCAAGCGTTGGACGATGGACGCAGTCCGGTCACGATCTTGGGGGACTGATAAGCGACGGTATCGTCAAAACCCTGGTCCTCGATGGGAACGGTATCCTCTTCCAACTGAAAGCCATCCAGAAAGTCGGCTGGCGGGGCGATAGGCCCCCCTTGCAAAATCTTATGCAGACATTGGGTGGCTTCCCCCTGGGTCAAAACATCAATGGGATCGAGCAGATCCGCAAGAGAGACCAGTCTTTGTTCGCGCTTCGCCATCAGGTCCGCCAGATACCCTTGCAGGGGGCGGTCCGCATGGTACTTGCGCAGCAGGGCCTCCAGATGGAGCAGGAACAATAGTCCACGGCCGTACATGACCCGGCAGGCATAGGAATGGGTCCAGGAGCAGGCGATCGCCTCGTGCAGGGACCGTTCTTTCCAAGGGTTCGAGTAGAAGAAGCGAAGCTGGCGGTTCAAGCTCTCGATCGTTTCTTCCGCACTGTGGATGCCGAGCGCGTAAGGGATCATCGTGGCATAATAGTCAGCCGTGCCCTCCGAGAAGAGACTGTTCAGATCCTCATCCGGATCATCGAGCACCAGAAAGTTGTGCACCAGTTCGTGTACGAGGGTGGCTTCGATGTCCTCATAGCGTTGGACGAGAGCATCGCCATAGCCCATCAGACAGCAGTGCCGTGTGGCAGTGCCGGTAAGCTCGATCTTGAACTTCTTGTCTTTGCGGTATAAGAAGATGAAATATGGTGCAGCGTTGCCCGGATACGCGGTCTCCAGATACGCATAGTACCTGGCCATGTTTTGGGTGATCTGATCGATGAAACGCAGATCTTCTTCAAACATCAGCAGATGCAGGTGCCCGCCATCAGTATAGTGGTGACAGGCGCCAAACGCGAAGCAAAGATCTTTCACCTCCCGATCCGGGAGGCTTTTTTCTTTTACAGGACCGATTCCCAGATTGCAGGCGGACACTGTTCCAGGCAAGGATATGTAATCGATGTCCAGATCCCAGGATCCATAGGGATGGAGCAGGAACGTTTCGGCAAAACCGGTGGCGCCGGAACTGCGGGCATGCAGGCTCAGCGCTGGATTGGGCCAGGAAAAGACGTCCAATACCGGTGCCTGATACTGAAGATGGATCGTCCCGATCGTGTCGCGTGCAAAAGCATAATAACGGACATCATCCTCCTCACGGACCTGGATCATTACGGTTCCGGCATCATCGAAGGCCATGAGCTGGGATGCGTCATAATAAGCAGTCAGACATCCAGTGGCAGCCTTCGCTAATTGGGCAAAGGCTTCCCCTTGCATAAAGGAGAAGCCTGATATCGTTTCACAGATCCCGATGGAGACGATCGCGGAATCGTGGGTCTCGGGTTGGAATACGTAGGATACTTTGCCTGCTGACATTTGGATCGTGCCTCCGGGATCAAGGTTTATACGCTGAGCTTGTGCTCCATGATCTGCGCGGTAACGATATACATGATCACGGACAGGACGAGAGCGACGCAGCAGCTGACCAGCATAGTGGCCGAAATAGAAGTCGATGTAGGAACATGAGACGTTGCCAGTCGCAGGACTTTTGTGCAGCCCCAGTTCAGCAGCAGGAAGAAGACGAAGCTTACGAAACCATTGAAGCGTTTGCCATTGAGCAGGGCTGCGCTGATGACGACAGACAGATAAGCTGTGGTAAGTGTCAGGATCCAGCTGGTGAGCAGGGTAAAGGTCAGGGAAGCAAGGGCTCTGGCATTGATTTCGAGTGGGCGTCCGTTGATGGTGATATTTGAAAGAAAGTTCTGGATGGTCTCCCACAGGGATTTCAAGCCGACTTCCTTAGCGAAGGCCAGCGTGATGTCCAAAGTGCCGAGGACGAAGAAAAATGCACCAGCGATCAAAATGGAAAGGCTGCACTCCAGGACTTTCGAGCCCAGGATCTTATAACTGCTGTTCGGTGTCATGAAGAGCATGTAGCTCTGTTTCGTATTCATATCCCGATGCAGGGTCACGATACTTTCCAGACCGACGATCAGGATGCCGAAAGTGGCAAGGAATACCAGGGCAGCGATGGAAAGGGCAGCTGTGGTGTCATGTTTTCCATACAGTCCGATGAGGAAAGCAACTTCAGCGATCGCGGTGATCGCCAGGATCATCAGTTTGGTGGCTTGGGTTTTACGGAATTCATATTTCATCAATTTAAGCATTGGTCTGTACCTCCGTATGTCCGTAGATCTGACGATAGCGATCCGCCATGGAAACACCCATGGTCAAACGCATGGTCTCAAGATCTACA
The DNA here is from genome assembly GCA_024689505.1 of Clostridiales bacterium. Lineage (GTDB taxonomy): Bacteria > Bacillota > Clostridia > Lachnospirales > Bianqueaceae > RUG159. The sequence goes on from JAILDJ010000097.1 coordinate 5,292, forward strand.
CTTTCTACCAGTTGGCCTTGTTTGATGAACAAGGCTCTGTCCGCAACGGCTTCCATTTCTTCGACCAGGTGGCTGGACAGAAGCAGGATCTTATCATAGGCGGCGAACTGCAGGATGCTGGCGCGGATCTCGTCGCGGGCCAACAGGTCGATGCCGTTGAAAGGCTCGTCCAGCATATAGACTTTCGCGTCGCGGGCCATGGTCACGGCGATCTTCAGCTTGGCCATCATACCGGAGGAGAGGGCCTTGGTCTTCATATCCTCTCTGAGCTCCATGCGTTCCAGCAGAGACTGATAACGCTCCATAGAGAAGTCTTCAAAGAAATCATCATAATAACGGCCGACGTCTTTGATGGTCATCCAGGTGTAGAAGTAGGGTTCGGTGGACATATAAGCCACTTCGCGGCGGCTTTCTATGCCAACGGGGGCATCGTTATATAACATCTGTCCGGAGGTGGGCTTGATCAGGCCGGCGGCCATCTTCATCCAGGTAGTCTTGCCACTTCCGTTGGGTCCCAGCAGGGCGTAGACGTGTCCGGGCTCCAACCGGACGGAAACATGATCTACTGCGCGTGTGGAACCAAATACTTTGGTCAATTCTTTGCTTTCCAGCATGTTTACTTTTCCTCCAATTCTAGTATGATCCTGGCGGCATCTTCACGGGAAAGTCCCAGCGATTCCACCTTTTGTAAATACTCTTGCAAGGCCTGCCTGGCCAATTCGGTCCGCAGCGATGTGATGCGCTCGGCATCTTCCGTGACGAAGGTTCCCATGCCGCGTCGGGTCTCGCAGAGACCTGCTTTTTCCAGTTCCTGGTAAACGCGGGCAGCGGTATTCGGATTGATGCCGAAGTTTACCGCAAGTTCGCGGCCGCCGGGAAGTTTTTCTCCGGGAGCGCGGGCGCCGGTCACGATCTCTGTCTCGATGGCATTCATGACCTGCAGCCAGATGGGACGCATGGGGTCAAACTGCATGTTCAGGCCTCCTTTCGTTAGTGATATAGTGCACTATTGGAATAGTACACTATGGACGTGAAAATGTCAATAGGGATTTTGAGGTTTTTTTGAGAAAATTTTTGAGTTGGGAAGAGGTGATTACGTTCCAGAGGTTGAGTGTGTTTTTTGAGACGTAGCGAGGAGAAGGAAATTACGTTCTGCAAATCGATTTTGTATTTCAGAACGTAGTGAGGAGAGGGAGATTACGTTCTGAAATGTGTTTTCGCTATATCAAGACGTAGTCATTACGTCGTAAAACTTGACTCTTATATTTCAGAACGTAATGGGATGAGAAGCGTTACGTTCTATAAATGATCTTCTGAATTCAGAACGTAAATAGGGAGTAAACACTACGTTCCCAGAATTCTACATTTATTTTAGAACGTAAAAGACCGAAAATACTACGTTCTGGATAGAAAGAAGATGATCATAAGACGTAAACAGGAGGCATCGCAGATAGTGTGGTAAAAACAAAGAGGACCTCCGCGTCATTTGACGCTTTCGGTCCTCTGAAACACTCGGAATCTGGTGCTGCGCACTTCGTCCATCTAAAAAGTGTGGTGATAATAAACGGGAGCCTCCGCGCCTCATGGCGCTCTCGGCTCCCTGAAAACATCGAGCTCTCGCAGCTGCGCTGATCAAATAATGTGGTAAAAGCAAAAGAGGACCTCCGCGTCTGATGACGCTTCCGGTCCTCTAAAACACTCGGAATCTGGTGCTGCGCACTTCGTCCATCTAAAAAGTGTGGTGATAATAAACGGGAGCCTCCGCGCCTCATGGCGCTCTCGGCTCCCTGAAAACACTCGGACTCCCACAGCTACGCTGCTTCGTCCTCGTGTTTTTTGCCCCACTAAAGTCAACTAAAGACTCGCTAGCACACAAGTGTGCTGCTCGCTTTATTTGACTTTGTGGTGCTTATTATCACGCCCACCACATGGCGCCGGCTTGTTCGAATACGATGACGCGTTTGAGAAGGGTGATGGCTTTTTCGAGGCCTTCTTTGACGCTCATCATGCTGTCTTCGTGTTCGATGGAGATGATGCCATCGTAGCCGACGGTCTTCAGCGTGGTGATCATTTCTTTCCAGTACATTTCATCGTGGCCGTAGCCGATGGTGCGGAAGACCCAGGCGCGGTTTTCGATATCACCGTAATGTTTGGTGTCCAGGACGCCGATCTTCGCGGTGTTCTGGGGGTCGATGCGGGTGTCTTTCGCATGGAAGTGATAGATGGCGCCTTTGAGCATCTTGATGGCGGCGACCGGATCCATGCCCTGCCAGATCAGGTGGGAAGGATCGAAGTTGGCGCCGATCTCGGGACCGACAGCGTCACGCAGTTTCAGCAGGGTCTCGGGGTTGTAGACGCAGAAACCGGGGTGCATTTCCAGTGCGATCTGATATACACCGTGTGCGCGGGCGAAGGCGACTTCCTTCTTCCACCAGGGGATCAGGACTTCGTTCCACTGATAATCCAGGATCTTGAGGAAATCGTCCGGCCAAGGGCAGGTGACCCAGTTCGGATACTGGGACGTGGGGGAATCGCCGGGGCAGCCGGAGAAAGTGACAATGGTCTTGACACCAAGCTGCTCAGCCAAAAGTACCGCGTTTTCGAAATCCGCGGTGTCTGCGGCGGCAACTTCCGGATTCGGATGCACGCCGTTGCCATGGCAGGACAGCGCCATCAGTTCCATGTCATACTTAGCCAGCAGATCTTTCAGTTCCTGGATCTTTTCCGGTTTGTCAAGGTAGTCAGCCGGATCCAAATGGCCTTTGCCGGGGCTGCCGCCGCAGCCGATCTCAACGGCCTGGACGCCCAGGCCATGCAGATAGGCGAGGGCTTCTTCCAAGCTCATGCTGTACAGAGGAACAGTTAATACACCAAGTTTCATGGTTCAAACCTCCTATAGAAATGTAATATCCTGATATGCCTGCATGCCGAGGCCTGGCGTACCGTCGTCGTTCCAGGCGGACAAGGCATAATGACTGAACACAGAGGCGCCTTCCGGCTCCCAGTAGTACATACCGCAAGCACCAGTGTCACGGCAGACCTCGAGCACAGCACGCAGCATTGCAAGCGTGCGCAGCGGTCGGCTGCTTTCATCACCAGTCTCGACGATATTGACCGGCACCTGATATCTTTCCTTAAGCTGCAGGATCGAGGCGCGCAGCTGTTCGATGTTTTCATCGTATTCCTGACGGACCCAGTAGGGATAGTAGGACAGACCTATCATATCGAACGGCACTTCCAGCTCCCTGCAACGGTCGAAATAGCGTTCCAGCACCGGGTAGATATGGCCTTCATCCAGATGGATCATGCAGATGGTTTCGGGAGAGACCTCCTTGACTCCGCGATATGCGGCTTTGTAGAACAAGGCCAGATTCTCGAAACGGTACGTATGTCCTTCCGGCCACATCATGCCGTTTTTGGTCTCGTTGCCCATTTGGACCCAGTCGGGAGTAAAACCATTGTCCATAAAGAATTGAAGCGTCTCCCGAGTGTAGGCATAGACCGCATCTGCAAGTTCAGGCACCGCCAATCCTTCCCATGCAGCTGGTTTGCGCTGCTGGTTCGGATCCGCCCAACTGTCGGAATAGTGAAAATCCACCATGACGCGCATGCCTTGCGCCAAAGCACGTTTGGCCATGGCCAGTGTTTCCTCCCGGCCGCACATACCACGGTGCGGATCCTGTGAGGGATCTTTCCAGGTGCGCAGACGGATCGCGTTGATATGATAATCATGTGCCAGCAGCTCAAAGATATCACGGGGCTGGCCGGAAGCATCCCGAAAGATGAATCCTTCGCGCTCCATGGCCGGTACCCAGCTGATATCCGCGCCGCTTTGAAAATCTTTGGGTAAAGCGATCATATAGTTCTTAAATATGCAAGGTCCTCGGCGATGCACTTCCAGATATCGCCCTGATAATCATACTCGCGCTCGACGATATAGGCCTGTGTACCCTGCGCATCGGCCGTTTTCTTGAGTTCGGACCAGTTGAAGATGCCTTGGCCTGTGGGGCCGTTGGCCACGTCGCCCGCATGCTGCATTTCTTTGAACCAATCAGGCGGGATCGGACGGCCGTCCGCATCCTTCGGGAACTCGTTCCAGTCGATCATCGGGGTGACACCGACGACATTGTTGCATTCCTTGGCATGGATCAGTTCCACACGTCCGGCATGCTTCTTGATGTACTCGATGACGTTGATACCCGCGCAGGCGGCCCAGCCGGCATCCAGTTCCATGATCACGTTCGCTGGATCCGTGTTTTCCATGAGGATGTCCAGACAATACTGCCCATCGAACACGTTGAATTCCTGGGTGTGGTTATGGTAACCGAATTTTAAGCCGGCAGCTTTGCATTGTGCGCCGATCTCGTTCAGCTTTTTAGCGACCTCCAGCGTCGCGGCCTTGTCCGGCATATGTGCGCCGGGGCAGATCAGGTATTTCGCACCGATCTCTGCCATGATATCGATGTTTTCCAGTGCGTTGTCCAGTCCGACGTGGGTAGAGATGGCTTCCAGACCGATGTCTGCAAGGAAAGCTTTGAGTTCGGCTGGTGATAGCCCGCCATATCCGGCAGCGAATTCCACACCGTCATATCCGGTCTCCGCGATCCGCTTCATGGTGCCGCGGAAATCCTTGATATAATCCTGGATGACCGAATAGGTCTGAATGTAGATCTTATCCATATCAGTCGAAATAGACCGCCTTTCCGGTCTTGGAGGACTGGTAGATCGCATCCAGGATCTGGGTTACGACGTACGCCTGCTCCGGTTTGACGACCAGTTCGCCTTCGCCCTTGACAGCCTTGTAGAAGATGTCGGCCTCGATGTCTTCAGGACGTCCGCCAGCTCCGCCTTCGAAGAAAGCGACTCCGCCGGCCGCATTGCATTCCGGCTTGTCGACAGCCAGCTTGTCGAAAACAACGTGGTTGATGCGCAGACCATCACGCATGTCCGCACCGGCTTTGGTACCGGACAGAGAGGTCTTGGCTTCGTCGATATCCAGAGAGTTCAGCGCCCAGGCAGCTTCCAGATAGATCACAGCACCGTTTTCCATAGTGATGAAACCGAAGGCGGAGTCTTCGACTTCATAAGTCTCGGGATCCCAGTTGCCGAAGGCATTGCCCTGTTCGCCCTTGCCCAGCGTACGGCCGAGTTTTTCGAAGCTGACGCCCATGACGCTCTTCGGTTTGTAGTTGTCCATCATCCAGAGGGTCAGGTCCAGTGCGTGGGTGCCGATATCGATCAGCGGACCACCGCCCTGGAGGGCTTTGTTCGGAAATACGCCCCAGGTCGGGACTGCACGGCGGCGGATCGCATGAGCGCGGGCATAGTAGATCTCTCCCAGACCGCCGGCTTCGCAGATGCTCTTCAGGGTCAGGGAATCCTGACGATAGCGGTTCTGATAGCCGATGGTGAGCAGTTTGCCGCTGCGATCGCGGGCTTCGATCATTTTCTTTGCATCATCCGGAGTGGCAGCCATCGGCTTCTCGCAGATGACGTGTTTGCCGGCGTCCAGAGCTGCGCAGGTCAGTTCACAGTGTGATACATTCGGGGTCAGCACATGCACTGTCTCGATCTCAGGGATCGCGATCAGTTCTTTGTAGTCCGTGCAGACCAATGCGCCAGGAACGCCATATTCCTTGGCGGCTTTAACAGCGCGTTCTTCAATAATGTCGCAGAAAGCAACGATCTCCACATCGGAGCGGCGGGACAGGGCCGGCAGGTGTTTCTGGTTGGCGATACCGCCGCAGCCAATGATTCCAACTTTGATCTTAGACATGATGTACCTCCTGTACAGTGGTGTTTGATGATTCGATTGTACATGTAAAAAGAAA
>JAILDJ010000104.1 GCA_024689505.1 Clostridiales bacterium
CAGCGGGTAGCCATAGGGGGAAAAGTCAATCTGCATATACGGTGCGGTGAAGGCATAGTTCACCGCGATGACGCTGGTCAGCGCTGCCAGGATTCCGTAAAAATACCCTTCCGTCAGCAGTGACACCACCAGTACCACCAAAACAAAGATAATCGGCACATGCACGTCCGAGTTGCTCACATGCTGAAGCATGATGCAGACCAGAGATGCGATCAGCATTGCAACCAGATAAACCAGCCATCCCTTCAGGGACAAGGGAGCATAGATCTTCAATTTTTGCCGTAGATTCTGCAGGGAATTCACGCTCCTCTTCGATCCTGTTCTCATTCGGATTGTACCATAATTCAGGTAAAGATTCTGCTAAAGAACAGATTTTTCCGCTTCAGGACTGCTGTCTGCTGTTTCTCCGCACCGAAGGCAGGGAGGAACACCTCATTTTACAAACATTATCCTGAAACCGGATAGCCCGTTGTTTTGAAAACAGGCCCCGGAGCTGTTTTACGATCTCCGGGACCTGTTCATCAAAATCACTGGAAAACGATTATTCCTGAGTGAAGGAAACCTCTTCCACACCGGCCGCGGCCAAAGCCTCCGCTTCCCGTTTGTTGATTTTTCGCTGGTTGAAGATGGAGAAGATTACCACGCCGACCGCGACGACAAAGAAGCCGACCGCGATGGGATAGTGGATGATCTCACCGAAATTGCCCTGGTTCAGGTCCATGAAGCGGACAAAGTTCTGCTCGCACATGGGTCCCAGGATCAGCGCCAGCAGGATCGGGGACAGCGGGAACTCATACTTGTTCATCAGCCAGCCGATCACGCCGAAGAGAACGCAGACACCGATATCAAACACGTTCTTGTTGATGGAAAACGCGCCCAGCAGAGAGACGATCAGAATAATCGGATACAGCATGCGCTTCTCCAGAGAGACGATCTTCGCGAACACGCGCACGCCCGCGCATCCCACCAGCAGCATTGCGAGGTTTGCAAGCATCAGGGCGGCAAAGACCTTGTACACCGTGGGAAGCTCGGAGACATACATCATCGGTCCGGGCTGAATGCCCTTCATGATGAAGGCGCCGAGCAGGATGGCCGTGACGGAGTCGCCCGGTACGCCGAGGGAGAGCAGCGGGATCATTGCGCCGCCGGAGCAGCCGTTGTTGGCCGATTCAGTCGCCGCAACACCGTTCGGGATACCGGTACCCCACTTCTCCGGGTGCTTGCTGGCACCCTTGTTAAACGCATAGGAGACAAAGACCGCGATGTCGCCGCCCGCACCGGGGATCGCCCCGATGAAGGTGCCGATGATGCCGCCGGAAAGGATGTTCGGCCAGATCTGGCCGATGGTCTTTCCATCGGGCAGAACGCGTGTGATTTTCTCCGTTGACTTTGCCTGCGCGCTCTCACGTCCGGATAGGATACGCTCTACACCGGCGATAACTTCCGCCACCGCGAAGAGGCCGATCAGCACCGGGATAAAGCTCAGGCCGCCCTTCAGGCTGGTTATGCCAAACGTGAAGCGCTGCTTGGAATAGGTCGGATCCAGGCCGATGGTGCACAGCAGCATACCGAAGAAGGCGCTGATCAGGCCCTTGGCAATGGACTTGCCGGAGATGGAGATGATGACCGACAGGCCGAAGACCGCCAGCATCAGCATTTCCGCCGAGGTAAACTTCATGGCGACCTTCGCCACCAGCGGCGAGAGGAAAGTCATGATCAAAGCGCCGATGACACCGCCGCAGAAAGAGGAGAACATCGCCACTGAAAGAGCTTTTCCCGCTTCACCCTTCTGTGCCATGGGGTAGCCGTCCAGCAGCGTGGCCGCCGCGGAGGGAGTACCGGGGGCGTGGATCAGGATGGCGGAGATGGAGCCGCCGTACATGCCGCCGCAGTAGATGCCGAGCAGCAAACCGACGGAGGGGATCAGGTCCATACCGAAGGAGAAGGGGATCAGCAGCGCGACACCCATGGTCGCAGTCATGCCCGGGATAGCACCCAGGAGAACACCGCCGGTCGCTCCCAGCAGGGTCATCAAAAGCACCTGCGGAGAGAGGAACACGCTCGCATAACTGGAAAACAGTAAACTCCAATCCATACTTCTTCCCTCCTCAAATCTTATCTACCAGATCACGGAGGAACTGGAGCGGACCCATCGGGATGTTGACGGTCAGGAACTTATAGAAGATCAGCCACATGCCCAGAGGCACCAGAGCTGAGAGCAGGAGCAGCGGCACCGGCTTACGCATGCCGATCATCCACATGATGATTGCCGAAAGCAGGAAGCTTACGATCACATAGCCGAGGCTCTTGAAGAAGTAGACATAGGCGCAGCAGAGCAGAATCACCACAAAAGCCGCCAGGACACCCTTGTCCTTAACCGGATTCAGGCTCTCCGCTTTCGCAGCCAGCGGATCGTCAGCCTTCAGAGTGGAAAGCTTCAGGATGGACTGGATCAGCAGAACCACGGTGAACACCGCCATGCCGATGATCATGATCCGCGGGAATGTGGACGGCTGGACAGCTGCGTTCTTTGCCGTTTTGATCAGGGTGGACTGATACCAGGCCCAGGCCTCAAAGGCAAGCAGCGCAATCGACAGGATTAAGTTGGAAAACACCTTGGTCTGTGTTTTTTTCACATCCAAGAAGTATCACATCCTTCTTTTTTTAATAGACGAAAGGAAAGGGCAGGCATTTATGCCTGCCCTTTCGGCATCATAATAACTGGTGGAATAACTGGTGGATTAGGCTGCTTCTTCCTCTTCGATCAGGCCGACAGAAGCCATGGCCGCGGGAACATCAACAGCAGCCTGAGCGAGATACTCGCCATAGGCCGGGCCATCGAGATAGTCGATCTTCTGGCCGAGAGCCGCCATGGCCTCGACGAAGTCGGGATCTTCGATCGCTTTCGCGCAAGCCTCAGACAGAACCTCGACAACCGCATCGTCGGTTCCGAGAGGAACGGCCATACCGCGCTGGGTGGCATAGAGGATCTCAAAGCCCTGCTCCTCGCAGGTCGGGACATCGGGGAATACATCGTTGCGGACAGTGTCCATGATGCCGAGCATGGTCAGGTCGCCGGACTCCACGAAGGAACGGGCCTCAGCCGCGGAGACCGTCACGCCCTGGATCTCGTTCTGGGCAGCGGCCTTAACGGCAGCGGCTGCACCATCGGAGTAGGCGATCATCTTGATCTCGATGTCGGCAGCGTTCATCAGATAGCCGCCGGCAACGTGCCAGACAGAACCGGAAGAAGAACCGCCCATGGTGACTTCACCGGGGTGAGCCTTGCAGTAATCGATGAAGCTGGCGAGGTCGGTGATGTTGTTGTCAGCCGCCCACTTGGTGTTCACGGTGACAGCAGCAGCGTCGGTGTTGACACGGCAGAGAGGAATGTAGTTCTCATAGGTGTACTCGGACATGTCCAGCGGGCCATAGGAGGCGAGCTCCCAGGTGATCATACCGATGGTATAGCCATCGTTCGGAGCATCGGCAATGGCTTCA
>JAILDJ010000035.1 GCA_024689505.1 Clostridiales bacterium
AAGATCATGTTGATGGGGCTGTACAACCCGATCGCACTCATGGAAGCCATGCCCACGGCATTGCTGGCGAACAACGTCGAAACGATGCCATTGATCGCACCGACGACCGCCAGCAGGATCTGGAACGGCAGCAGCCGGAAGAGCAGCTGCGACGTTATGCGCGCGTCATAACCTCGTTCTTTCATAATGCACCTCTCAGTCAGTCACACTCAGATCTGTACACATAGTGGACATACCGGACCACGAGATCCCCCTGATCGTCATATCCGGGAATGCGTCCATTCCACTGAAGTCCTCATCAGCGAAATCATCCGTCGCATCCACCAAGACCGTGAACTCGAACAACCCCTTTTCCACTGTGATCTCGGCGTCATCGCCTCCGCCCCAACCGAAGCCTGAGACTTCGTAGCCGGCATCCATCATTTCCTGACCTTTTTTTCCGACCCATTCGTCCAATGATTTCTGCGTCGGGATCTTCGAGGAAAGGTCCTCCACCTGGGTGATCTTCTGCCCGCCTATCAGCTTTATGACTTCGTCATTGTAATTCTCGTCGAAAAAGTCCAACCCGAGGTACTGTTCGTAGATTTCCTGTGTCATTTCCGCGGTGACGCGATACGGGATACGTGTACCATCCTCTTTGTTATCAAAGAAGACGTAGACGTAATTCTCCCCATCCACCATATCCATGCAACGCTCATATGGCGCAGCCATACAATCCGCCAGTGTATTGAACTCAGGTCCTTTTTTACCGCAGGCTGCAAGTGACAGCACCATTGTGATGCACAGCAGGATGATCCAAGTTTTCTTCATAGCAGCTACTTCCTTTCTGAAGTGAAATTCCGCCGTTCTATCTTTTTGATTATATTCGATTTGCCGCATGATGGCAAGAAATATCAGGCTTGCGTGGCCAGGTTTTTCCTGAAGAAACAGCAAGTTATGACTGCTCCTTCCTGGTCAGACATTCGACGACCACCCGGTCCGCCGGCAGCCAGTCCACCTGCCACAGATCCTCTAGCAGAAGCCAGCGGGCGGCTTCATGTTCTTTCAGCCTCAGATCGCCCGTAAGCACCGAAGCCCAGAAACACTGCATGTCCAGATGGAATTCAGGATAATCGTACTGAACCCGGATGATAGGTTCGCCCACCGCGATCTCGGTGTCGAGTTCCTCCAGGATCTCGCGACGCAAAGCCGCTTCCGGGCTCTCCCCGGGCTCGATCTTGCCGCCGGGAAACTCCCACCCGTCTTTATAAGGACCGTAGCCCCGCTGCGTAGTGAAAACGCTGTCACTGTCCCGAATGACGGCCGCTACCACGTGTATGGTCTTCAAATCTTCCTCCCTCCAATGGCCAGATCGCCCTTCTTCCCTTTGAGGAGAAGGAACAGCAGTACGATCAGTACGAACGCCAGCAGGTCCCTGCCCAACAAGTACACGATCCACTGCCACTTCTCGGTCAGTACCAGTCCCAACGGATTCACATACGAGGAGAAATAATTGATCCTGTGTGTCACTCCGACCACCTGATCGTGCATATAGACTTCGCTGGAAAAGACCGAATTGATATAAAATGTCGGAATGTCCAGCAACAGCAGACCCAGGATGGCTTTCTTCCAATCCGCGAACCGCAGTCCGCTTTCTTCGCACAATCCCAGATACAGGCTGCTCATCACGACCATCGCGTGGAAGAGGAAAAACTGCCATGCCCGCACGGAGGTAAAGAAGGCAGCCGTCGAATCAAAATCCCCGGCGATCGAGGACATCACGATGCCCATAAAACCGCCGAGCACGCCTGAAGCAAACATGACGGCGTAGAGCCCCTGCTTCTATCTTTCATGTTTCACCACCAACGACAGCAGCAGGAACACGAGATACAAGGAACAGAGTTCCAAGGGAAGATGTTCCATCGCCAGATAGGGCGTATACTCTCCCGTGGGGATCCACTCCACGGCCAGCGCACCGCCTTGTTCCACGATCGCCGGATCCACCATGGGCACGATCTGAATGGCGGACACCACTTTGATAAGCTCTGAAGCAACACCTATAATAAAACAAACGTATAGGATCCTGCGCAATGGCGGACGCCGACGCAGGCAATAGAGCAGCCCTCCTGCGATCAAGACCACAGAGATGCCGATCCAGATCAAATGTCCAGGCGAAAACATGATTCTTCCCTTTCTATCTATTGTGTCTCATCAGGATAGTCCCAGAAATGACCTTTGTGAAAATTCTCGTTGCCTGTAGGCTCCGCGGTCAACCGGAAGATCACGCAGCCATCCGGACAGACGATCGTTTTGGTGTACTTACTGTCGCCGCCCACGTTTTCCAGGTCACCGCCGCTGCGGACAGCCTCCATCAGCGGGAAAAGCATCATCATGGTCTTGGAACAAATACCTTGGCCATCCTGGTTCACCGGGCACCCGTAGGTGCAGGTATACTTGTCGCCGATCTCCTCACCATTGCGGCAATAGCGCTCGGTGTGATCTCCATGAAGAAAACCGGTCACTTCCAC
>JAILDJ010000221.1 GCA_024689505.1 Clostridiales bacterium
CATAAAAGGCCCGGGACCTATACCTTCGAGCGTATTGTGCTTTTGCACGTTTAGCGAGAAGGCATAGGTCCCGGGCCTTTTATTGATTTAATGTGAAGATGATTGGATCATTCTTTCGCTATGAACAGTACACCCAGTGTGCCGGGGCCGCAGTGTGATGATACGACGCCGCCGGCGCGGGTGATGAGGATCTCTTTGAAATAGTTGAGGGATTCCAGATAAGAGTATACGGCATCGATGGTGGACTGGTCACACCCGGAATGGGTGATGAAAACACGCTCAGGTCGTGCGTTCAGCAGATCAGCTTCCATATCCTTTGCGTAATGCAGGATGACGGAATCCAGCTTGCCACGATACTTTTTGGTAGGCGTCATACCGCCGTCGCGGACGACGATCTCCGGGTGGAGTTTGAGCATGGAGCCTGCCATGGCAGCCAGACCGGAGCAGCGGCCGCCACGATACAGGTAGACCAGCGTATCGACTACGAAACTGGCGCGGACCAGGGGACGCAACTCTTCGATGTGCTGCACGATCTCGGCACGGGAACGGCCCTCAGCAGCCCAGATCGCTGCTTCGATGACCATAAGGCCGATACCGGTGGAAAGATTCATGGAATCGATCACACTGATCTTATCCTCAGCCTCAAGATGCTCGACGACCATGCGGATGATATTGCCGCAGGTCGAGAACTTATCGGAAATGGTGAAGAAAACAGCCTCGTCACCATCGGCCAGCACAGGCTTGATGATGGAGGAAACACCGTCCATGGAAGGCGCGGAGGTCTTAGGCGTGGTTTTATTCGCATCGGACCAGGCGTAGATCTGATCCGGTGTAATGCTGACACCATCCAGATATTCGGTGTCACCCAGTACGATATTCAGAGGCAGGATGGAAATATGATAACGTTCGACCAGTTCCGGCGACAGATCGCAGGTACTGTCAGATATGATTCTAACCATACAGTCTAAAGTCTCCCTTTGTATAAAAGTATGTACATTGTATCACTATTTGGACCGTTTGAATAGTGCTTTTCTCGTTTTTTTGTGTTCCTGTGAGCTGATAATATACTTTCATTTGCCAACTGCACACAAATGTGATAAAATTAAATTAGAAATGAATATATATAGAGGCAGAGCATATCACAATATCGTACAAACGGGGGGCGGTGTCGTGAAGACGATCAAGACCAGGATCCTTACAGGGGTCATTTGTTTCGTTGCGTTATTTATACTGATCAGCGGCAGGATATCGGCGGACGGGATGAGCATCCACCAGGTCCGTATCGCCTATGGGTCAGCCATCAAACTGAAGATCAAACTGACGTATGATCAGACCGATGCGCGCAGCATGCTGAAACTCATCAACGATTTCAGAACGGGCAGCAGTGCATGGTATTACAAGCAGGACGGCTCCAAAAAGCGCGTGAAAGATCTGAAAAAGCTTACGTACGATTACACACTGGAGAAAGCGGCGAAGCAAAGAGCCGCAGAGATCGCGCTGTCCTTCTCCCATACCCGTCCGAACGGGAGCAGCTGCTTCACTGTTCTTGGCAGCAAGTATGAGCTTTTGGGTGAAAACATCTGCGGTGGTTTCAGGACGGCGGAAGACGCGTTTGCAGCCTGGTTGGAGACGGATGAAGATTACTCCGGACAGGGGCATCGGCGGAACATGCTGTACGCGGGCTTCAATGCGGTCGGGATCGCCAAGGCGACCTTCAACGGACGTACCTTTTATGTACAGGAGTTCGGATACACCGACGACCCCGACACCGAGAAGACCAAAGCGGATGACTCCACAAAAACGGTGACCGTTTTGACCGATACGAAAGCGGATGGCGTTTTGATCTCAGATGTAGAGACTTCTGTGAGCAAGATCACATTTGGCACAGGGATGAAATCTGCGCTTCCCGCAAAAGCGACCGCAAAGGTTTCATTTGAAGAAGCATGGGGGCATGATGGCATTTCCGCCTCTGAAAAGATCAGCTGGTCCACGACGAGCGACTGTGTCAGGATCGTGGATGGAGAAGTCATAGGAGTCGAAGCGGGAACAGCAACGCTGACCGCTAAAGCGTTCGGTAAAAAGCTGAAGATCAAAGTGACCGTGCTTCCCACGCCTAAGATCACCAAGATCACACTGACGAAGGAGAGTGAAGCGAAGGTCACCTGGAAAGCGATCGATGGAGCTGCCAAGTACCGGGTCTTCCGAAAACTGGAAGGCGGCAGATGGAAAAGGATCGCCGACACATCTTCGACGTCTTACGTCGATCCGAGTGTGCAGAGTGATGAAACTTATTATTATACCGTCCGCTGCATCAGCAAGGATGGGCAGGCTTACACCAGTAATTACGATAAAAAAGGCAAAATGATCGTGATCCAATGATCTTATATAGCAAAACCGCTTCCCTGCATGCATAGGGAAGCGGTTTTTTGATGCCGTTCAGTAGTATTCCTGGATCCTGTGGAACCAGATCCGGTC
>JAILDJ010000245.1 GCA_024689505.1 Clostridiales bacterium
CAGGAGATCGGGATCCCGGTGCAGGCGGCTGCGTTCTACATGACAGCGTCTCCAAATCGTTTTGTTAAGACGAAGGATAAGATCCAAAGGCAGTTCAAGGCCATCGATTGTCACGCGAGCCAGTATCCCAAAGGGTCGGAGGCTTCTGAACAATTGAAACTGTACTTGAAGGTGCGGGCAGCTGATTTTGGCATCAGGACGTTGAGTCCGGCCGCGGAGGGATTCCGCGTGTTGGCGCAGGTCCACATGCACTGCCTGCCGGAAGCCGAGAAATTATAAAGGAGGATCATGATGATCACAGAACGTATCGATCTTTGGAAACCGGAAGAGTATTCCTATCCGCTGGCGTTTGGGTTCAAGCCGAACCTGCGGACATATTTGCACGAGGATGATGAGATCCGGCCGGCGATGGTGGTGGTACCGGGCGGCGGATACGCCTTTGTCTCCCCAACGGAGGCGGGCATCATTGCCGAGAAATTCTATGATTATGGGTACAATGCTTTTGTTGTGACATATACGGTCAATCCTTTGGAGAAAGAGCCGCTGCTGGATCAGCCGGCCAGGGATCTTTCCCGGGCGATCCGCATCGTCCGCAGCAAGGCGGAAACTTTCAAGATCGATCCGGAGCGTCTTGCGATCGTCGGCTTCTCCGCCGGCGGCCATCTTTGCGCCAGCGTCTGCGTCCATTTCGCGGACTACGAGGATCCTTGCTATCCGAACGTCTCGAATCGTCCGGACGCCGCGATCCTGAGCTATCCGGTCATCACCTCCGGGGAGAAGGCGCATCGTGGTTCCTTCGATTGCCTGCTGGGCAAGGATGCTTCGGAAGAGGCGTTGCATTATGCCTCTCTGGAGACCCAGGTGCGGCCGGATACCACGCCTTGCTTCTTGTGGCATACGGTCACCGACGACCTGGTGCCGGTAGAAAACAGTCTGTACTTCTCGGAAGCATTGCGGGCCAACCGGGTACCCTATGCGCTGCATATTTTCAGTGAGGGGCAGCATGGCTACTCCCTGGCAGATGAACGCTGGGCAGCCGGAGATTTGGGAGAGCCTTATACTTTGGAACCGACGATAGCCACGATCAAAGCAGCGAAGGCAGGACTCGTGGAGGCACCGAAGGAGTTTTTAGCTTTTACCGAAGGGTTCGACAATGCGGATTGCCAAGCGGAACCGAACGAAGAAGTGCGCGTCTGGCATGAAGCGGCAGCCGGATGGCTGAAGAAGATCTTTTCCAAGAAATAAAATCACGGGGGTGGGAAAAAACGAGCGAGTCGTTCTTCCCCACCCCCGTTCTCTGTCTCGTCTTCCAAACAGAAACAAGTGTGCGAAGATCGTATGGGGTTGATTACTTTCAGGGTGTAAGATTTGTTTTACAGAAAGTAGCCATTGTGGCCGAATTACGGGATGGATCATCGATGCAAGGGATAGAAAGTATCATCCTTGGTCAGATTACTGCCAGTTATTGGCTAAGCGTCTCTAGAAAGTAAAGAGAATCGTTCAGATACTTTCGTCCTGAACACTGGTGTATCTGAAAAGTAATGCGCATCTTCGATATACTCTCCATGATAAAGAGGTCTAAAATCTCAAAGTAATGGATGGGATTGGACTACTGCCTATAAAATCAAAGCAAAATCCACAAAGTAAAGTGCCTGTCAGACCTGCTTTCGTAAGCAGAATACAAGGAAAAACCATTGTATCGACAGACCACGAGGCCTTTTTCACAGGCTCTTTGTATGCAGCTCTTACTGCAGTGCCCGGCGCAGATATCTTGCGGATTGTAGAATGGTGTTCAACTGATCGGCGGCACCGTAGTGTTCGATCGTCAGATAGTCGTCATAACCGATCGATTTCAATCGCTCCAGGATCTCATCCGTGCGGATGAAGCCGCTGCCGAAGGCGCAGGGATAGATCTTACGCCCATCCACTGTGAGCTGCGGTGCTTCGCCACTCAGCGAGCGGTCAGCCCGGTCCTTGCAGTGGACGTGGAGGATACGGTCTTTCAGTAGTTCAAAGTCCTCCAGTTCATCCTCACCGGCGTAGTTGAAGTTACCGGTATCGAAGGTGAAGCCTACGCCAGGTACGCGGTCTGCGAACCATTTCATGCCGGAGGCGGTGGCGATGGGGCTGGCAGCATTGTCATAATCCTCCAGGGAAACGATCAGACCTGCGGCATGTGCTGCGGTGTAAAGCTCAGCAAGGTTGGCTGCCATATGCTCCAGAACGACATCGCGGTCGCAGCCTTCGGGGAAGAAACCGGGGATGGGCATGATCTTGCGGCAGCCCAGGTAGGCGGCAGCGTCGAGCAGCGCCTGAGTGCGGACAGGATCCGGACCGTTCTCCCAACGGAACATGCAGCAGATGTTGGAGACCTCTATACCGGCTTCTTCCAACATGGCTCTGGTGCCGGGCAGATCATTAAGCTCATTCAGATCCATCTCCAGGCCGGTGATGCCGGCGCCGGTCAGGACGGGCAGGAGATCCTTCGGGTCGCAAGCGGCCTGTGCGGCAGCTTCGCGTACATGGGAATAAAAAACGGAGATCTTCATGGTTCAGCTCTCTTTCGGTGCGGCAATGGAATCCCGCAGTACCAGTTCACCTGGCAGCGTGACCGTCATGGGGATCTTGCGGTTGTTGAGGATCCGGTCCGCAAGAAGAGCGACGGCCTGCTGCCCCATGAAGTCTGTGTGCAGGCGGATGGTCGTCAGCGGGGGCACCATGAATTTTGCTGCAGGAATATCGTTGCAGCCGATCAGGCTGACGTCTTCCGGGATGTTCAGACCCAGGGCGGCAGCTGCCTGGTAGCAGCCGATGGCCATAGAATCATTGCCAACGAAGATAGCGGTCGGTTTAAGATCCTGCTGCATCAGATCCATGAATTGGTTGTATCCTTCTTCCGGCGTGAAAGCCTTGACGTAGCGTATAAAGGCGTCTGAACCGGTCAGGATACGGATCAGCCCTGTACGTGGACGCGGGTTGGCATAAAAATCATCCGCTGATTCTTCGGCAATCAGACCGATGCGCGTATGCCCCAGGTCACGGAGCATTTTCAATGCAATCGCTGTAGGATAGTCTTTATCATGGATGATGTAGTCACATTCCAAAGGCTGATCGGCGTGATCGGCCAGGACCAGAGGCAGTCCGAAACTGAGCAATGCATCCACTTCTTCTCGGGTGAAGGTGCCCAACCCAAGGATCCCATCCGTGCCTGGCTGCGGCGCCATGTTGGGCATCAAGACATAGAAGCGGAAGCCTTGCTCTGTGAGGGCGCGCTCTGTTGCCATACGCAGCGTCAGATAGTAGGGATCCTGCAGTTCCTCATCCACGGTGTAGGTAGATTGCAGAGCGATCAGCAGGCGCTTCTTACGCTTCTTTTTTTCTTTCATGGTGTATTCGAGGGCGTCCGCCGCCTCGAAGATGCGTCTGCGGGTCTCCTCCTGCACACTCAGGGTCTCGTCGTAATTCAGCACGCGGGAAACGGTGGCGATGGAAACGCCGGCACGTTCCGCTATATCTTTGATCGTAGCCATAGGGCTGCCTCCTGACTAAAACGTAAAGTAAAACTAAGTGCATTTTACTTCGAAAAAAATAAAATTGCAAGGCCTGCTTTTCGCGTATTTCACTGAATAGAAGCTTGTGTTATAATAAGAAAAAACGTAAAGGAGCGTGTCTCCATGAACTATTTATCGCTGGATCCCGCACGTCCGCTGGACTTGATCCTGCTGGGACGCGTCGCGATCGATTTCAATCCTGCGTACAATGACCAGGTCAAAGAAGAATTCCAGCCCTTGAAACAAGTCCACATGTTCGAAAAATTCGTGGGCGGCTCGCCGGCCAACATCGCGGTCGGTGTCTCGCACCATGGCATGAAAGCCGGTTTCATCGGCAAAGTCTCAGATGATGCCTTTGGCGATTTTGTTACGGAGTATTTCCAGAAACAGGGTATCGACACGTCGTGCATCACACGTTGCACAGGTGGTGAAAAACTGGGTTTGACCTTCACGGAGATGCTGTCGCCCACAGAAAGCAGCATCCTCATGTACCGCAACGAAGCGGCCGATCTTAAGCTTTCGGTGGAGGATGTGCACGAGGAGTACATTGCCAGTGCCAGAGCGCTGTTGATCTCCGGTACTTCTCTGGCGGAAAGCCCGTCCCGTGAAGCTGCGCTCAAAGCGGCCATGCTGGCCAAACGCACCAATACTCCGTTGATCTTCGATATCGACTATCGCGCCTACAACTGGAAGAACCAGGACGAGATCTCCATCTATTATGCGGCGGTGGCCAAGGAAGCGGACATCATCATGGGTTCCCGGGAGGAGTTCGACCTGACCGAGCGGCTGATCTGCCCGGGCATGACGGACGAAGAAAGCGCTGCCTATTGGCAGAGCCGATCCGCGAAGATCGTGGTCATCAAGCATGGCATGAAGGGTTCCACAGCTTACACCTGCGATGGACAGCAGTTCAGCATCAAACCCTTCCCGGTCACGGCCAGAAAAGGCTTCGGTGGTGGAGATGGATACGGTGCAGGCTTCCTGTACGGCCTGTATCAGGGCTGGGACATCCAGGACTGCCTGGAATTCGGGTCCGCTGAGGCTTCCATGATGGTGCGCAGCAACAACTGTTCGGACGATCTGCCGAATCCGGAGCAGGTGAGGGCGTTCATCGCGGAAGAAAAAGCATTATACGGAAATCAGATCGGCAGGATATAAGGAGCATACTATGACAGATACGATTCGTTTGACGACCGCGCAGGCCATCGTGCGGTTCCTGGACAACCAGTACGTAGCGATGGACGGCGTGGAGACTAAATTCGTAGAAGGATTTTTCACCATCTTCGGCCACGGGATCGCCGTGGGCCTGGGCGAAGCGCTGGATACCGATCCGGGGCAGCTGCGCGTGATGCAGGGGCGCAATGAGCAGGGCATGTGTCATGCGGCCATCGCCTTCGCCAAGCAGTCGGATCGCAAGCGCATCATCGCCTGTGCGTCTTCCATCGGGCCTGGTGCCGCCAACATGGTCACCGCCTGTGCGACGGCCACCGTCAACAACATCCCGCTGCTGGTCTTCCCGGCGGATACCTTCGCGTCCCGCCAGCCGGATCCGGTCCTGCAGCAGCTGGAGCGTTCCGACAGCCTGGCGGTCTCCACTAACGACGCGTTCAAGCCGGTCTGCAAATACTGGGACCGCGTCAGCCGGCCGGAACAGATCATGACGGCGCTGATCAACGCCATGCGGGTCCTGACGGATCCTGCGGAGACCGGTGCCTGCTGCATCGCCCTGCCGCAGGACGTGGAAGGTGAAGCCTTTGATTTCCCGACCTATTTCTTCCGTAAGCGCGTACATCGCATCACCCGGCCGGTGGCGCCTTTGGAGGAACTGGAAGATGTGGCGGAGGTCATCCTCGGCAGCAAGAAGCCGCTGATCATCGTGGGCGGCGGTGTCAAATACAGTGGTGCCGGCGAGACGCTGGAGCAGTTCGCGGAGGAATTCCACATTCCCTTCGGTGAGACTCAGGCCGGCAAGAGCGCCTGCAAAGCTTCCCATCCGTATTGCCTGGGCGGCATCGGCGTGACCGGGACTTCAGCCTCCAACACCATCGCGGCGCAGGCCGACTGTGTCATCGCTGTCGGCTCCAGACTGTCGGACTTCACGACCAGCTCCAAGTGGCTGTATCCGGAAGCCAAGGTCGTGACTATCAACAACAACCGCTATCATGCCTATAAAATGGACGCCGTAAAGGCGGTGGGTGACGCCAAGGCTACCTTGGAAGCGCTGGCCGGGATCCTTCGCGAGAAAGCGTATGTGTCCGCCTACACCACGGAGGTACAGGAGGCCAAAGCCGCCTGGGATCAGGAGTTTGAACGCCTCGGCGCCATCCGTTACACTGGCGAGGACTTCGAGCCCATCATCTCCGCGCGGGATCCGCGTACCATCCCGGAATTCGTGCAGCTGACCGGCGGCGAGCTGACGCAGACGGCGGCATTGTATATCCTGAATCAGGTGGTGGATCCGCAGGCAACAGTCATCACCGCCGGCGGCTCTCTGCCCAGCTGCATGCAGCGCATGTGGCGCACCGATAAGCGCGGCGGCTATCATGCGGAATATGGTTATTCCTGCATGGGCTATGAGGTCGCGGCGACGCTGGGCGTCAAGATGGCCGAGCCTGAAAACGAGGTCTACTGCGTGGTGGGTGACTCCAGCTTCCTCATGATGCACTCCGAGATCATGACCGCGCAGCAGGAGAAGCGCAAGGTCAACATCCTGGTCTTCGATAACTGCGGCTTCGGCTGCATCAACAATCTGGAAATGACCCATGGCATCGGTTCTCTGGCGACGGAGTTCCGCTACACCGACGGGCAGAAGCCGACCGGCGATCTGATCCCGGTGGACTATGCCATGATCGGCCGCGGTTATGGGCTCAAGGCCTATACCTGCCGCACGCCGGAAGAACTGCGAGAGGCTTTGGAGGATGCTAAGATCCAGGAGAAGTCCTGTCTGTTCGACTTAAAGGTCCTGCCTAAGACCATGACCGATGGCTACGACGCCTGGTGGGACGTGGGTATGGCTATGACCACGCAGAAAGAAAGTACGCAGCAGGCTGCCAAAGAGGTCCTGGAAGGCCGTGCGAAAGCGAGGAAATACTGATGGAGAAAAAAGTGTTCGGTTATCCGGAGTATGATGCTTCCGGCGAGAAGATCCTCACCACATATGATAATGAATACCGTGATATGCTGATGGATATCCGGGTCTATAAAATGGAAGCGGGCCAGACGCGCTCCTTCGGACGCGCCGCTGAAGAGACCGCGATCCTGCTGCTGAACGGCCGTGTCACCTTCCGCACCGACGAGATCGAAGCGACCGTCTCTCGGACATCTGTTTTCGAAGAAGGACCCTGGGCGCTGCACATCAGTGCTGATTCTGAGGCCACTGTCCGGGCGGAAGAGCCTTCGGAGATCCTGGTGCAGTGTACTCACAACGACACGGTTTTCCCGGCAAAACTGTACGCACCGTCGGATGCGCCATGGGGTCCGTCCACGACCGGCAAATTCGGGAACGTGGCCAACCGCAGCGTCAATACGATCATCGATCATGATATCGCGCCCTGGTCCAACATGGTGCTGGGCGAGGTCATGAACCGGCCGGGCAACTGGTCCGGATATCTGCCGCACCGCCATCCGCAGCCGGAGACCTACTATTTCCTGTTCGATCATCCTGCGGGATTCGGCGCCAGCTTCGTGGGCGACCGGGTCTTCAAGAGTGTGAACGGCAGTTTCTCAGCGATTCCGGGCGGTGAGCTGCATCCGCAGGCGGTAGCCCCGGGCTTCCGCATGTATACCTGCTGGATGATCCGTCATCTGCCGGGCAACCCCTGGCTGCAGACCGACCGCTGTGAGGATGAGGCCTACACCTGGCTGCATGACTATGAACCTGAAATGACAAATCCTGATACAAGAACATGCGCCGAAACTTGATTGCGAAAACATGATGCCAGAGGCGCATGACAAATCGCCTGCGGCGATTTCGAAGGCTATCTATAAGCTATCTATAAGGAGAACGACATATGAGCGAGATCAAACGTATGGGTTATTATGCCGGCGCGTGGAAGACATCCCAGGCGACCGAGTACTTCCCGGTCACGGATTCCAGCACCGGAGAGGTCATTGCCGAGGTGCCGAACTGTACGGCCAAAGAGTGTGAAGAAGCCATAGCGGCGGCGCAGGAAGCATTTCCGGCCTGGGCCAATCTGTCCATGGCCAAGCGCGTCCAGTACCTGTTCAAATGGCGCGAGATCCTGTATGCGCACAAGGAGGAGTTGTCCATCCTCTGCGCGAAAGAACTGGGCAAGACGCTGAACGAGGCCAGAGGCGACGTGCAGAAGGCCATCGAGCCGACGGAAGAAGCCTGCGCAGCTCCGACCATGATCCAGGGCGATGCCGCACTGCAGGTCACGACGGATTATGACACGGCGACCTATCGGATGCCGCTGGGTGTCTGCGTGGGTATCGTTCCCTTGAACTTCCCGGCCATGATCCCCTTCGGATGGATGGTCCCGCTGGCTATCGTCTGCGGCAACACTGTCGTACTGAAGGCCAACAACCTCACACCTTTGACATCCATGCGCATGCTGGAGCTCTTCTATGAAGAAGGCGGCTTCCCGAAGGGCATCGTCAATCTGATCAACACCGACAACGTCAACGCGGAGATCCTGACGACGGATCCGCGGGTCAAAGCCGTGACCTTCGTGGGTACGACGAACGTCGGCAAACATGTCTATTCCATCGCGGCCGGACATGGAAAGCGGGTACAAGCCCAGTGCGAAGCGAAGAACCATGCGCTGGTGCTGGAGGACTGCGATCTGGAAGCGACGGTCAACGCCGTCATCAACTCCACCTACGGCTGCGCGGGCATGCGCTGCATGGCCCTTCCGGTGGTCTGCGTACAGGAATCCATTGCGGATCGGTTCGTTGCGCTTTTGAAAGAGAAGGCCGAGAAACTGGTCATCGGCTGCGCTTATAAAGAAGAGACCCAGCTGGGTCCGGTGGTCAGTGAAGCGCACAAAGCGAAGATCATCGGCTGGATCAACAAGGGCATCGAAGAAGGTGCCAAGCTGGTCCTGGATGGCCGCGACTGCCATCCTGAAGGATATGAGAACGGTCATTTCGTCGGCCCCACGATCCTGGATCATGTCACACCGGAAATGACCGTAGGCACCCGGGAGATCTTCGGTCCGGTCACCTGCATCAAGCGGGTCAGGGATTATGAAGAGGGCATCGCCATCATGAACGCGAATCCCTACGCGAATGGTTCCTGTATCTTCACGTCCAGCGGTTATTATTCCCGTCGCTTCGTGATGGATACCGATGGTGGCATGGTGGGCGTGAACGTCGGCATTCCTGTGCCCAGCGCCTATTTCCCCTTCTCCGGCAACAAGGACAGTTTCTTCGGCGATCTGCACGTGCTGGGCAAGGACGGCTATCGTTTCTTTACACGGGCCAAGACCGTGACCACCCACTGGTTCGACGACACCGCGGCAAAACGGGTCGTCCGGACGTGGGAAGGCAGCACGGAGCAATGATACAGGGTCCAGAAGTGCGTATCATTTAAATACAATACCGTTTTTCAAGGAGGACATACATATGATCACAGTTGGCATCATCGGCATGGGCCGTATCGGCAAAGTCCACACGGCGAGCATCGCGACCCGCGTACAGAACGCGCGCATCAAAACAGCGGCGGATCCGTTCATGACGGAGGAGACCGCGGCCTGGGCGAAGGGCATGGGCGTGGAGCATACCACAAAAGACTATAAAGAGATCATCAACGATCCGGAGATCGATGCGGTATTGATCTGCTCATCCACAGATACCCATTCTCAGATCTCCCTGGAAGCCATCGCGGCGGGCAAGCACATCTTCTGCGAAAAACCGATCGACCACGATGTTCAGCGCATCCAGGAGGTGGTGGAAGCGTTGAAGGGCAAAAACCTGAAATATATGGTCGGTTTCAACCGCCGTTTCGACCACAATTTCCGCGCGGTGCAGCAGGCTGTTGCCTCAGGCAAGGTCGGCGAGCCTGAGATCATCAAGATCACATCCCGCGATCCGGAACCGCCGTCACCGGAATACGTCAAAGTGTCCGGCGGCATGTTCCTGGACATGACCATCCATGATTTCGATATGGCACGTTTCCTGGCCGGCTGCGACGCTGTCGAAGTCTACGCACAGGCTGCCAACCTGGTGGATCCGGCCATCGGTGAAGCCGGTGACATCGACACCGCGATCATTACCCTGAAGATGGAGAACGGTGCTTTGGCCGTCATCGATAACTGCCGCCGCGCGGCCTACGGCTACGATCAGCGGGCGGAAGTCTTTGGCTCCCTGGGCATGGCTGCAGCCTCCAATGACAGCGCGTCCAATGTGCAGATCAGCACGGCGGACGGTGTGACCGGTGAGAAACCGTTGTTCTTCTTCTTGGAGCGCTACATGGACGCCTATGGCCGGGAAGTCAGCGAATTCGTGGATGCCATCGTGAATGATACTCCGACGCCGCTGGGCGTGGAAGACGGTCTGAAGCCGGTACTGATGGGCATCGCCGCCAAGAAGTCTCTGGACGAGCATCGTCCGGTACGTATCGAGGAGGTCCTGTAAATGTTCGATAAAAACAAAGTCAAACTGGGCATCGCCCCCATCGCCTGGACCAACGACGACATGCCGGATCTGGGCAAAGAGAATACTTTTGAGCAGTGCGTCAGTGAGATGGCGCTGGCCGGCTTCACCGGTTCCGAAGTGGGCAACAAATATCCGAAGGATCCCGAGGTGTTGAAAAAGGCCCTGGATCTGCGTGGCATCTCCATCTGCAACCAGTGGTTCTCCAGCTTTATCCTGACGAAGCCGTTGGACGAGGTCGAAGCGGAGTGCAGAGCGCAGCTCAGCTTCCTCAAAGCCATGGGAGCCAAGATCATCGG
>JAILDJ010000249.1 GCA_024689505.1 Clostridiales bacterium
GAAAGGTTCACGATAATGATCGGTACCGGTAACGGACAAAGCACCAACGGTACGGCCGTGGAAGGACTGCTGCATGGCGATCACTTCGTGGCCGGCATGGCCATCCCGGCGGGACGCGTACTTCTTCGCCGTCTTGATGGCGCCTTCGATGGCTTCCGCACCGGAATTGGTGAAGAAGACCTTATCCATACCGGATACCCGGCAGACTGCTTCTCCTGCGGCCGCGACCTGCGGCGTATAATACAGGTTCGAGGTGTGCAGCAGACGTCCGACCTGTTCCTGCACCGCGGCAGTGTATTCCGGGTCGCTGTAACCTAACGCCATGACACCGATACCGGAGGCAAAATCCAGATACTGCTTGCCATCGGTATCGTACAGATACACGCCTTCTCCATGGTCGAACACCACCGGAAAACGGTTGTATACGTGGAACAGATGGGCTTCCGCCTGATCGATATATGCTTGCTTATTCATGATAGAAACGCTCCTGATCGTTCGCGATGATGGCCGTGCCGATACCGCGGTTCGTAAAGATCTCCAATAACAGACAATGGGCGATGCGTCCGTCCAGGATATGCACCCGGCTGACGCCGTTCTCGATGGCGTCGATGCAGTTGCCCAGCTTGGGCAGCATGCCGCCGCCGATCACGCCCTGATGGATCAGACCGTTGGCCTCAGACACCGACAGTTCGGAGATGAGCGTCGACCGATCGTTCGGATCCATGTAAACGCCTTCGATATCCGTCAGGAAGGCCAGTTTTTCGGCGTTGACCGCCTTAGCGATGGCGCAGGCTGCATCATCCGCATTGATATTATAGGTGTCGAAATTATCATCATAACCGATGGGGCAGACGATCGGCAGGAAATCCTTCTCCAGCAGATCGAACAGGATCTTGGGGTTGACCTGTTTGACCTCTCCGACATAACCGATGTCCTCACCGCCGGAATACTTCTTTTTGACCTTCAGCAGGCCGCCGTCCTTACCGCTGATGCCGGCCGCCAGCACACCCAGCTTCTCGACCTTCTGCACCAAAGACTTGTTGACCCGGTTCAGGACCATCTCCGCTATCTCCATGGTCGGCTCGTCCGTGACACGAAGGCCATTCACGAAACGCGGCTCCATGCCGCTCTTCTTGACCCAGCTGCTGATGTCCTTGCCGCCGCCGTGCACGATGATCGGCTTGAATCCGACCAGCTTCAGCAGCGTCACGTCCTCGATGACCTGGTTCTTCAGTTCTTCGTCCAGCATGGCCGACCCGCCGTACTTGACGACGATGATGCGGCGGTTGAAGCGCCGGATATACGGAAGCGCCTCGATCAGGACCTGCGCCTTATCGATGACGTTCTGCATCTCATTACTGTTCATGACAGAGTCTCTCATTATCATTTGATCTCCTTTTTACGACCGGTAATCCGCATTGATGGTAACATATTCATGGGTCAGATCGCAGCCCCAGGCTGTGGCCTCCGCATCGCCCTGCTTCATGTCGCAGATGACGGTGAAGTGCTCCGTGGACATGATCTTCTTGGCCTTTTCTTCACTGTACCGCAGGATGACGCCGTTTTCAGCGACCTGCAGCGTCCCATGTTCACTTTGGAACCACATATCGACCTGATCCGGATCGAAATCGATGCCGGAATAACCCAGTGCACAGAGGAAACGTCCGCAATTGGCATCATGGCCGTAGACCGCCGCCTTGGACAGGCTGGAGGTGACCACCGATTTGCTGAGCGTCCGCGCCGCTTCTCTGTCCGCCGCATTCTTCACGATGACCTCGAACAGGGCTGTGGCACCTTCACCATCGCCCGCGATCTTCATGGCCAGCGCCTTGTTCACCGCCATCAGGCCTTCTTTGAATGCTTCATAAGCTGCATCTTCTGTTTCGATCGGTACGTTGCCTGCCAGTCCGTTCGCCAGCACCAGGCAGGTATCGTTCGTGGAAGTATCCCCATCGACCGAGACCATGTTGAAGGTCTCGTCCACGGTTTCGGACAGCGCTTTCTGCAGCAGCTCTTTTTTGATCGCCGCGTCCGTGGTAATGAAGCACAGCATGGTGCCCATGTTCGGGTGGATCATGCCGGAGCCCTTGCACATACCGCCGATGGTGACGGTTGTGCCGGAGATCTCGACTTCTACGCAGATTTCCTTCGGCAGCGTATCGGTGGTCATGATGGCTCTGGCCGCCAGATGACCCGCCTCTCTGCTGTCCGCGAGCTGCGGTACCATGGCAGCGACGCCGTTCGCCAGCTTATCGACCGGCAGCTGTGCGCCGATGACGCCGGTGGAAGCCACGAAGACCTGTTCCGGTGCAAAGCCGCAGATCTGCTGGACCGCGGCTGCCGTCTTCCGGCAGGCATCGAACCCTTCTTCACCGGTGCAGGCGTTGGCGATGCCCGCGTTGATGACCACGACCTGTGCCGCACTGCCACTCTCTACGATCGCCCGATCCCACAGGACCGGCGCCGCTTTCACCAGATTGCGGGTGAAGGTGCCCGCGGTGACGCAGGGCACTTCGCTGACCAGCATGGCCATGTCCGTACGATCCTTATACTTGATGCCGGCAGCCGTACATGCGGCTTTGAAACCTTTCGCGGAAGTGACTCCGCCATCGATGATGTTCATTTACTACCTCCATGATCTGCCATCGAAATCGCCGCAGGCGATTATTTATGTGCCTCTTGCATTTATTTTTCACTAGTATTCGATGGCGCATATACCTCGTCATTGAATGTTGAAATGTTTTTCTCGTTGAGTATGAATTCGTACACGTTGACGTCTTCCCGCTGCTTCCAGCCGACGTGCCGCCAGAAGCGGTTGCCGACCTCGTTTTTGCGAAAGGCTACCAAAGTGATCTTGTTGACGTGCTCCTCGTTGAGCGCGCGCATGGCCGCGGTGACCATCGCGGTCCCGATGCCCATATTGCGTTTGTCTTTACGCACACAGACGTGGTAGAAGCTGGCCTGTCGGCCATCATGGCCTGCCAGGATCGTACCGATGATCTCTCCGTCCATTTCTGCCACGATGCTGGTGGTGGGGTTGCGGTGGATGAACCGCAGCACACCTTCTTCTGAATCATCCAGCGTGCGCATGGCAAAACCGGAGATCTGTTTCCACAGCTTATGGACCTGTGCGTAATCCTCATCCCGCATGACACGGATGTTATATGTATTTTCTGTCATTGTACCTTCTTTTCCGGGTGATAGTTTTCAATAATCTATATTACTGTATTTTATAATGGAAGTAAAGAGAAAAAAGCAACAAATTTAAGAGCTGTATGCATATTTATTCATACAATATGGCATTTTTATGCATTGTATGGGCCTCCGATTTGTAAATTGTTTCTATTGACGTGCACAGCCTTCACAAGCTATAGTAATAGAGATCCATATGAAACAAGAAAGGAATCTGATATGCAGAACCGCTTCCAGGCTTTTCTGAAAAGAAAAGATATCGAGATCTCGCTCAAGCGTTATGGTATCGACGCCCTTGGCGCTATGGCACAAGGTCTCTTCTGCTCTTTATTGATCGGTACCATCATCAACACGATCGGCGCGCAGTTCCATCTGCCGTTTCTGACACAGCCGGTCGCGACTGTGGGTGATGCTTCATACACCGTCGGCGGCATCGCCTCCGCCATGAGCGGACCGGCCATGGCCACCGCCATCGGCTTCGCGCTCAAGTGCCCGCCGCTGGTCCTGTTTTCCATGATCTCCGTCGGATTCGCCGCCAACGCGCTGGGCGGGGCCGGTGGACCTTTGGCCGTACTCATCATCGCGATCGTCGCGGCGGAATGCGGCAAAGCCGTCTCCAAAGAGACGAAAGTCGACATTTTGGTAACGCCGTTGGTCACCATCGCTGTCGGTGTATTTCTCTCCTGGCTCATCGCACCGCCCATTGGCAAAGCAGCGCAGTGGTTCGGTGGGCTGATCATGTGGGCGACCGAATTGCAGCCGTTCCTGATGGGCATCCTGGTCTCCGTGCTGGTCGGCATGGCGCTGACACTGCCCATCTCCTCCGCTGCGATCTGCGCGGCGCTGGGATTGACCGGACTTGCGGGCGGCGCTGCTGTGGCTGGCTGCTGTGCGCAGATGATCGGCTTCGCAGTCATTTCCTTCAAGGAGAATCGCTGGGGCGGCCTGGTCTCACAAGGTATCGGCACCTCCATGCTGCAGATGGGCAATATCGTCAAGAACCCACGCATCTGGATCGCGCCGACGTTGGCATCCGCCGTCACAGGGCCTCTCGCCACCTGCCTGTTCAAACTGCAGATGAACGGTGCTCCGGTCTCCTCCGGGATGGGCACCTGCGGCCTGGTCGGCCAGATCGGTGTTTATACTGGCTGGGTGAACGACATTGCCGCCGGCACGAAAGCCGCCATCACTGCCTTCGATTGGATCGGCCTGGTCCTGATCTCCTTTGTGCTGCCGGCAGTTTTGGCCTTGCTGTTCCATATGGTCGTCAAGAAACTGGGATGGGTCAAGGACGGGGATATGAAGATCTGATCTATACAACCATCTTTTGCTTGGACCTGATTCATACATTCCGATTCATCTTAACGCAAAATGTATGTATGTTATAACCTTCGTTTTTGGTTGTTACCCACATAACAAGGCTAGTTTTAGAAAACTGTATGTATTTCAAGACGTTCGTTTTGAAATTGATACCCACATAACAAACTTGATTTCAAAAGAATGTATGAATTTTAAAATTCACGTGTCATGATAATACCCACATAACAAGCTTGTTTTCATAAAACTGTATGTATTTAAAGATTTTCATGTCAGAATGATACCCACATAACAACGCTGATTTCAGGAAATTGTATGATTTCTAGGCGTTTGTATTTAGTTGACCAATAGAAAAAGGCATGTTGGACAGCGATCAAGAGGACCGGTCCAAACATGCCTTTTAAAATATTTACAAAACTTATTCCACATCCAAGATCTCGACGAATCCATCCTCTTTGCTGCACGGCTTCCATTCCGGAAGGCCTGCGCCATTGGGATCTCCGTACCGCATAAAGTTGCACCAATAATCCAGCATCCGATCGGACAATGCATAGTCCTCCGGTGTGAAGGGACGCCAGCAGCGGCCCAGCGTGCCCATCATATACCAAAGTTCCGCAGAATGCCAAGCGCCTTGCGCATCACCCGGCAGGTTGCGCTGGAAATAGTATACATAGGCGGGCTTTCTGCCCAGTTCCTCCAGTTTTTTGCTGAAGGCCAGGCAGCCGCGGTGCAGCGGAGACTCCGTCGGATCCTTCGGATCGCCCTCCACGGTGATATCGTTCTTGGTGCTGCCAAGCATGTAGGGAATATCCTTGATCTTGCCCTGATCGATCGCGGCATAATACCCGTCTGTAAGAAGGATACCGTCGATGTTGGGCGTCAGGAAGAGCCCTTGCGCCTGCGGCATGGCCTTCGCCATAAACGGATCTGTGGCGGCAAAGATCTCCTCCGTGGACTTCGCCCGCATTTCCTCCAGGCTCTGCGCCTCTAGAAATTCGGAGAACATCAGGCCATACTGCTCCGCCTCGGCCAGGGTCATATCCCGATGCAGCCCTTCTCCATAAGAGCCGCCGCTCTGCAGGATCGCACGCTTGATCCGATCCCCGGTCAACGGAGACGAGATCAAGGTCTGGACGCTCATGGCGCCGGCACTCTGTCCGAAGATGGTGATGTTTTCAGGATCTCCGCCAAATGCGCTGATATTGTCATAAACCCAGTTGATGGCCGCGATCTGGTCCAGCATACCATAGTTGCCGGAGGTGCCGGCTTCCGCGGTAAGCCAGGGATGCGCCAGGAAACCAAAGATACCTAAACGATACTGGATGCTGACCAGGATGACACCGCGCTTCGCGTACGCCGCTCCGTCGAATTCTTTCTCGCTGGAGAATCCGCCCATGAAGGCACCGCCATGGATCCAGATCGCCACGGGGCAGTCCTTGGCCTCTTTCGGCGCCCAGATGTTCAGATACAAACAGTCCTCAGATGAAGGTCTGTCGAAGGCGGGATCATCATAAAAATCCTTGTCCCAGGGCGGTGAGGAGCCCTCCCTTTGTACGGATTTTGCTTTGAACTGGTCCGCCGGATACGTGCCTTCCCAGGCTTCCGGTGCCTGCGGCGCTTTCCAGCGCAGATCGCCCACCGGGGCTTTCGCAAACGGGATCCCGCGGTATTCCAGCCAGGCTTCCTGCTCGACGCCGGCAATGCGGCCATACTGAGTATTCACTTCAAAACTCATGGTTCTCTCCTTTTGGTTTACGGGAACAGCGGCACAAGTTCCAGGCCCGCTGTCTCCGGAAGGCCGAACATCAGATTCATATTCTGCACAGCCTGACCGGCCGCGCCTTTGACCAGGTTATCGATCGCACCCATGAGGATGGCACGGTTCGTACGTTTATCGACCAGCACGTTGATATCCACGTAGTTGCTGCCTTCCACCCAACGGGTCTCCGGGCAGACACCCTTCGGCAGGATGCGGATGAAGGGTTCCTCCTGATACCGCTGTTCCAGCGCGCAGCGCAGATCCTGCTCCGTGACGCCTTCTTTCAAAGAGGCGTAGGCGGTCACCAGGATACCGCGGTTCATGGGCACCAAGTGCGGCGTGAAGCTCAAGACCAACGGACGGCCGGCTGCCAGGGACAGCTGCTCCTCGATCTCCGGCGTATGGCGATGGGTGGTCACACCATAGGCTTTGATGCTCTCGTTGACTTCGCTGAACAGGTTCGCCGTCTTCGCGCTGCGGCCCGCGCCGGAAACACCGGACTTCGCGTCGATGATCAAAGTGTCCGGATCGATCAGGCCGGCTTCGACCAAAGGCCAGGCGGTAAGGATGGAACAGGTGGTGTAGCACCCCGGGTTCGCCACCAGGCGGGCCTTTTTGATATCCTCCCGGTGGATCTCGCACAGGCCGTAGACCGCCTCCGCGAGGAACTGCGGCGACTTGTGCTCGATCTTATACCACTGCTCATAGACCTCGACGTCCTTGAGACGATAGTCCGCGGACAGGTCCACGAATTTCGCCTGCTCCAACAGTTCTTCCGACATGACGCCGGCCAGATACCCTTGCGGGGTCGCAGTAAAGACGACGTCCGCTTCCTGCACGAGCTGCGGCAGATCGTCGTCGAAACAATTTGCCTCTACCAATTTGAAAAAGTTTCTATATACGTCAGCGTAGGGCTGATCCACATAACTGCGCGACCCATACCAGACGATCTCCACGTCCGGATGCCGCAGCAGGATGCGTACCAGTTCCTCTCCGGCATAGCCGGTCGCTCCAATGATGCCTACTTTGATCATAATACAATCAATCCTTTCAGTTGGCCTTCGAAATCGCCGAAGGCGATTTGGTATGCACCTCAAGCATCTTCTTTTCGCAATTATGCGACGGTGCATATATCATACCTTGTTTTTTAGATTTCGTAAAGGTATTTTAAGTTGACGCTGACTTTTTATTTTGATACTATAAGTTTTAGAGTTTCACAATCGAAAAGAAAGCGTATCATTTACATGAAACTGCTCAAAGGCAAATACTTACTGGTCCTGATCGCGGTCTGCGGCATGTCCGCCGCTTCCCTCGGTATGCTGACCAACGTCTCCGGCCTGTTCTTCACCCCCATCTCAGAAGAACTGGGCGTCGGCCGCGGCAGCGTCAGCATGACGCTCACCATCAGCAACATCGTCTTCGCGTTCGGCGGTATCGTCGCTGCGAAACATATACGTTCGACCAACTTCCGGAAGATGACGATCATAGCGGCGGTGGTCTTCTCTGGCTGCACAGCGCTCCTGGCCATCTGCAGATCCTTGATCCCGCTGTACTTGTTCAATGCCATCCGCGGATTCGCGGCCGGTCTCGTCGGTATCGTGACGGTCACGATGATCATCACCAACTGGTATTACACCAACACCGGCATGATCACCAGTATCGCCATGGGTTTCAGCGGTGTCTCCGGAGCGATCTTCTCCCCGGTGCTTTCCGCCGTGATCGAAAAAGCCGGATGGCGCACTGCCTATGTCGTGGACGGCGTCGTCATCTTGTTGATGTTCTTCCCGGCGATCTTTTTCCCCATCGCTTTCCGTGCGGAAGATATGGACATGGAACTGATGGGCTATACACCTGACAATACCGCTAAAGCGGTCTCCTCCAGTACCGAAGCTTCGAAGGGCATCGACCGCAGATTGATGGGCATGGCGCTCTTCTACACAGTCCTCGTCGGGATCGTCTCCTCTTTCCCGCAGCATATGCCCGGCATTGCCGCCTCTTATGGCTTTGCTGCTTCCGTAGGTTCCGGCATGCTCTCCGCCGCCCTGGTGGCCAATACATGCAGCAAGCTGCTCTTCGGCGCTTTGGGAGACAAGATCGGGGCCAAACGTACGATCTTCATCTACTGCCTGGTGTTCACCGCCGCGGCCATCCTGATGTTCATCGTACGGGTGCCGGGATTGATGATCCCCTTCTCCGCCCTGTACGGCGCCGTCTACGCCCTTGCCACCGTCAGCATCGTCATGCTGTGCCGTGACACTTTCGGTGTCGCGAATTACGCGGCCACATATCCCAAAATGTCCATGGTCATGTCCATCGTGAATGCCGTAGGCACCACGGTCCATGGCTACATCTATGACTGGAGCGGCACGTACAGCATCTCCCTGGTCATGTGTGCTGCCATCGGCATATTGGCGATCATCATTACTTTCGGTATCTATCAGAAAAAGAAATGATCAGAGCCAGACATAAAAAAGATCCGGAGCCTTTACAGGTTCCGGATCTTTTCATATACTTCGTTACTCTCCCGTGCTGTTGCCCAGCGTCAAAGTGAAGGCTTTCAGCCGATCCCAGCTCTTCTGCGCCAGAGGGCTCTCGCGGAGGGCATTGAGCTCATTCTCCATTCCCATTTCATGGACGAACGTCTGCACCGCAGACCAGTCGTTAAAGACATTGTCCAGCAAGACGACCACATCCATAAAGTACGTATCAAAGGTCTTCTGCTCGTCCTCGCTCAAAGAATTCCAGGCTTCAAGCAGGTTGTCTCTGAGTTCGTCGCCCGGAACGATCCACAGTTCATTTTCATCAGCGAAATGCAGCGCCACATACGCGGCCTCTGCAGGTGTCCCTGATCCCACACCACGGAAGTAACGGCTCGCGATCGCTTCAGCCGCAGGTGTCTCCGGCTGATAGGCGGCATATTCGAATTCCATGTCCGCGCCGGCATCTTCGTTCAGGTCTTCCCAGACGATGTTGCCATTATCATTGAGGCTGATCGTTACCATCTGATCCTCGGCAACTTCTTCACTGGCAATGGAACCATCTTCGTTATAGACCCGGGTGATCATATCACCGGAACCGGAGAGATTGCCTTCCGCCTCATCATACTCCAGAACATAATTCCAGATGGCAGCCGTGTCCGCGGAACTGCCCCAGATGATCTGGGCTTTATAACCGTCTCCCAGCTGCGCGATCTCCATAGAAGCGCGGCCGCAGGCCCACTTGCCTTCAAAAGGATCTTCCGCAAGGACCTGCTCCGGATCTGCTTCGGAACTGGCTTCGGGCTCCAGCGTGACTGCAGTCAGAATGCCCCCATTATCCGCTACCAAGGTCTCCGGGACACTGTTGGCCCATGCGATCAACTCACTCCAAAGGGACATTCCCGCATCAAACTCTTCCGTGGTGGTTCTGTAGAAACGCACGTCCGTGGCAAAACGATACACGTAATAGTTGCCATCCTTGTCCACCGCGAACGGACGGTTGCCGGGCACTTCATCATTGACCAGCTCTTGGGCCTCTTCCTCACTCATGCGAACGATACTGAACAGGAATCCAAGCCCGTCGTTTCTGCCGTAGCCATCTTTTTCAGCGGCGTCCATGGAAGCGATCTCCGCCACACGGAACAATACATTTTCCGGATCACCGGAGGTGACTTCCAGCAGATCACTGTACTCAGCCGGGATGGTCAGGTTGATACCGTCTTGCTCGTAAATTGCGCCAGTCTCTTCCGGCTCAGGTTCCTCAGAACTCTCTTCGCTTTCGCTTTCGCTGCTTTCTTCGCTTTCCTCTTCCGAAGACTCCTCCTGGCTCTCAGAAGATGTTTCCGCAGGTTCTTCACTCGATGACTCCGCCGCCGGCTTGGCAGCGCACCCGACCATGGACAGCACCAACAATGCCGTCAGGATCAGGCTTAAGATAGATTTTGCTCTTTTCATTTTTCTATATCTCCTTTCAGGATTTAAGCGCATCTGCGCATTCTTTCAGTTGATCGATGATCCTTATGTGCTGCGGGCAGGCCTGTTCACACTGTCCGCATCCGATACAGGCATCCGCCCCCGCACCCTGGGCCAGGATCTTCTGATAGTCCGCCGCCGACTCCTCGATCCGTCCGCTGACAAGGCGCTTGTTCATGGCTCTGAAGATATCCGGGATCGGGATCTGCATGGGACATCCTTCTGTGCAATAACGGCAGGCCGTACAGGGGATCGCCTTCGACCGGCCCAGGATCTCCTGCGCCTTGCGGATGATCTGCTGTTCTTCCTCGTTAAGGGGTGTGAAATCCCGCATGTAGGACACGTTGTCCTGCATCTGGGCTTCATTGGACATGCCAGAGAGCACCGTCAGGACACCGTCCAGCGAAGCAGCGAAGCGGATCGCCCAAGACGCCGGTGAACGATCCGGCGCATAGTCCTTGAACAGTTTCTGGATCTCCGCATTGGGTTTCGCCAGGCTGCCGCCCTTGACCGGCTCCATGATGGTGATGTACTTGCCGTACTTCCGGGCGACCTCATAATTGGCCCGTGATGTGACGGAGGGATTCTCCCAATCCGCATAGTTGATCTGCAGTTGGACGAATTCCACTTCCGGATGGCTCTTAAGGATCTGCTCCAGCAGTTCCGGACCATCGTGGAAGGAAAAACCGATGTGCTTGATCAGGCCTTTCTCTTTCTGCTCATTGACGAAATCCCACAGATGGAACCGTTCATACTTCTGATAATTGTTCTTCATCAGCGAATGCAGCAGGTAGTAATCGAAATACCCGGCGCCGGTCCGCTTCAGACTGGTCTGGAACTGTTTGCGCGCCACTTCCTCCGTAAGCGCGGAAGGTGCGTATAACTTCGTAGCCAAGGTGTAGCTTTCCCGGGGATGCCGCTCGACCAAAGCCTTTTTTGCCGCTTCTTCAGAACCCAGATATACATGTGCGGTGTCGAAATAAGTGAAGCCCGCATCCATAAACATATCCACCATACGGGCGGTCTGCTTCACATCGATCTTCAACCCTTTTTTCGGCAGCCGCATCAGGCCGAAGCCCAGTTTACCCGTGTCTTCGATCGCAATACTCATGATCTGATTCCTCACTTCTTGGGATCTGCGCATGGGTATCAGGCGCAGAACATAGGATCTTTTCCAAACACGTATATTTTATATACGCGAGACCGAACTGTCAACGCTAATTCAAATTTGTAATAAAATATGCTGCGCTTTCCGGGACGACTCCCATGAGCGCAGCATGTTTTCATTTGCAGGATCAGACTTTATCCGTACAGTTCTTTCGTAAGCTTCAGACTCTCCACCGGATCCATGAGCGGATTGTACTCCAGGCCGCACCAGCCCTTGTAACCCGCCTCGTCCACGGC
The DNA here is from genome assembly GCA_024689505.1 of Clostridiales bacterium. Classification (GTDB taxonomy): domain Bacteria; phylum Bacillota; class Clostridia; order Lachnospirales; family Bianqueaceae; genus RUG159. The sequence goes on from JAILDJ010000249.1 coordinate 11,623, forward strand.
CTTGAAGATCACCTTGTAATCATTCTCGCCGAGCTGCAGCTCGTGCCGGCCGGGATGGCCAGCGGAATGCAGATGGGCGATGCAGTCCATATTGTTGAGGATGCTGGGAATGATATTGCCTTCCATGATCTGCTGGTGATAGATATCGTACACGACCTTTACCAACGGATGGTCCACCGTGCGGATGATGTCGAAGGCTTCCGCGGAAGACGTCAGGTAATACCCCGGATGGTTCACGTAGGTATTCAGCGGCTCCACCATGATGGTAATGCCGTAGCGATCCAGGATGGGACGCGCTTCCAGCAAGGCGTCCACGATGGATACGTGCTGTTCCTCACGTGAAGCACCGGTATCCGGACCGACCTGCGTGATCAGCCGGGAGACCCGCATTTGCACGGCAGCTTCACAGCTTTCTTCCAGCCCTTCCAGCCACGCTTTTCTGAACATAGGATCCGTCATGCGGAAATCCGTCGTACACATGCTCAGGAACTCGATGCCGGTCTCGTCCAGGGTATCCTGCACCTCGGCTGGATCCAGATCCTTCCAATTATACGTTTCGATCGCTTCATAACCGAGTTGTTTTACAGTGCGGACCGCTTCCGCGAAAGGTACGCCGCGGAAGAAGCATGGCAATGGAACGTCCAATCTCATAAATATACCACCTTTCCGGTCTCCATGGACTCGTTCGCGGCGAAGGCCATACGATGCGTTTTGAGTGCGTCCGCATAATCCGAACGGATCAGGGAACGATCGCCTGTCAGGATCGCCTTGACGAAAGCTTCATCCAGCAGATATGTCTGATCTACACCCCGCGGGATGTCCTTCTCACCCTCCGCCGTGGTGATGATCAGGTTGTTGCGCAGGCGATAGTCCAGGATCATATCATCCAAGGTGACGACCAGTCCATTATGTGGCCGGATGCCTTTTACATAACAGCCGCTCACCAGGGTGACTGTAACATTGTTGGGAAAACGATAGACGGCCGTGGAATGATCGTCGGTATCATATTCCGGTGACGCATCGACACCCGGTTTGACGATGCCGCGTGAATAGGTCGCATAGACAGACAACGGTTCCCCAAAAAGATAGCGCAGCCCGTCGACCAGATGGATGTTCTGCTCCACCAGCTGACCGCCGCAGGTGGATTTCTTCTGCCACCACCACGGTCCGGGGATACCGCCGATCCAGGAGCCATAGACCAGACCGCCCGGCTTGTGCTTCGGCAGTTCCTCCTTGACGATGTCGACCAAGTCCAGATA
>JAILDJ010000256.1 GCA_024689505.1 Clostridiales bacterium
CAATGTATGAAGCTGACCGATACTAATAGGTCGAGGGCTTGTTCACAAGCGTCTGCAAAAGCAGAAGCAGGAAGTGAAGAGAATGCAAAGAAGAAAGCGCGGAACGAAGGAAAGAAAGAGTTCGAGGCTCAGGAAAGATAAAGAGATCGGAAGATCATGTATGCAGTTTTGAATGTTCTATTACAAATGAATAGACTTCACATTTATGGTGGCGATGCGTCATTGGGTAACACCCGTTCCCATTCCGAACACGATGGTTAAGACAATGACGGCCGATGGTACTTGGTGGGTGACTGCCTGGGAGAGTAGGTGGCCGCCATTTTTATTTGTCTTGGATCCTGTTATTCGACTGAATCAGGGTCTTTTTTGTTTCCTTTTATTCATTGTATTTGAAAATTATAATGTTATAATGCGCAGAAAAGGGTGTTTTCTACATCATAAAAGAATATTTGGATCTTTGATCAGGTAGAAGTGAGGTGTTTATATGCTGCAGCAATGGTTCAAAGACGCAAAGCTGGGTATTTCTTTACATTGGGGCATCTATGCAGTGCTTGGTATTCCTGAATCATGGTCATTTCATAATGGCCAGATCTCATATGAAGACTACATAAAGCAATGCGAGAAATTCACTGCTTCAAATTATGATCCGAAACACTGGGCGGAAGTATTTCGTAAAGCCGGTGCGAAATATGTGGTTTTGACATCCAAGCATCATGATGGCGTTGCATTATGGGATACGCAATATAGTGACCTGAATGTCGTAAAGAGGACACCTGCAGGGAAGGATCTGATCGGCCCATATTGTGAAACGATGCGAAATGAGGGCTTAAAAGTTGGTTTGTATTTTTCTCATCTGGATTGGTCGAATCAGGATTATGTAGCTTATACGGAAGCGACTGCTGAAGTAAGACAGACGCCGGAGTACCAAGCAATGTGGGATCATTTTCTCCAATTTCATCGTGGACAGCTGCAGGAACTGACAAGCCGCTACGGTACGATCGATATGTTTACCTTTGATGGGGATTGGGATCACCCGGCGGAAGTCTGGAAGATGAAGGAACTTCGTGATATGCTGCACAAAGCGAATCCGAATATCGTACTGAATTCCCGCATGCGAGGATATGGTGATTTTGAGACACCGGAACAGGGCATGCCGGTGATCCCATACGAAGATCAGTATTGGGAGTTCTGGTTTACAACAAACGACTCCTGGGGGATCCAGTATCAGGACCAGAATTATAAAACATTAAAGCAGATCATATGGATGTTCTGTGATTGCATCGGTTTGGGCGGCAATGTGCTGTGGAACGTGGCGCCATATGAAGATGGTACGCTGGATCCGAAACAGGAAGAACTGCTTTTGTCATTTGGTGAGTGGATCACACCTGTTCAGGAAGCCGTTTATGGTACGACTGCGGGTCTTCCGTTTGGACATTACGCATATCCATCCACGTTGTCCAAGGACAAACAAACATTATATCTCTTCTATCCGGATATTCCACAGGAGGCTATCCCGGTCAAGGGGATCTACAATAAGATCCGCAGGATAGAAGTCCTGAAGAGTGGAAAAGAACTGTCATCCAAGGTGATTGGCGGAGCGCCTTGGCTGCATGTGCCTGGTGTACTGTGGATCGATCTGAAACCGGAAGATACAGATCCGAATATGACCGTCATCAAGATCGAACTGGATGGACCGCTGCAGTTATATCGCGGTGCTGGACAGGCGATCAGCGTGAATTGATAGCAAAAAGGACCCTGACGACCAGGGTCCTTTTTTGTTTGAATCAAAGCATCTATAAACGTAAAAACAAAAGAATGATGTTGGAAAATGTGGGATTGTGTCCGAATCGGGCTTGACAATGGGGTATTCGTGATGTAAAATGATCATAATATCAAATGTCGTAGTATGCCCAAAAGGGGGTATTGTTTATGAGCACATTCTATAATGGCTACATTGCCAAGACCGAACGCATCCCAAGACTTGTCGAGCATCTGTTCGCGAAAATGCCAGAGATCGAGGCGGATCGTGCCGTTCTTCTGACGGAGTCATATAAGCAGACCGAGGCTGAACCTATGATCATGCGCCGTGCCAAGGCGTTCGATCATATCTGCCGGAATATTCCGATCATCATCCGTCCGGAGGAACTTATCGTTGGTTCCGCAACGCAGGCGCCGCGCGGCTGCCAGGTGTTCCCGGAATATTCTTTCGCCTGGCTGGAATCTGAATTCGATACGGTCGCCACGCGTGAGGCGGATCCGTTCTATATTTCTGAGGAAACCAAGAAGACCCTGCACGAAGTCTATAAGTACTGGAAGGGCAGGACCACAAGTGAACTGGCCACGGAGTATATGGCGCCGGAAACGCTCTGCGCCATTGAGCACAACATGTTCACACCGGGCAATTATTTCTATAATGGTGTCGGTCATATCACAGTCAAATATGGTGAAGTACTGGCCATCGGCTATGAGGGGATCATTCGTAAGGCTGCTGAGGAGCTGACCACGCTTTCCGTTGGCGATGCGGATTATGCGAAGAAGCATATCTTCCTGGAAGCAGTGATCATCAGCTGTAATGCGGCGATCATCTATGCGCGGCGATACGCGGAGCTTGCCCGTGCAGAGGCAGAGCGCTGCGGGGATCCTGCCCGCCGCCAGGAATTGCTTAAGATCGCGGAAAACTGCGAGCGTGTCCCTGCGAAGGGTGCCACTTCATTCTATGAGGCTTGCCAATCCTTCTGGTTCGTGCAGATGCTCATCCAGATGGAAGGCAGCGGACACTCCATTTCTCCGGGGCGTTTTGATCAGTATATGTTCCCGTATTACAAGGCGGATCTGGATGCGGGACGCATCACCCGCGAATTCGCGCAGGAATTGATGGACTGCATCTGGGTCAAACTGAATGATCTGAACAAAGTGCGCGATGAAGTCTCCGCGAAGGGATTTGCCGGCTACAGTCTGTTCCAGAACCTGATCGCTGGCGGTCAGAACGCGGAAGGCGAGGATGTGACCAACGACCTGTCCATCATGAGTATCCAGGCTTCGATGCACGTTATGCTGCCGCAGCCATCCTTCAGTGTCCGGGTATGGAACAAGAGCCCGCACGAATTCCTGATGCGCGCGGCGGAGCTGACCCGCACCGGCATCGGCCTGCCTGCATATTACAACGACGAAGTCATCATTCCATCCTTGATGAGCCGCGGCCTGAGTCTGCAGGAAGCGCGTGAATATAATATCATCGGCTGCGTGGAACCTCAGATCAGCGGCAAGACAGATGGCTGGCATGATGCGGCTTTCTACAACATGTGCCGCCCGTTGGAACTGGTCTTCCATAATGGTAAAGATGGAGACGTACAGGTCGGCCTGGATACGGGAAACGTCGAGGATATGAAGACCTTCGATGAGTTCTATGATGCGTATAAGAAGCAGACCGAGTACATGATCTCGCTGCTCGTTAACGCGGACAATGCGATCGACGTAGCCCATGCGGAACGCTGCCCGCTGCCATATCTGTCCTCCATGGTGGACGATTGTATGAAGCGCGGCAAGAGTGTGCAGGAAGGTGGAGCAGTATATAACTTTACCGGTCCTCAAGGCTTTGGCATCGCTAATATGACCGATTCGCTCTATGCCATCAAGACGCTGGTCTTCGATGAAAAGAAGGTCACGATGGCAGCCTATAAAGAAGCGATCGATCACAATTTCGGCAAACAGCTGGAGGACGAAGAAGCGGCCAGGGTCACAGAAGCGCTGGCGCGCCAACTGAAGGAAAGCGGTGCTCCTGTCAACGAAGAGAAGATCCGTGCCATCTATCAGCTGGCGAAAAACGGCGGCGTACCGGAATCGAAGCGTGTCCAGTATGAAGCGCTGCGTGCCCTTATCGAGGAAGTGCCGAAGTACGGCAATGATATCGAAGAGGTAGACCTGTTCGCACGTGACGTTGCTTACACATATACCAAACCGATCGAGAAATACCGCAACCCGCGCGGCGGTCAGTTCCAGGCGGGTCTGTACCCTGTGTCGGCCAACGTGCTGCTCGGTCAGCAGACCGGCGCGACCCCGGACGGCCGTTATGCCTGGACGCCGGTCGCTGATGGCGTTGGACCTGCATCCGGCCGGGATACGCACGGTCCTACAGCAACAGCCAACTCCGTGGCGCGTCTGGATCACTACATCGCTTCCAACGGAACACTTTTCAATCAAAAGTATCATCCATCCGCATTGGAGGGCGAGGAGAGCCTGGCGAAATTCGTGGCCATGATCCGTGGTTACTTCGATCAGAAGGGCAGCCATATGCAGTTCAACGTCGTTCGACGGGAAACGCTGCTCGACGCACAGGCGCATCCGGAAAAGTACAAGACATTGGTCGTACGCGTAGCAGGCTACAGCGCTTTGTTTACCACGCTGTCCCGCGCACTGCAGAATGATATCATCAATCGTACGGAACAAGGATATTGATATGAACGATAACTTTTGGGAGCAGACCGGCCGGATCTTCGACATACAGAAGTATTCGATCCATGACGGACCGGGCATCCGCACGATCGTATTCCTGAAGGGCTGTCCGCTGCGCTGCCAGTGGTGCTGCAACCCGGAATCGCAGGAGTATGCCATCCAGACCATGCGTTTGAAGGATCGCAAGCCCAAGATCGTAGGGCAGGATGTGACCGTGCGAGAAGTCATGGAAGAAGTCGAAAAAGACCGCGTGTACTATCGCCGTTCCGGTGGCGGACTTACGCTGTCCGGCGGAGAATGCTTGATGCAGCCGGACTTTGCGGCGGGCCTTTTGCGCGCTGCCAAAGAGACCGGCATCAATACCGCGATCGAGTCTACCGGATTCGCTCCGTTTGAAACCATCCAGAAGCTGCTCCCGTATCTTGATTACTATCTGATGGATATCAAGCATACGGACAGTGCAAAGCATAAACAGTACACCGGACAGCCGAACGAACGGATCCTTGAAAACGCGTTCCGCATCGCTTCCTCTTCCAGCGTGGAACTGATCATCCGGGTGCCGGTCGTTGCTCCTTTCAACGGAACGGAGGCAGAGATCGCTTCGATCGCCCGCTTTGCGAAAACACTTCCTGGTGTCCGAAAGATCCACCTGCTGCCATATCACCGGCTGGGACAGGATAAATACGAAGGCCTGGACCGCCCCTATCTGATGAGCGGGCTGGAACCGCCGACCCGGGAGACGATGCTGAAGCTTTTGAAAGCGGCAGAAGAGGCCAGCGGCCTGTATTGCCAGATCGGAGGCTGACATGGCGCAGATCGATGATAAAATGCGGATCGTGCAGGAGCTGGTTCCGGGCAAACAGATCACTTTGGCACATATCGTAGCAGCTCCGGATCCGGTCCTGTATCAAAAGCTGGGTCTGGATCCTGCGTTGGATTATGCTAAGGCCGCTATTGGTATCATGACCATGAGCCCGGCAGAGACCGCCATCATAGCCGGAGATATCGCCATCAAGGCATCCGGCGTGGAGCTGGGTTTCCTGGATCGTTTCAGCGGTACTTTGATCATCACGGGCATGATCTCCGACGTGGAAGCTTCCTGGGATGCGGTCCTTGCGTACTGCGAGGAAAAGCTGGGCTTCGTCATCTGCCCGATCACCAAAACATAATGAAAAAGATCATATTCATGGGGCGGACCGGAGCAGGGAAAACCACCTTGACGCAGACGATCCGTGGTGAGGCTGTGCAGTATCAGAAAACACAATACATCCGGCACGAGGATATCGTGATCGATACTCCGGGAGAATATGCGGAGACTCAGCACCTGGGACGGGCACTGGCCTTGTATTCCTATGAAGCGGACGTCGTGGGTCTGGTAGCTGATGCTACGGAACCCTATTCTCTGTACCCGCCCAATATCACCTGTATGGTCAATCGGGAAGTGATCGGCATCGTGACTAAGATCGATCACCCGAATGCAAGACCGGAACGGGTCGCATCCTGGCTCCGGAATTCCGGCTGTACAGATATTTTCTTCATCAATGCCCGCACCGGCGAGGGTGTAAAGGAATTGCTGGATCATCTCAGATAAAAGAAAAAAGCCTCGGACGTAAAAGTCCGGGGCTTTAATTGTCTGCATATGCTTATTTCTTCAGCAGATCACGGATCTCGGTAAGAAGAACGGTCTGCTCATCGGGCTCAGCAGGAGCGGGCTCTTCAGCAGGAGCTTCTTCTTCCTTTTTCTTGAACTTGTTCAT
>JAILDJ010000024.1 GCA_024689505.1 Clostridiales bacterium
TGTGCGTGACGAATACAACGGTGTGCTGGAGGCGCAGCTCGCCCTCGGCAACAACAGCATCGTCAAGACCAAGTATCTCACCTTCGGACTGGATGCCAGAAGCCATAAGGACGCCGAAAACAAGCTGAAAAGCATTGAAAACGCCGTTCTGAGCAACTTCAAAAAGCTCGGTGTTCCGGCCGCGCCCTTGTCCGGCAAGGCCCGCCTCCGTCTGCTGCACAGCATCTTCCATATCGGGACTTCCCAACCCTTCCGTTTCAACTGGAAGTGGCTCGTCCCCTCCGGCCTCTCGGTCAAAGATTTTGTCTCGCCCAGCAGCTTCGAGTTCAAAACCGGCAACAGCTTCCGCATGGGCGACACCTTTGGGCAGGCCAACTTCCTGCAGATCGACGCCGCGGAGCTGGATGACCGCGTTCTCGCAGATCTGTTGGATGTGGAAAGCGACATTCTCGTGACGCTGCATATCCATGCCGTAGACAGAAACAAGGCGATCAAGACCGTCAAGCGGAAAATCACCGATCTCGATCGTGCCAAAATCGAGGAACAGAAAAAAGCCGTGCGTTCCGGTTATGACATGGACATTATCCCGTCCGATCTGGCCACCTATGGTGAGGACGCCAAGGCGCTCCTGCGGGGCCTGCAGAAGAACGATGAGCACATGTTCCTCGTGACGCCGCTGATCGTGACCTTCGCGGGAAACCGGCAGGATCTGAAGAACCAGGCGCTGCAGCTCAGCTCCATCGCGCAGCGGCATAACTGCTCGATGGTGAGGCTGGACTTCCAGCAGGAAGAGGGCTTGATGAGCGCTCTTCCTCTGGGGAATAACCTCGTGGATATCCAGCGCGGTCTTACCACCAGCAGTACAGCGATCTTTGTCCCCTTTACGACCCAGGAGCTGTTTCAGCCTACGCGCCGTGCTCTGTACTATGGGATCAATGCCCTGTCCAACAACATGATCATGGTGGATCGGCAGGTGCTCAAGAACCCCAATGGCCTGATCCTAGGCGTCCCCGGCAGCGGCAAGTCCTTCTCGGCCAAAAGAGAGATTCTGAACGTGTTTCTCGCCTGCCCGGAGGATGACATCATCATTTGTGACCCGGAGGGTGAATACACGCCCCTTGTCACACATCTGAACGGACAGGTCGTGAAGATCTCGCCGTCCGGCATCGGTTATGACGGCAAGCCCTGCTATGTCAATCCGCTCGATCTGAACATAGGCTACGACGACGGCGATCCGCTGACGATGAAGTATCAGTTTATGCTGTCCTTCTTTGAGCTGATCGCCGGTGGCAGGAATGGCCTGCAGCCCACGGAGAGAACGATCATCGACCGCTGTGTGCATCTGGTCTACCAGAAATATCTCAATGACCTTAGACCGGAAAATATGCCTACTCTCGGGGATCTGTATCAGATCATGCTGGAACAGGAGGAAAAGGAAGCCCGCTATCTGGCAACCGCCCTCGAAATCTATGTCTCCGGCTCCCTCAATGTGTTCAACCATCAGACGACTGTGGATCTGAAAAACCGCGTGGTCTGCTATGACATCAAGGATCTCGGCAGCCATCTGAAAAAGATCGGCATGATGATCATCCAGGATCAGGTATGGAACCGCGTCTCGGAAAACCGAAAGCGCGGCAAGACCACCCGCTACTATGTGGACGAGTTCCATCTTCTGCTGGCCGATCCGGAAACGGCGGCGTTTTCAGCCGAGATCTGGAAGCGCTTTCGCAAGTGGTCCGGCGTGCCCACGGGGATCACTCAAAACGTCAAGGATCTCCTGTCCAGCGATCAGATCGAGAATATCTTTGAAAACTCCGACTACATCTATATGCTCAACCAGGCCAGCGGCGACAGGGCCATTCTTGCCAAAAAGCTCAGTATCAGCCCGCATCAGCTCTCCTATGTTACACAGTCCGCGGAGGGCGAGGGGCTACTTTTTTATGGCAATACCATCATCCCGTTCGTGGATCACTTCCCGAAGAACACAGCGATGTACGCTCTTATGACCACGAAGCCGCAGGAGCTGGCATCATAACAACAAACACGAAAGGACAAAACCATCATGAAAACAGAAACCAAGACTGCACAGAAACGGGAGCGCTTCGAACAGCGTATTATTCGCATCATCACCGAAGCCGGGTATTCTCCCGCAGATATCCTTGCTCTTTCCGCCTCCGATCTGGTGGAGATCCCGGGGATCACGATCCCGAACATCCGGGCGATTCTGTATGTCCAGAAGAAACTGATGGGCGGCAGAACCGTCATCCATTCGACG
>JAILDJ010000047.1 GCA_024689505.1 Clostridiales bacterium
TTTTCCTATATGCACAGGATATAATGACTTCACAGAAAGCATGGATTCATCGGCCACTTCGTGGCGATCGCCGATGAGGGCAGCGGGATCAAGGTCATCCTGATACCGTAAGACGTACCATACAAAAGAAAGGCATCCGGATCAAGGCCGACAGGCGTGCCGACTTTGATATCGGATGCTTTTATATTTCATATCCCGACAGGATCTCCAGACGGTCCGGTTCTACATGGCAGGGCAGCATCAGGATGCGGACGCCGGCAGATGCGGCTTCTGAGAGCGCCTCCGCGAAGGCCGGATGTGTGGCTGTGTTCGGCCGTACTTCGGTAACGCCGTCCATCTGGATCACGAAAGCGGCGATGGCGGTCCAACCTTCTTGGGACGCATGGATCAGTTCGTGCAGTTGCTTGACACCGCGGTCCGTCGGCGCATCGGGGAAATATCCGACACCATCGATTTCCAGAGTACAGCCTTTGACTTCCATTAGATACTTCTGCGATCCCTTTTCCATGTAGAAATCGATCCTGGAATGGCCGAAAGCGTACTCAGGGAGCACGTTGTCGAACCCCTGGTGACTGAGCCATTCCTTCACGACTTTGTTCGGTGCCTGGCTGTCGATATTGTAGAGAACACCGTCCGTTTTCCGGACTGCCACCAGGTCATAGCGGGTCTTGCGGCCGGGGGTGCCGGGCTCAGTCAGAAATACTTCCGCACCGGGCACGAGCAGTTCCTTGAGCCGGCCCGTGTTCTTCACGTGGACGGTTTCGGGATGCCCTTGAAGTTCGACCCGCGCCGCGAACCTGTTCAAACGCTCGATGAATGTACCATCGATGACGTTTTTATATAATCTGCTCATGATCGGCCCCTTTCTGTTCTATGATATAAAAGAAGATCGTGCTATAATGGTATAGAATGTAACATCGACTCTGAAGAAAAAGTGGATTGCAGATGAAAAGGATAAGCGATTTTATAGGAAGATATATGGCAGTGATCGTGCTGGCCGTGGCGGCGCTCGCATTGTTCGTACCCAGGTCATGCCTGTGGATCCGGACGGACTGGATCAACATCTTATTGATGATCGTCATGTTCGGCATGGGACTCACTATGAAACTGAGTGTTTTTTCGGTGGTCTTTGCCAAGCCCAAGGACGTTCTGGTGGGCTGTGCGGCGCAGTTTATCATAATGCCTTTGCTGGCCTTCGGGCTCGGGAAACTGTTCGGATTGAACGACGAGCTTCTTGTCGGCATCGTTCTGGTGGGCACCTGCCCCGGCGGGACCGCTAGCAATGTGATCACCTATTTATCCAGAGGAGATACGGCCCTGTCCGTGGGTATGACAAGCATCAACACCCTGTTGGCGCCGGTCCTGACCCCGGCACTGACCTATCTTTTGCTGAGGACTTCCGTGCAGGTGGACGTAAAGACGATGTTTTTCTCCATCATACAGGTCGTGATCATTCCCATTGGTCTGGGGATCGTGATCAATCGGTTCCTTGGAAATCGTACGAAAAAAGCAAAGGACATACTGCCTTTGCTTTCCGTCACAGCCATATGTCTGATCATAGCATCTGTGGTATCTCATAACAGCGCGAAGATACTTTCGACCGGAGCGGTCATCTTTGCCGCCGTCATCCTGCATAACCTGCTGGGATACCTGTGCGGTTTTATGATCGGTATCATTTTCAAAATGGAACTGCCCAGAAAGAAGGCGGTCGCCATCGAGATCGGGATGCAGAATTCAGGACTTGCAACATCGCTTGCGGCCAATGCTTTCCCGGATATGGCCATGGCAACGGTCCCCGGAGCGGTCTTTTCTATCTGGCATAATATATCCGGCGCGGTATTGGCGGGTATATTCAGACGTATGGAAGGGGAAGACCGTCCGAATTCATGACGTGTCTTTAGTCGAAGAATCCTTCGGCGATCAGCAGTTCGAGGATCCTGGCATCCCGCGCATGTCCCACCAACTGGTTCGAGGCGTCACCCACCGCATTGCGGTTCTTTGTGATCGCCGTTTTCGGATCGACAAACTCCAGAGTGAAGTTTTCCTGCGCTTCATAATCGTCCAGGCATTGAGGAACGACCTCGTCCTGAACGCTGCAAAGGAAATAGAAATTATCCTGCACGAAGCATACGGCAGGATCCTTTTCTCCCTTTTGGATCCGATGCACATACCCATATTCCCGGATCGATTCGGGGATGACGATCAGACCGGCCTCTTCGCAGGTCTCCCGGATCATGGCTTCGACCGGGTTTTCCGGACCTTCGATCCCGCCGCCGGGAAACTTGTAATTGTCAAAACGGCTGCTGTGCATCATGGCGACTTTTCCGTCCTTGATGATGATGCTCCTGGCGGAATCGCGGACGTAGCGGCGCGTGCAGTCCGCATAGTCCTTGTGATCGATCTCAAATAACAGTCTCATGGTCAGCCTCATGCTTTCTGCATGTGAAGGTTCCGGTGGATGCCCTGGTAACCGATCTTTTTATAAAAATCATTTCCGCCGCCCGTCATGATCTCGGCACCAAGCTTGCGCATCACCTGGTCATGCCGGGACAGCGCCGCGGCAGCAAGGCCTTTATGCTGATGGGCGGGCACGGTGCAAAGGGGTTCCATATAGGCCAGCCGATTCTCAGGGACCCACCACATGCCGGAGAAGCAGACGTAGTCCTCGTTCTCATCCGCAATGATGACCGTAAGATCATAGGTCGCATGGGGTGATGGGGAGACCGTGGCGCACATGACGTTATAATACAGCTCATGCGGGCTGAGGCCTCCGTTTTTCGTAGGCACGTCCCAATCGACGAACGGCCCGAAATCTTCACTGTTGAAGCCTTCCCAGAGACATTTGGCGGATTTCAAGGGATCGGAAGTTCTGGCATCCACAAAGTGATAGCCTTCCGGGAGCGGATAGTCGAGCTTTCCAGTGCGAAGGTCGAAAATACGGTCGTCCTCTTCATAGACTACATGATAACCACGTTTTCCAGCTTCTTCGATCAGGGCTTTCTGGCCGCTCGTGAACACGAATTCCTGGGGCTCATCGAATTTAGGATATGCGGTTTCCGCATACTGGATCATTTCGCCTGCGAGAGATTCATACCCCGGGCGAAGCACGAAATATATGGACGTGACCGGTTGTTCATAGAATACGAAAGCTACAGGCACATCGCCGTCCAGCCAGAAACGGTTCAGCCGGAGGTAGTCTTTCTCCAGCCAGGAGCTTATGATCGCATATTCAAAGAAGGGGGCAGCCGGCCCGTTGGTTTCTTCGTGATCATATACGTCCGTCATGAGCTTCCAGGCGAGATCGATGTCGGTCAGTATTTGAAATTGTTTTGTTGTAATGTGCATGGAACGTTTTCCTTATCATACTTATTCTCTTTAGGGGGATCGAATCAACAGGCTGTTCGATCCATCTTTGACCAGGTCATTATAGCACGTAACCGGACCTGATACAATTCGATTTCCTGCACCAGACAGTCGCAAAGATATGTTTATTATGATATAATTACGGTATACTGCTGAAAACACTTCAGGAGAAATCGTTCATTTGAATGGGAAGGGTTGGTTATGGATAGAGATCGACCGCAGTTCCAATATCATCTGGTTCATGAAGACACTGTGCTGGAAAGCTCTCTGGAAGAGGTCCGGATCCTGCTCGTGGTCGACGGAGCTTTGCAGGTGAGTGAAGAAGGCGCAGTATATCTGCTGAAGAAGTCGGATTACCTGCTGGTCAACGTGTTGGAGGAGGCAAAACTGAAGGTTTCTCCCTCTTCGTACATAGCGATGCTGAGCATTCCTTATTTCGATATCCTTAAGGCGTCCGATCGGCTTTCCATCCGTTTTCGCATGTGCAGCCTTGATGGTCGGGAAGGGCAGTATCAGGAGATGCGGAATCTCCTGCAGGAACTGGTCATGGCACTGGCGGGCGATCCGCGCATGGAACAGTTGCGGGCTGCCGGGCTCTCCTGTCTGATCCTGCAAGCACTGATCGATCACTTTGCGGTTTCTTCGGTCTGGGGACGGCAGGCGGAGGATCCGGAGAACAGAACGACGCAGATGTTCCAGTATATCTGGTCTCATTACCGGGGTCAGCTCACCATGACGGAGATCGCATCCCGTCTGTATCTGTCCCGCTCATCAGCGTCCCGGATGTTTCGACAGGCTGCAGGTGAGAGCTTTCCGGAGTATCTGAATCGTCTGCGGCTGAGAGCTGTAGTGGAAGAACTGACCCAGACGGATCGGTCGATCACGGATATTGCCCTTGGCTGTGGCTTTTCCTCTCCTGCCGTGCTGAACCGGACCTTCAAGGCGGCTTACGGGGTCTCGCCATCGGAATACAGAGAAGTCCATCCAGGGCTCGAAACCGAGTCGGATGAAGATGAACGCAGGAAGCGTGTGGTATATGAGATCATCAAAGAGGATCGGCGTCTGGGCATGCGCCAGGGTGAGGTCCATAGGATGAGGATCTCGCTGCAAAGCCCGGCCGGTTGGAAACACTGGACGAACCGTCTGCTCAACGTAGGACAAATGGCCTCTCTCATGTCGGCGCGTATGCAGGAACAGGTCCTGTTCCTGGGAGACAGGCTGAAGATCGAATATCTGCGCCTCTGGAACCCGTTTTCTCCGCAGATGATGATCCTGGGCGAGCGGGCAGGAGAGTATAACTTCACTTTTTTGGATGATGTGCTGGATTTCCTGGCAGATCATCATTATAAGCTGTTCCTGGATCTGACGCCCCGTCAGGAGCGGAACATGGCCAGTGAGCGCAGAGCCCTGGGGTCCCATGCAGGCGCCAGCGTTTTTCAGGA
>JAILDJ010000070.1 GCA_024689505.1 Clostridiales bacterium
CCTCGGAACCATTTCCGGTCCTTTACTGTTTTTGGTTGTTTCTGATCCATAACTTTCAACATTTCTTTGCACGTACGGTGTATGTGCTTTCGCCCCATTTTCTCAGCAATTCGACCTCCTGGAAACCGGCTTTGCAAAGCAGCTCCATCTCATGCTCCACCAACAGTGGCGTGTCATAATGATAAAACGCATCATCAGCGATGCCCTGCTCCTGTTTTAATGTTTCAAGATTCCGGAAATACTCTTTTTCCAGTTCTTCAGACTCTGCGAAATAATCTGTCAGGATGAAGATTCCTCTCTTTTTCAGCGCGGTGCAGAGCTTCGTGTACAAGGCGGCTTTCTTCTCGGCCGTAAAATGATGCAAGGATTCCACAGATACCGCGGCGTCGAAGCATGCTTCCCCGAAGGGTTCGTCAAAATAGGAATTGCAGATCAAGTTCAGCTTCTTTTCCTGGAATTTTGCTTTCAACTCCTGCAGCATGACGTCGGACAGATCGATCCCCGTGATCTGTGCGGTCGGATTCAAAGCAAAGTACTCCTCCAGTTCCAACCCTGTCCCGCAGCCCAGATCCAAAACGACAGCGTCCGCGTCTTTAGGCAGTAAAGCAGCCGTAAAAGCATAAAATGCAGACGCTCCTTCGATATCCCGCCGCATGTGTTCGTCATACCCCTCGATCCGCGCGGCAAAGAAATCATCCATCCGCTCCAGTTTCATCCCGGTTCTCCTTTCTCAGAGACAAAAAGGGCATAGGATCCTCACAAACTTGCGCCGTGAGGATCTTATGCTCTATAGGTTCATTACATTTTCACTTCTGCACCGATGGCTTTGCCTGCTTCGATCAGCTTGTCCATGGCCTCCGCGACTTCCGCCGCTTCCAGAGTACGCTCCATAGACGTGAAGGTGAAGCGAAGCGTCACACTCTTCTTGTCGGTCCATGTTGGATCCTGATAGATGTCCACCAGTTCGACCTTCTCCAGGTTCTGCAGATCCAGTGTATCCACCATCTGATTGAAGGTGTTGTACGTAGTCTCGGCCGGTACGATGAAGCTCAGGTCGTTGCTGATGCTCGGGAAACGGCTGGGTTCTTTGAAGGTCGGCAGTACGATATCCGCCTGGCTCAGTGTGCCCATATCCAGTTCGATCGCGACAGCCGCGCCCTTCTTGTCGATCTTGTCCATGACTTTCGGATGGACCACGCCCATGACGCCCACCGGCTCGCCGTCCCGCAGGATCTGATAGCTGTTGTATGGATGCATCCAGCTTAACGGCTCCGTCACAGCCTGATATGCAACGGACTTGTTGTGGATGATCTGTCCGATGGATTCCAGCAGGATCTTGGCGCGGAAGAACAGCAGTTCTTCCTCCGTCTTGCGGCCATAGAAGACCACGCCCAGCATCTTGTGCTCGTCCGCCAGGCCATCCTCTTTCAGTCTCGGAACGACGCTGCCCATCTCGAAGATGTTGAAGCGCGGACCATAGGTTCGGTTGCGGTCGACGACGGTCAGAAGTGTCGGGACCATCTGCGAACGGATCAGCTCGATGTCAGGAGAGACAGAGTTCGCGAGACGCAGGCATCCTTCCGCTTCCAGTCCGATGTCCTTCAGACGCTTGGCATCGTTCCAGATGTAGGTATGGACTTCATGCGCACCGAAATGGTCCGCCAGCATGTCCTTGAGTTTGGTGGTCAGTTCGTGACGCGGATCCTGCTGCATCGGTGCGATGGCGCTGGTCGCCGTCTTGACCTCGAAATTGTCATAACCGTAGATACGGGTGATCTCCTCGATGATATCGGCCTTGATGCTGATATCTTTGGTCGCACGCCAGCTCGGCACCTTGACGGTGAATACGTCACCCTCGCGGTTCAGGCCGAAGCCAAGAGACTTCAGCGTCTTCTCGATGCGCTCATTGGAGATCTCGATACCAGTGTAACGATCGACGTAGGGTTTATCGAAAGTGATGGTGATCTCAGGATAATGCTTCACATATTGCTCGCTCAGAGAACTGATCACCTTGACGCCGGGATCGATCTGCGTCAGCAGGTACAGGTAACGCTCGATGGCAGGTACGGTCAGTTCCGGATCCAACGTCTTTTCATAACGCATGGAAGCATCAGTACGCAGACCGATGGCGATGGAGGACTTGCGGATGCTGACAGCGTCGAAGTTGGCACTTTCCAGCAGGAAACTGTTGGTATCGTCCACGATCTCGCTCTCATAGCCGCCCATGATGCCGGCGACCGCGACCGGGACGCCCTTGGACTTGATCATCAGGGTCTCAGGCTGAATGGTGCGTTCCTTGCCATCCAGAGTCTCGAAAGTGAAGGTTTCCGGCATGTTGCCGACTTCGATCTCGGAAACACGCTTATAATCGAACGCGTGCATGGGCTGACCCAGTTCCAGCATGATGTAGTTGGTCAGGTCGGCCAGCAGATTGATGGCGCGCATACCGCAGCGATACAGACGGATCCGCATGTTGACCGGGCTCACGCTTTCGGTGACGTTCTCGATGGCCATGCAGGAGTACCGCAGGCAGTGCTCCTTGTTTTCGATCTCGACCTTGACCTGTGGCAGATCCTTGAACTGCTCCGCAGAAACGGTCGCGAAAGGTTTCAGCTCGCGGCCGGACAAAGCGGCAAATTCACGGGCAATGCCGTAGTGGCCCCACAGATCCGGACGGTTGGTCAGAGACTTGTTATCGACTTCGAAAACGGTGTCTTCGATCTCATACAGGTCTTTGATATCCATACCGATGGGTGTGTCATCCGGCAGGATCATCAGACCGGAATGATCATCACTGACGAGGATCTCGTCCTCGCCGCAGCACATGCCGTGGCTTTCCACGCCCGCGATGGGACGGGCTCCGATATCCATGCCGCCGGCATGGCCGCCTTCTTTGACGAAGGGCACCTTGATGCCTACGGAGACGTTCGGCGCGCCGCAGACGACCTGATATACACCATCACCAGCGTCGACCTGCAGCAGATGCAGCTTATTGGAATTCGGGTGCGGCTCGCAAGCGATGACCTGTGCGACGACGACGTCCTTCAGATCAGCACCGATGTGGTAGACTTCTTCCACTTCGGCCGTACCCAGAGTGAATTTATGGATCAGCTGGTCCAGGTCCAGACCGGACAGGTCGACGAAATCCTGGATCCAATTCATAGATAATAACATGATCTGTTATACTCCTTTCTTAGCGGACCTTGAACTGTTCCAGCGATTTCAGGCTGCCGGAGTTCAGCATGCGGATATCTTTGATGCCGTACTTCATCATGGCCAGACGGGT
>JAILDJ010000073.1 GCA_024689505.1 Clostridiales bacterium
GCCGTGTTGCAGGCCACGACCGCAACGTCCACCCCATGGTCGAACAAAAACTTCAGACCATCATAGGTGTAGCTGCAGATCTCCTCACGGGTCTTCCCGCCGAAGGGCACATGATCCCCATCCGCGTAGTATAGAAATTCCTCCTGCGGAAGGCTTTTCAGCGCATGATACAGCACGCTGATGCCGCCGATACCAGAGTCAAAAAAACCGATCTTCATATCGTATCCTTTCGCTGTGACGTATGTTTATCATACTCCATTTGTCGCAGAAACGCAAGAGCGGGAGGAGTATTACTCCTCCCGGCTCAGAATACGATTGACAAATTCACGGGCTCTGCTGCTCTTCGGATCGTTGAAGAACTGTTTCGTCGGCGCGTGCTCGATCACGACGCCGTCCTCCATGAAGAGGACCGTGTTGGAGACGTTGCGCGCGAACTCCATTTCATGCGTGACGACCAGCATGGTCATGCCCTCTTCCGCCAGGCTCCGCATGACGGAAAGCACTTCGCCGATCAGTTCCGGATCCAAGGCGCTCGTGGGCTCATCGAAATAGATGATCTCCGGATCGGAGGCCAGGCCGCGGGCGATGGCCACGCGCTGCTGCTGTCCGCCGGACAACTGGGCCGGATAACTGTCCAACCGGTCGGCCATGCCGACTCTTTCCAACGCCTTTACCGCCTTGGCACGGGCTTCTTCTTTTTTCATGTGACGAGCCGCGGTCAAGCCCAGCGTTACATTGTCCAGCACCGTCTTGTTCTGGAACAGATTGTAGTTCTGGAAGACGAAGGCCGTCTTCTTGCGGATGGCGGCGATGTCTTTCTTCGACGCATGGTGCAGATCGACCTGAGTTTCGTCGAAGGTCAGCGTACCTTCATCTGCCCGCTCCAGGAAATTGAGGCAGCGCAGCAAGGTGGTCTTACCGCTGCCGGAGGGTCCCAGGATCGCCACGACGTCACCCTTGTTCACGGTCACGTCGATCCCTTTGAGGATCATTTTCCCATCGAAGGATTTATGGATATTTTTCGCATCGAGCATCATACCGCGGCACCCCCTTTACGCCGTCCGAACAGACGGCCCAAGAAACCAGGATCCTGCGGCGCCGCACCGTAGTTGCCAAGTCTGCGCTCGCCCCAATGCTGCACGGCGGTAAGGACCGTGCAAAGCAGCAGATAGACCAACGCCACTTCCGTATACAGACCGATCGGCTGATAGACGCGTCCGTTGATGACCTGCGCCTGGCGGAACATCTCCATGACCGTGATGCTGGCCGCCAGAGACGTTTCCTTCGTCAAAGAGATCAAGGAATTGGACAGCGCCGGAAAGGCGACGCGGAAGGCCTGCGGCAGCACGATATGCCACATGATCTGCAGATAGTTCATACCCACGCATTGACCGGCCTCCACCTGCCCTTTCGAGACAGATTCCAGAGAACCTCGCACAGATTCCGCCATATAGGCCGCTTCATTGAAACCAAAGACCAGGACCGCGCAGGGAAACGCATCCAGTACGATGCCGAGTTTCGGCAGGCCATAGAAGATCAGGTACAACTGTACCAGGACCGGCGTACCGCGCACGACCCAGATATAGAAACGGCAGATCTGCTTCAGCCCCTTGATATTGGCGTACTGGATCAACGCCACGATGACGGCGATGATCAACGCCAGTGCAAAGGAAAGCACCGTCAGCGGAACAGTGACGCGCACTAAGTATTTCAGCAGCCGCGGGAAAGCATCGACCAGGATGCCCCAGGTATGTTGACTCATGAGATTACCTTCTTGTTCTAACAGTTTATAAACACAGATAAAAACCCGCGACGCGGGTTTTTATACTATAGAATGCTTATTGCTTACGGAGTGGTCAGATCCAGGTCGAAGTACTTCATGCTGATCTCGGCCAGTTTGCCGGAGTCCCGGGCTTCCGCCAGGATGCGGTTGACTTCAGCGATCAAAGTATCGGTAGAAGCATCCTTCATGACGGGGTATGCGATCGGAGCGCCTTGGCCCTTGCAGACGACCTTCAGCGGTGCGTCCGGATGCTCTTTCATATAGTCGTTGATGGAAACTTCCGCGTTGAGAGTGGCATCTGCACGGCCATCGATGACCATGGACAGGGTCTCGTTCAGCGTATCGACATAGGTGACTTCCGCCCCCAGATCCAGCGCCTGCTGTGCATACAGGCTGTTCGGAGAATTGGTGGTGTTCTTACCAGCCAGATCCTCAAAACTGGTGATGTCCGTATTGTCGTCACGTACGACCAAAACGGTGCGATCGTATACGTAAGGATCAGAGAAATTGAAGCTTTGTGCACGCTCTTCCGAATAGCCGACACCGTTGCAGGCGATGTCGAAACGTCCGGAGGAAACACCCGCCAGGATGGAATCCCAGTTGGTTTCCTTGAACTCTGCCTTTACACCCAGGCCGTCAGCGATGAGCTGGCCGATCTCGATGTCCAGACCGACAAGGTTATCATCCTCATCATGATAGGTCCAAGGCGCCCAGTTGCCTTCGGTCGCGATGGTGATATATCCGCGCTCTTTGATCTGCGCCAGCAGATCCTGAGCCCCTTCTTCTGCAGGAGCTTCTTCCTCGGCAGGTGCAGCTTCCTCAGCCGCGTTTTCCTGTGCCGCAGGTGCTTCTTCTTTTGTAGGCGCATTGTTCGCGCAAGCGCTCAGGCTGAGCATCATAGCCGCAGCCAGCAACAGTGCAATGACTTTTTTCATGGTAAAACCTCCTGATGTTTAGAACGAAATTTAAAAAACACTTGCAAAATCATGTCGTTCGGTTTATTATATTACCATAACACAAACATTTTTGCAAGTACTATTATTTTTCATAGTGAGGTTTTTTTCAATGACGTGCGAAGAAAAGTATCAGCAGCTGATACAGCAGATCCGTGAAGGCGGCGATATCTGCCCCATCATGTACGTGGTCTCGGTCATCGGTCAGAAATGGAAGATCCCCATCCTCTGGCAGCTGGCCAAGCATGACCAGCCCATGCGTTTCTGCGAGATCCGCCGCAGCCTGGGCGGGCTGACCGATGCCATGCTTTCCAAGGCTTTAGACGAGCTTGAGCTCCACGGCCTGATCGAGCGTCTGCAGTACGACTGCATCCCGCCTAAGGTCGAATACACGCTGAGCTGCAAGGGAAAGACCCTCCTGCCAGCCCTCATCGCTCTGCGCGATTGGGGCATGGAGCAGATCAAAGAAGAATGTTCAAAAGAAAAACCCGCTGAATAAGCGGGTTTTTTGATTTACTCGTCAGAAGTCTTCACGCATTCTGCAAAAGCATGAAGATAAAACTGATCAGAACAGCTGCAAGCAGCATGGCAGAAAAAGAGATCTTCCAGTGTCCTCCTGCATTGAAGCCGTAGAAATCCGGCCAACCCTTTTCTTCCGGCGCAAAGACGACTTTGCACAGATACAGGGTCCCGTAGACCGCGACCGGCAGCACACCCAGCAGGGCTGAACCAGAATCCATGCCCCGCTTCTCCCAGATGAGGAAGGACAGGATGGCCAATACCGGATCGATCAGGTGCCAAAAGCAGCCTGCTCCTCTAAGCATATTACCGTACCCCTGGGTAGGACCAAGGAAAAAGAAGACCGTCAGCAGCGTTACCGTAACGGCCGCCGTGCCGATATATTTCAATGTCCATGCCCAATCCGTCTGCGGGAAAAAGACCATCAACAGGCAGGAGACCGCGCACAGCACATTGCTGAGGATCGTAAAATACTTGAATGCCTGCTTGCCATTGGCCCAGGACCATTTGCCTTCCTTTTTGAAGGTAAGGACGGTCAGTATCATCGTCATCACAAAAACAAACGCATTTATGAGGGTGTCTATCATATCAGAACCTCAGGATCTCGTCGACTTTGGCTCGGTCCAGACGAAGGACCATCTCGGTCAACAGTTTCACGGTATGGATATAATCCTCGTAGCATATCATGCTGGTCGGCGTATGGGCGTAGCGTGACGGTACGTTGATCAAAAGGACCGGCATACCGCTGCGCGTCCACTGGAACTCGCCGGCATCAGTACCGCCGTGTTTCATGATGGATGTCTGGTACGGGATGCCGCACTCCTCTGCCACTTCCACGGCGAAGCGCAGAAGCTTCCGGTTGGAGATGGTACTGGAGTCCATGAAGCACAGTTCCGGGCCTTTGCCCAGGGCAATGCCTTCCTTGCGGCCGGCTGGCATATCATCCGCAATGCCCACGTCGACGGAGAATCCGATCTCCGCCTGCGACAGATAGCCCAGGGTCTTGGCGCCGCGCGTCCCGACCTCTTCCTGGACGGAACCTCCGCCAATGAACACGTTGGGATGGCCGCTCTTCTTGAGTTCCTCCATGACACGGTAGGATACCGCGCAGCCGATACGGTTGTCCCAGGCCTTATTCACCAGGTAGTTCTTGTCCTTGCCCAGCTGCGTGAAATTGCCCTTGGGCACGATGAAGTCGCCCACCTGGACGCCCAGTTCCCTGGCTTCCTCTTTAGAAGAACAGCCAATGTCCATGACCAGACTGTCCATATCCGGGAACTTATCGTCCCGCGTCCCTTCCGGGCCGATGGCGCACAGTGCGTCCACCTCTCCCTTTTCGGTCTGGATGGTGAAATGCTGTGACATCACGCCCGTGATGAAGAAGAACCCGCAGCGAGAGAATTTGATGAATCCATCCTCTGTGATGGCCCGCACCATGAAACCGACTTCATCCATATGACCGACGGCCAGGATCCGCGGTCCTTCCGTGCCCAGCGTGGCCATGAGCGAGCCCAGGCCATCCGTCTCGACCTTATCGGCCAGACCCGCATACTTCTCCCTGAAATAGTCACGAACGGCGCCTTCACCGCCGCTGGTCCCTTTCAGATCCGTGATCTCCCGCAGGAATTGCAACTCTCTTTCGTCCATGATTTCCTGTTCCTTTTGTTATTTCTGATCCTTCCACGTGTAATCGGCAGGTGCCTTCTGTTGCTGACCATAGGCAGGCGGAGCGGGCTGCAGGGTCTGTGCCTGAGCAGCCTGTGCATCCTGCTGCGCGATGGTCTCGCGCGCGGCACGACGGCGGCGCTCATCATACTCCTGCAGTGCCTTGAGCTGCGGGTCGACCATCTTGTGGAATCTGTGGTTGGATGCGATCAGATACAGGACGTACAACGCGATCAACGCCACGACGACGATAATGATGATCCATACATAATTTGGCAGTACGTTGTTCATAACTTATATCTCCTCTCAGGTATTATAAAGTTATTTACCTAAACACATTCTCACGAAATCCGGATCGAAGTGCTTGGTCCTCTGCCCACCCAGGCCTAAGTCCAGACTCTCGATCTGCTTCTTCTCCTCATCCGTAAGACTGAAATCCCAGACCTTGTAATTCTCCTCGATGTGCTCCAGATGGGCGGCCTTGGGGATGACCACGACGCCGCGTTCCAGGTTCCACCTGAGCATGACCTCTGCGATCGTTTTTCCATGGGCGTCCGCGACGGCCTTGAGCACCTCGTTTTTATAAGGATGATATCGACCGCCGCCCAAGGGTGCCCATGCTTCCGGAACGACACCGTAGCGCTTCATGTTGACCAGTGCCTCCTTCTGGATGAAGAAGGGCGAGATCTCGATCTGATCCACCGCCGGCCGCATTTCCGCGCATTCGCAGAGGTTGGCCAAGGCGTGCGGGAAGAAGTTGGAGACCCCGATGGCCCGGGTCAGGCCGTCTTTATAGGCACTCTGCAGGCCCCGCCAGGCTGAAAAGTAATCGTTCATCGCCTGATGCAGCAGGTACAGATCGAAGTATTCCAGTCCGGTCGTTTTCAAGGACTTTTCCACCGCCCGGCGGGTCGTATCGGCATTCTTCATGTCCGTGACCCAGACCTTGGACGTGATGAACAGATCCTCTCGTGTGCACAGGCCTTCATCGATGGCCTGTCGGACCGCGTCCCCCACCGCATCCTCATTGGTGTATGCCGTGGCGGTATCGATGAGGCGGTACCCGGTACGGATGGCATGCAGCACGGCCTGACGGCACTGCGCCTTGTCACTGATGCGAAAGACACCCAGCCCCAGCATGGGCATGTCCCGACCGGTGTTCAGTTTGATGGTTTGCATGGCACTACCTCCCTGCCATAAGATTTAAGCTGTTTCACGAAACGCGCGCTTGCGCACGATGAAATACGCGGTCTGCATGGCGATGCTCGTCACGATCCAGGAGAATGGATATACCAGCAGCAACGTCTCCAGCGATCGGTGCTGCGGGAACCATACGCCCACATACAGCAGCCGGAACGCACAGGTACCCAGCACGGAAATGAGGGCCGGCACCATGGACCGGTTCAAGCCGCGCAGTGCTCCGCCGCTGATCTCATAGGAGCCGCAGATGAAGTGCAGCAGGATGACGATCTGGAACCGTACCATCGCGTACCGGATGACTTCCGTATCTGTCGTAAAGATCCGGATCAGTTGGCCGCGCAGCAGCATCATAATGGCGATCAGTATCATATCGATACCGATACCCATGCACATGCTCCACGCCCAGACCTGCCGGCACCGTTTCGCGTTGCGGGCGCCGTAGTTCTGACTGGTAAAGGTGACCGCGGCCTGCGCGAACGAATTCGCCATGCAGTATGAGATAAAATCGAAATTCTGCGACGCTGTCATACCAGCGATGCACGCCGTTCCGAAGCTGTTGATGGCGCTCTGGATGACCACGTTGGACAGCGAGAATACCGTGGTCTGCAGACCGGCCGGCAGACCGATGCGCACCACGCGCAGCAGATGGTCCTTGCGGATCTTCAAACGCCGCAGGTCCAGATGGAACTCATCCGTTTCCTTGATGAGGAAATACAGTATGAGACCGGCGCTGACACAGTTGGACAGGACCGTGGCCAGAGCGACGCCGATGACGTGCAGCTTGAAGACGATCACGAACAACAGGTTCATCAGCACATTCAGGACACCGGCCAGCGTCAGGCTGAAGAACGGCCGTTTGCTGTCGCCCCGGCTGCGCAGGATGGCCGATCCGTAATTGTAGATCATGATGACGGGCATGCCGCAGAAATAAATGCGCAGATACAAGGTGGCCAGGTCGATGACTTCCTGCGGCGCTCCCATGAGCGTCAGGATCGGTCTTGCCAAAAAGATGCCCAAAATCAGGATCGTGATGCCGGCGATGAGTGCCAATGTGATGATGGTGTGCACTGCGTCCGGGATCTGTGACCGCTCGCCCCGGCCGACCAAAGTCGCGATGAGCACGTTGGCGCCTACCGACAGACCTACGAACAGGTTGACCAGCAGACCGATGACCGAGGCATTGCTGCCGACCGCCGCCATCGCCTGCGGATTGGTGAACCGGCCGACCACCGCCAGATCCGCCGCGTTGAACAGCTGCTGCAGTATGGAACTGGCCGCCAGCGGCAGCGCGAACATGAATATTTTCTTAGCCAGTGGGCCATGCAGCATGTCTACTTCATTGCTGCGTCTTTCTCTGCTCATACTTTGAGCGACCCCCTTTAATGTTTCTGCCACGATTGTATCATATTCAGGAAAAAACTACAATTCACCTATGGAAAAAATGTGGTATACTGGAGATACCTGATGAGAAAGGATCCTGTTCATATGTCTGGTTATCCATCCCGTTCCGAAGCGGAACGTTTGCTTGAAACTTCTGTCCCCATGAATCCCGGCCCCTGGGGCGACCACAGCCGGGCCGTCGCCCACGCCGCAGAAAAGATCGCCTCCGCCTGCGGCATGGATCCGGACAAAGCCTATATCCTGGGGCTGCTGCACGATATCGGCCGCCGCTATGGCACGCATCACATCACCCATATCTCCGACGGCTGCCGCTTCATGCTGGAACTAGGCTACCCGGACGTGGCCAAGATCTGCATCACCCATTCGTATAACGTCCACGATATCGACAATGACGTGGCCCCGGAAGACAAAGATTCGCCGGAGCGCATCTATGCTGAAAAGATGCTCAAGTCCTACGATTTCGACGATTATGACCGTCTGATCCAGCTGTGTGATTCCATCGGCATGGCTGAAGGTCTGGCACCGATCGAGGTCCGCATGTGGGACGTCAAGGATCGTTACGGCCGCTATCCGGATGAAAAGTGGCAGAAGAACCTGGAGCTCAAGGCCTATTTTGAAGAAAAGTGCGGTGGCCGCGACCTGTACGAAGTGATCGGCGAAGTACCTTTCGGCGTGCGCCAGGCTTCTATGTCCGATCTGCCGGAGATGCTTAGGATCTATGATAAAGCGCGTGATTTTATGGTCTCTGCCGGAAACGAGCGTCAATGGGGCGCCGCATATCATGATGGAATCGCCTGGCCGCCAAAGTCGGTGCTGGAGCAGGATATCGCCGCCGGGAAAAGCTTTGTATGCCAATATGGCAGCCGTGTGGTCGGAACGTTCTATCTGACGGAAGGGCCGGATCCGACCTATGCCGTGATCGACGGCGCATGGATCTCCGACGCACCGTACAGCGTCGTACACCGCATCGCCACGGATGGCTCCGTACGCGGGATCGGCGCCTATTGCGTGCAATGGGCACTGAAGCGGACCGGTCACCTGCGGATCGATACGCACGGAGACAACAAACCTATGCAGCGGCTGATGGAAAAACTGGGTTTCACCTACTGCGGCATCATCCATGTGGAAGAAGATGATGATCCACGGATGGCATATGAAAAAGTAAATGGCTGTGAAATAACGAACTGATCGTTATTTCACAGCCATTCTTTTGTTAGTGTATCACTGTTCCTTATCATGCGGTTCAGAACCGTACGACCTCGTTTTTCTCCGCGGATTCGAAGATCGCTTCCATCAGACGCATCAGCTCGCGTTGCTGATCGTGGGTGACGATGGGGTCGGCCTCGCCGTTCACGACCTTGGCGATGTTGCGGTAATAATCCTTGATGTCGGTATCGATGCGCGGGAGAGGTTCCTCGGCGATGGTCTCCGGCGTGCGCGGGGCCATGGTCTTGGTCAGGCCAGCCGCCGTGATGATCGGCACCGCATCGTGCTCTTCATCCGCCGTGGCAATGACGATCCGTCCGTTCACATGGAAATCCTCGATCACGGCCGTGCCGTTGAGTCCTTCCACGTACCAGCGCGGCAGGTTGATGAAATTGCTCGTGCCGACTTCGACCGTGAAGATCAGTCCATCGTCATAGGTGAAGGTCGCGGTGAAACCATCGTCCACCTCTTCGTTGGTTACATTGGAAAGCGTTGCGTAGACGGAGACCGGCATGCGGCCCATCATCATGTTCATCTGGTCCAGCAGATGGACGCCCCAGTCCAGGACCATGCCGCCGCCATGCTCTTTGGTATTGCGCCAGTCGCCCGGGATGCCGCGGGAACCGTGCACACGAGACTGGATCGCGAACACGCGGCCCAGCTTGCCGGATTCCACGATGGATTTGGCCACCAGGAAATCCTCATCCCAACGGCGGTTCTGATGCACGGTGAACACTGAACCGGTCCGTACGGCCGCCGCGATCATCTCTTCCAGGATCGCGGAAGATGTGGTGACGGGCTTCTCACTGATGGCAAGCTTCCCTGCCTCCAGCGCCTGGATCACGACATCCTTGTGTACATCATTGGGGATCGCTACGGTGACCACGTCCACAGAAGGATCCGCCAGCAGTTCTTCCAGGCTGTTGTAGGCATGGATGCCTACGGCTTCCGCAGCCTGATTGCGTTCCGGCAGGATATCATAAACGCCTTTCAGCTCCGTCTCCGGGATCTGCTGCAAAATACGGGTATGCCATCCGCCCATACCGCCGTATCCTACGACGGCAACGCCAATGGTTCGACTCATATTCAATGCTCCTTGTTGTTTATATTTGCTGCATCCGTTACTCTACATTTATTTCGATCGTTTGTCAAACCTTTTATTGTTACAATCCTGCAAACACCCGCATGGCCTTTTCCGCGTCCGCCTGCATCGCTTTTTCCGCCGCCAGTGCCAGGTCATGGAAGAAGGTCACGTCCTCTTTCTCCAGCAGTTCTTTCACCGCGTTTGTGCCGGCTTTGGACATGTAACTATAGTAATTGATCTTGCGCAGACCATTGGTGATGCCGGTACGATAGTCCTCCGGGGAGACGCCGCTGCCGCCGTGCATGACTAATGGCAGGCCGGTCTTCTCCGCAATGACCTTGACCCGATCCAGATCCAGGACGGGTTTGGACTTGTAGATGCCGTGGGCCGTGCCAAAGCTTGGTGCCAAGGCATCGATACCCGTCTCCTTGCAGAAGACGACCGCTTCCTCCGGCTCGGTGTAGACCGGTCCGGAAGCACTTGCTCCGCCGCCTTCCCGGGATGCCAGCGCCCCCAGTTCCGCTTCCACGCCGCAATGGTATCCCTTTGCCATCGCGACGGCTTTTTTCGTGTTGGCCAGATTTTCCTCGTACGGCAGAGTACTGCCATCATACATCACGCCGGTAAACCCGATCTCCAGCGCCTGCTGCATGTAGTCCAGGGTCTCGCAGTGGTCCAGATGCACGCAGACCGGCACCTTCGCGGCCTTAGCCGCCTGCACCATCACCGGACCGATCTTCGCCAAGGGAGAGACCTCCTCATGCAGTTCCGCATGGGCAATGATCACGGGCACGTTCAGCTTTTCCGCTGCGGCGATCACCGCGTTGACGCATTCCAGGTTCGGCGTATTGAACGCCCCGACCGCACACTTCTTCTCTTCTGCCAGTTGCAATATTTCAACCAGATTCACAAGCATTTCTCTTACCTCACATCAACGGGCGGACCGCTTGATACACAGCCTTGTACCGCTCGTAGATCTTCATGTATTTTTCGTGCATTTCTTTACGGGGTTCATAGGTCTCCCGCTCCTCCACCATGTGGGAGGCCGCATCGTCCAGGTCACGGAAGAGACCGACCGCGATGCCCGTCAGCATGGCGGAACCCACCGTACCCGCGTCCACCGTCTTCAACGACGTGATCGGCAGATCCAGCACGTCGGCTTTCATCTGCATCCAGATCTTGCTTTTCGCTCCACCGCCCGTGGCGTTGAGCCGTTCAAAACGGATCCCTGAGCCTGCAAGTGCCTCGTAGTTGAGGCGCATCTCGTAGGCGACGCCTTCCATGCAGGCGCGGTAGATGTCCGCTGCCGTCGTGGCCGTCGTGAGCCCTAAGATCGCACCCTTGGAACCCGTATCCATGTACGGGGTAGCAGCGCCGGCGAAATGCGGCAGCACCAGCAGCCCCGAAGGTTCATCCTTTCCATAGGCCTGCTCCATGCTCTCGTTGGTCTCGCCGCGTCCAAAGGTCTCCATCGCCCACTGGATCAGCGCGCCTCCGGTATAGGAGAAGGCGTAGGCAGCGTATTTCCCAGGCACCGCATGCGGCACCACGGAGAAGAAACCCTTGGCCATCACAGCGATCTCCGGGATGCTGTCGTAGATCGGGGTCAAGCACTCGACGGTACCGGCTCCGTCCACGGCCACACTGCCATCGAACGCACCGGCACCGACCGCTGCAGCGACCTGATCATGGGCGACTGAAACGATGATGCAGTCTCCGTTCAGACCGGTGCGCTGCGCCGTCGCAGCCGTGATCGTGCCCGCACTGGTCCCGGTGGGGACGGGTGCGCTCATCAAACGCACGTCGATCCCGGCCGCATCGAACACCTCCCGGCTCCAAGTCAGCGCATGGATGTCAAAGGCCATGGTACGGGTCGCCAGAGAATAATCGATCTGCGCCTTGCCTGTCAGATGCCAGACCACAAAATCCTCGATCAAGTGGATGCGCTTTGCCGCAGCATAGACCTGTGGCTGATGCTTCTTGATCCACATCATCTTAGCGATGGAATACATCTCGTGCGGCGCTAAGCCCGTTACTTCTGCGATATGATCCGCGCCAAGCTTCTGCACCAGCTCCGCGCACTCCTCCGCGCCACGGGGATCCGTATAGAGCATGGCGTTGTGCAAGGGCTCACCGGCTTCGTTCGTCATGATGAACGTCTCTCCGAAGCTGGTCACGCCGATGCCAGCGATGTCCGGATACTGTGCCGCCATCTCCTGGATGACCGCGTAGACACTCTCCATCATGGTGGAAATATCGGTCTCATGGCCGCTCACGGCCCGACGCACCGGATAGTCCCGGTACGCCTTGCCGAGGTAGTCACCATGTGCATCGAACACGGTCAGCTTACAGCCGGTCGTGCCGATGTCCAATCCT
>JAILDJ010000063.1 GCA_024689505.1 Clostridiales bacterium
TTCGGGAACTGAGAGTTTGCCTGCTCTTCTTCGCTGTCCCAGGCGCGCTCGACGAAGGCTTTCATGCCGATCACACCCATGTTCCGCTCTTTCGCGGCTTTCAGGATCCGATCTCCCATGCCTTTGCTCTTGTTCATGAGCCAGTTCACCGGGAACAGGATCGTGTCATAATCATATAATTCCAACGCACGCAAGGCGGCGTCTTCCGAATGGGCACTGAAGCCTAGCTGGCGGATGACGCCTTCTTTTTTGAGCTGCGTGAGCAGTTCCATGCAGCCGCCCGGTGCAAATGCGCTTTCGATATCTGCTATGGAAGAGACTTCATGCAGCTGATAGACGTCGAAATGATCCGTGTGCAGAAGTTCCATGGATTCTTTGATCTCCCGCTCCGCCCCTTCTTTCGTACGCTCCTTGGTCTTGCAGGCCAGATAGACCTTGTCGCGATAGGGTTTCAGGGAGTTGCCCAGGAATTTCTGCGCGTCGCCATACGTAGGCGCCACGTCGAAGTAATTGATGCCATGCGCGATGGCCCATTCCACATGATGATCGGACAGCGCCTGTCCATCACCCGGGATGGTGGCCCCGCCAAAGTGCTTCGCGGACACGATGCCGCCGTATACGATCGCTGACGGCTGATAACCGGTCCTTCCTAAAGTACGGTACTGCATGCCCTTGCTCCTTTCTGGATTCAAGCTTAAAACTATCCACAATACTACCATAGCCGTCATCATTTCACAAGTTCCGGCAGCAAGAAGCCGCCGGACTCGACAGGAAAGGACAGGCTGGAGATGTACCTTTATACACTATGCGAGAAATGCTTCAACAGTAGTCATGACCCGGCGGACCATCTCCAGATCGGTCTTCCAATCTCCTGTTTCCAGCGAATGGTTTCCCTGCTCCACCATGTGGCAGGGGACGTTTATTTCTGCGCAAAGCTCCGGGATGCGGCCCTTCGGCACCCAGGGATCGGCTGTCCCGGTGAAGACGATGGCATCCATGATCGGGTAAGCAAAGGTCCTTTCCAAAGGTGTAAAAATGATCTGGCGCACCGGCTGTTTCAGTTTGGCGGTGATGTAGGCCGCTGCCGCCGTCCCGATGCTTTTGCCGATGAACAGGACTTCTTCATATTGCTCCCAGGGCATGTCCGCAAGCTGCTCTTCCGCCTGCGTCAATGCGATCTGAAAGGCCTTCTGCATCTTCTTTTCGTTGTTTTTATCCTTCTTCGGAAAGCCGGAGAAGATCAGCAGTTTCGTCTCAAACCCCTGTGCATCCAGCATCTTGCGGCTGTAATACAGTAACGGTTTATCGTTGGTATATCCCATGCCCGGGAAGAAAACGGCTAATTTCGAGTTTTTCATCGTTGACTTGCGATTCCTTTTTCTTCGTGATCTATGTCTTTGTGACCATCATAGCTGAAATCATAGCTGATTTCAAGCGATCATGGACCATGTGGTGGAATCGTGGCACAATATTTATGATCATCAGTATGATGCCGCTTTAGGTTCGAAAACGGGAGTGTGAAGTCACACTCCCGTTTATGTTTTTCCTCAGCAGACCTGCAGATATCCGCAGGATCTGCATTTAAAGTAATCCACGTCGTCGCTCGGTCTCGTGGCATACTCCGTCTTATAATAATACATCATTCCTCCACAGACCGGACATGGGCCCTCCACCGGTTCGTGATCATAGGTCACGGAAAAGTGCCAGCAAGCATCGTTCGTATTGCAAAAGCTGCCCGGCTCCACCGAAGCGGCACAACCATCCGTAAGCCAATCGCGGTCCGCTCCGCCACTGACGGCATCCAGTTCGTCCAGATCGAGCTCCCTATCTTTCCCACGGCCCTGGATCTCATCCCAGATCTGCTCTGCCCGGGCTGTATCTTTACCTGCAGCATCCAGTATTACCGCGATCTCATCCTGACTTTTTGCTTTGAACAATTTTGAATCGAGTTTTTCAGAATACTTTGCCATTGCAGTTTGATCCTTCCTATTTTGCATAAGAGCATTGTAGCAGAGAGATCTCCATTCT
>JAILDJ010000110.1 GCA_024689505.1 Clostridiales bacterium
ACGATGAACAGCCAACGATTCGGTTTTTTGCGTTCTTCAAAAACAAAGTATCGGACAGAACCGCTCGCCGCATTCAACGCATTTTCGATATCGGCCTTGGGACGAAATGTATCCGAGGGGAACGAACGAAGGGATGGCTTCTCGAAATTCGGATCCCCCTATATCGGGCATCCGAACAACAAACTGCCTGGGATCGAGATGAATTCCGGATCGCTGGGACATGGGCTGCCGGT
The DNA here is from genome assembly GCA_024689505.1 of Clostridiales bacterium. Taxonomy (GTDB): domain Bacteria; phylum Bacillota; class Clostridia; order Lachnospirales; family Bianqueaceae; genus RUG159. The sequence goes on from JAILDJ010000110.1 coordinate 234, forward strand.
GTGTGTGGGCATGGCTCTGGCGGGCAAGCGTGATGGACGAGACTATCGTGTCTACACCATCATGGGTGACGGCGAGATCGCTGAAGGATCGGTCTGGGAAGGGGCTATGGCGGCGGGACATTTCCATCTGGACAACCTGTGCGCGGTGGTCGACCGTAATGGACTGCAGATCTCCGGCAGTACGGAGGACGTCATGCATCATGAGCCGCTGGCGGATCGTTTCGCGAGCTTCGGCTGGTATGTGCTTGAAGTCAACGGCGACAGCATCGAGGAGCTGGATCAGGCTTTCGCGAAGGCGAAGACGCTGAAGGACAAGCCTACGGTCATCATTTCCCATACCACGAAGGGGTATGGCAGTGCCATCATGGAGAACAAAGCCGGTTGGCATCACCATTTGCCCAATGCTGAAGAATATGAAGTCATCAAGGCGGATTTTGCCGCGAGAAAGGCAGGTGTCTGATATGGCAAACAAGATCCCGAATCGTCAGGCGATCTGCGAGACTTTGATGGAAGCAGCCAAGGCTGACAAGGATGTTTTCGTGCTGTGCAGTGACAGCCGTGGCAGTGCGTCTCTGACACCTTTTGCCAACGCTTTCCCGGAGCAGTTCGTGGAAGTGGGCATCGCGGAGCAGAATCTGGTCAGCATCGCGGCAGGCCTTGCATCCTGTGGGAAAAAGGCCTATGCGGCGTCTCCGGCCTGCTTTGTGAGCACCCGCAGCTATGAGCAGGCTAAGATCGACGTGGCCTATTCCAACACCAACGTCAAACTGATCGGTATTTCCGGCGGCATCAGCTATGGAGCGCTGGGCATGAGCCATCACAGCGCCCAGGATTTCGCGGCCATGGCGGCGATCCCGAACATGCGGGTCTATTGCCCAAGCGATCGTTTCCAGACCCGGAAACTGATCGAGTCGTTGCTTAAGGATCAGAAGCCTGCCTATATCCGTGTAGGCCGCAATCCGGTGGAAGACGTATATGCGGAAGCGGATACGCCCTTCGTCATGGACAAGGCGACTGTGGTCAGTGAAGGACAGGACGTGCTGATCGTGGCCTGCGGTGAGATGGTCTATCCTGCCAAGGAAGCGGCGGAAAACCTTAAAGCGCAGGGCATCGGCGCCTGTGTGCTGGACATGTACTGCATCAAACCGCTCGACACAAAGACCTTGCTGGAAAAGGCGAAGAATGTGAAGGGTGTCGTAGTCATCGAAGAACATGCCCCGTCCGGCGGACTCGGTGCCGCTGTCGCCCAGTGTCTGGCGGAAAACGATCCTAAGAAGTGCCGTCTTATGTCCTTGCCTGACGCGCCGGTCATCACCGGAACGTCCAAAGAAGTGTTCGACTACTATGGATTGTCAGCGGAAGGCATCGAAAAAGCCGCAAAGGAGCTTATTTCATGAAATATATCATTGGTATCGACCAAAGCACGCAGGGGACAAAGGTCGTCCTGGTAGATGAGACCGGCCGCATCAAAGCCCGGCTGGACAAAGCCCATCGACAGATCATCAGCGAAGAAGGCTTCGTTTCGCACGATCCGGAGGAGATCTATCAGAATACGTTGGAGATCGTAGGCCGCATCCTGGAGGAGAACCAGATCGCAGAAGAGGATCTGGTGGCCTGCGGCATCAGTAATCAACGTGAAACAACAGTGCCGTTCCACAAGGATGGTTCCGCGGCAGGTCTGGCCGTCGTCTGGCAGTGCTCCCGCGCCAAGGATATCGTAGCGCGGATGATAGAGGAGGATCCTTCCTTCGGAGCTTTGGTACAGGAGAAGACCGGTCTGCCGCTGTCTCCCTTTTTCCCGGCGCCGAAGATCTGCTGGCTGCTGGAACATGGCCTGAAGAATGATCCGGACGTCTGCTTCGGGACCATCGACACCTGGCTGGTCTACCGACTGACGGAAGGAAAATCCTTCAAGACGGATTATTCCAACGCATCGCGTACCATGCTGCTGAACCTCACGACGCTGACCTGGGATGAGGAACTGCTCGCTCGTTTCGGCATCCGCCGGGAGCAGCTGCCCGAGATCGTGGATTCCAACGCGGATTTCGGTTCCACCACCTTTGGAGGCTTGCTGAAAAAGCCGCTGCCGATCTACTGCGCCATGGGGGATTCCCACGCCTCTCTGTTTGCCCTGGGCTGCCATGAGAATGGCATGACCAAAGCGTCCTACGGTACCGGTTCTTCCATCATGATGAACATCGGGCCAGAGCTGAAAGCGAGCACCTGCGGTCTGGCGACCTCCATCGCCTGGAGCCGCGACGGTGTGGTCAGCTATGCGCTGGAAGGCAATATCAACTATTCGGCGGCCGTCATCTCCTGGCTGAAAAACGACCTGCAGATGATCAGCTCGCCGGCCGAGGTGGAGCCCGCGGCGCGCGCTGCCCATCCGGAGGATACCACCGTCCTGGTACCCGCATTCACGGGACTTGGGGCGCCTCATTGGGTGAACGACGTCAAGGCCACCTTCACCGGCATGACCCGTACCACCGGCCGTAATGAGATCATCAAGGCGGCGCTGGAAAGCATCGTCTTCCAGGTAACGGACGTGCTGTCCGCCATGGAGCAGGATTCCGGCCTGAAGATCGGGCAGATCCGCGTGGACGGAGGCGCCAGCAAAAACGGGTATCTGATGCAGTTCCAGAGCGACCTGGCGGATACGAACGTATCCCGTCCGGATATGGAGGAATTTTCTGCCCTTGGCGTCAGCTATATGGCGGGCCTGAAAGCAGGTCTGTTGGATGACAGCGTCTTCAGTCTGGCGGAATCTACGGTGTTCACGCCGCAGATGAGCCCTGAAAAGCGGGCTGAGAAGAAGGCCATGTGGCAGGATGCCTTAAGAAGAACATTGTAAGGAGCAGTCGATATTATGCCCAATAAAGTCCAGGAGATCGTTCTGTCGGAGGAACATAAGACATTGCGGTTGGTCCTGTTCATTGCGGTCCTGGCAGTCGCACTGACGGCCTTCACCTACGGGATCTATCATCTGGTGCGCAAGGATCCGGGCTGGCGTACGGTCACGGTCAATCCTTCGGACACCGGCGGGAGCTGCGCACCGGATCTTACCTTCCAGTACAAACTGGGGTCCGGCGGGGCTGCTGAGTACAAAAAGGTCCAGCAGATCTACGCTGATGCCTGCACCTACATGTATGAGGTGTTCAGTCAGGAAGAGTCGCTCCTGGTGCCCGGCAATCTTCATGCGGTCAACAGCCGCCCGGGGCAGAACGTCCAGGTGGATCCTTTCTTGTTCGAGACGCTGCAGCAGCTGGAGGCGAGCGGTACAAGAGCGCATTATCTAGCGCCGGTCTATGAGTACTACCGGAACGTCTTCCAGTGCAGTGATGACGCTTCAGCGCAGCTGGCCGATCCTTTGTATGATCCGGACGCGGCTGCGGACGTGCGCGCATTGTGCACTTTTCTCAACGACGAGACGGCAGTATCGTTGAGCTTTCCGGCGGAGAACACCGTAAGGCTGGAGATTTCGGATGCGTACAAGGCTTACGCGGAAGAGACAGGGGTTACGGCATACGTGGATCTGTACTGGATCCAGGACGCTTTCGAACTGGATTATATTGCGGAGCAGCTGATCGACGGCGGTTTCACCAGCGGTTACATCACCTCGCGCAGCGGCATGAGCGTGTCTTTGGGCAGCGTGGGCGAAGCCTGCACCACGCAGATCTATGACGCGCAGCCGGAAGGAATCTACGCGGCAGCGGTCCTCACCTATGACAAGGCGGTTAAGATCGCGGCATTCCATGATTATACCACCGCCAAAGATCTGGCAGACCGATACTATGTATATGCTGACGGTACGGCGCGTTTCCCCTATGTGGATCCGCGGGACGGTGTCTGCAAAGCAGCGCTGCACGATCTGGTCCTGGTGTCGGAAGAGCAGACTCTGGCGGATATGGTCCTGGAGGCTTTTCCGGTCCTGATCAGTGATACACTGGATGAACGGGCACTGCAGGGATTAAGCTGCGGTAAGGTCTATTGCAAAGACCGCGTCGTCTATGCCTCGAAGGGTCTGGACCTGACAAATATCTTCCAAAATGAAGAAATCACCTATCAAAGTGTAACTTTACCTTAAGATCGAACGTATTAGTAACAGAGGAGTCAAAATGGAGCAACGGAACGTGGACAACGCGCGGCTGGACGAGCTGATCAC
>JAILDJ010000127.1 GCA_024689505.1 Clostridiales bacterium
AAGGATATGTGCAGGATGTCCGTATAGAACATCTGCAGGAAAGAGCCGATGGTTCCGAACGTGATCACGCCACCCATATCGCCCAAAGCATAGCCAACGTAATTCTTGACACTCAGTTTTTTCTCGCTCATGGTCTTCTCCTGTGCATGCATTATTTTCATCATTTTATACAGAAATGCATAAAAATGTCAAGGGCACGCCGAGCTGTTATGAACATTCTTCGGCCTCACTATCAATTCAGTCCCCTGCTTCTGGCGATCTCTGTCGCCGCATCGATCATCCACTCTCTGTCTTCCGGCAGGATGAAGCCTTGTGCGATCGCCCGGTCCGTGGAAGCTGCCGCAAGTTCCTTGTAATGACCCAGATCGCCGTAAAGCTCCGCAAGCATGTCCGCAGAGAAAGGTTTGGCAGTGCCGAACATCATCTGGATGGAGCCGCCTCCCGGATGATCCGTGTAGGACTGGTATGTTGCCGTCGGGCAATCTGCCGCGGGATAGCGGATGCCGCCCAGTGCATTGCCGAAAGCGTCCTTACGATTCGCGATTAGCTGGCCGGTCTTATCCATCGCAGAAGATGTGGCCTCCGTCTCGATCTTCGGCGCATGCGGTGCAGGAATGCCGAAGCGTGCCCAGTCGATCAAAGCTTTCATCGCCGCACAGAAGATGGGTTCATAAGGTGTATCCATCGGGACACCGTTCTTCGGATCTCCTTCCCAGGTCAGAACGACACCTGCCTTTGCCAGATCTTCCTGGATCGGCGCATAGTAATCCAACAGCGAATACTTCGTATCATGGGAGGAGCAAGGGATCTGCCACGTACGGAATCGATACTCCGGTTCATCCGCGTCTCCATGCCAGAAGCCGAATCCACGGTTCTCCGACTCGGTGTTGACCGCCATGACAGGCTCTTTGGAGACCAGCATCTGTGCCCCCTGCGGAAGTCCACCCAAGACCATCCGGCCGCCCGCCGCATAGGAATTCAGCTTTTTGTTGCCCGCGCCGGAACCACTGTTGAAATACCCATCAAACAGTGGCCCATCGACCCGATTCTCCCGCAGACGCGCAAATGTGTTGATGATGCGGGACAGATAGCTGCCGGACTGAGACCAACCGGCCAGGAAGAGCCAGTTTTTGCCAAAGCCCGCAATCGGGTTGCACGGATCGTCATCCCGGCGCAGGACCTTGGCCAGATCGACCAGCATATCCCAGAAAAGGCCCAGTTCATAGGGCTGCATGAAGTCAAAATCCGGTCCTTCCGGCCCTTTTCTCTCCGGGGTGGGATTGGCCCAATTGATCGCCGCATAGCGCTCCGGATCAAAACGCTTCAGCGCATCGACCACATGGCCTTTAGACGTGATACCGATGTAGATGTCACCATCCCGCACGATCTTGCGCCACATGAGGATCCAGTCCCGGTCGATGTCGAAATTCGCGGACGCATTCAGGATCTCCAGGATCACGTTGCCGCTGAACTTTTGCGGATCCGCAGGCCGACGCACCAGCAGCCTCGTCGTGTACGGTGCGTCCGGAACCGTCACCACCAGCTTTCCATCCGGGGTCTCATCATAGATATTGGCCGTTCCGGTCTGAAAGAATTCTTCCTCCACATACCCGTGTGAATCCAGATCACAGGGTTTCACAGCAGAAATAAACGGATAGGATGATTCTGTAACAGGGATCTTGCGCATGGCTTGGATCATGACCATACCTCCTTATATGTTTTTTGACTGCATGAAATAAACCTCAGCGCCATATTTAAAAGCACTGAGGTACTTCGTTTTACATCCGGGCTTCGATCCATTCCAGCAGGTACTGATCGACCGCTTCCTTGTCCAGCTCATTCAGGATCTCGTGACGGTCATCCGGAAACAGTTTCAACGTCACATCCTGTATGCCGGTGTCCCGATACGCCTGCGCAACGATCGTGGGGCCTTTGCCGCATTCGCCGACCGGATCGTTCTGCCCGGCAATAACGAGGATCGGCAGATCCTTGGGGATCTTGTTCAGGTTCTCCTGCTGCTGGCAATAGCGCATGCCACGGAACATGTTGTTATATCCATTGACGGTAAAGACGAACTGATTGAGCGGGTTCGCCACATAGGCATCGACGATGGCTTCATCCTTTGTCAGCCAGTCGCACTTCGTCCGTGCCGGCTCGAAGGAAGCATTATTGGAACCCAACGCCATGTTATTGACCATGGTGCTGCGGAAATG
>JAILDJ010000128.1 GCA_024689505.1 Clostridiales bacterium
AAGGATATGTGCAGGATGTCCGTATAGAACATCTGCAGGAAAGAGCCGATGGTTCCGAACGTGATCACGCCACCCATATCGCCCAAAGCATAGCCAACGTAATTCTTGACACTCAGTTTTTTCTCGCTCATGGTCTTCTCCCGTGCATGCATTATTTTCATCATTTTATACAGAAACGCACAAAATTGTCAAGGGCAGGCTTGTATATCATGAATGTTTTTCAGCTCTTCCCGTTACTCTTCCAATCCCCTGCTTCTCGCGATCTCTGTCGCAGCGTCGATCATCCACGCCCTGTCTTCCGGCAGGATGAAGCCTTGCGCGATCGCCCGGTCCGTAGAAGCTGCCGCAAGTTCTTTATAATGACCCAGATCGCCGTAAAGCTCCGCGAGCATGGCCGCAGAGAAAGGTTTGGCAGTGCCGAACATCATTTGGATGGATCCGCCTCCCGGATGATCTGTGTAGGACTGATACGATGCCGTCGGGCAATCTGCCGTGGGATAGCGGATGCCGCCCAGCGCATTACCGAAAGCGTCCTTACAGTTCGCGATGAGCTGGCCGGTCTTGTCCGTCGCAGTGGGCGTGACTTCTGTCTCGATCTTTGGCGCGTGCGGTGCAGGAATGCCGAAGCGTGCCCAGTCGATCAAAGCTTTCATCGCCGCGCAGAAGATGGGCTCATAGGGTGTATCCATCGGGACGCCGTTCTTTGGATCCCCTTCCCAGGTCAGAACGACACCGGCTTTTGCCAGATCTTCCTGGATCGGCGCATAGTAATCCAACAGCGAATACTTCGTATCATGGGAAGAGCAAGGGATCTGCCACGTACGGAAGCGATACTCCGGTTCATCCGCATCTCCGTGCCAGAAGCCGAAACCACGGTTCTCTGATTCGGTATTGACTGCTATGACAGGCTCTTTGGAGACCAGCAGCTGTGCACCCTGCGGAAGTCCCCCGAAGACCATACGGCCGCCCGCCGCGTAGGAGTTCAGTTTTTTGTTGCCCGCACCGGAACCACTGTTGTAGTAGCCATCGAACAGCGGTCCATCGACCCGATTCTCCGGCAGGCGTGCAAATGTGTTGATAATGCGGGACAGATAGCTGCCGGACTGGGACCAGCCGGCCAGGAAGAGCCAGTTTTTACCAAAGCCGGCGATGGGATTGCATGGGTCGTCATCCCGGCGCAGGACCTTGGCCAGGTCGACCAGCATGTCCCAGAAAAGACCTAATTCATAAGGCTGCATGAAGTCAAAATCCGGTCCCTCCGGCCCTTTTCTCTCCGGGGTGGGGTTGGACCAGTCGATCGGGGCATAGCGTTCCGGATCAAAACGCTTGAGTGCGTCGACCACATGGCCTTTGGAAGTGATACCGATGTAAATATCCCCGTCGCGCACGATCTTGCGCCACATGAGGATCCAGTCCCGGTCGATGTCGAAATTCGCGGATGCATTCAGGATCTCCAGGATCACATTGCCGCTGAACTTTTGCGGATCCGCAGGCCGACGCACCAGCAGCCTTGTCGTATACGGCGCGTCCGGGACCGTGACCACCAGTTTCCCGTCCGGAGTCTCGTCGTAGATATTGGCTGTTCCGGTCTGAAAGAATTCTTCCTCCACGTACCCATGTGATTCCAGATCACAAGGCTTCACCGCTGAAATAAAAGGATAGGATGATTCCGTAACAGGAACCTTGCGCATAGTCTGGATCATGAACGTACCTCCTCGTATGCTTTTTCTTGATCAAATGAGATTTGTGTGCAACAGTCTATAAAAAACTCAGCGCCCTATGACATCACGAGCGCTGAGATACGTATTTTACATGCGGGCTTCGATCCACTCTAGCAGATACTGATCAACAGCTTCCTTGTCCAGTTCGTTCAGGATCTCGTGACGGTCATCAGGGAACAGTTTCAGGGTCACGTCCTGGATGCCGGTGTCGCGATACGTCTGCGCAACGATCGTGGGGCCTTTTCCGCATTCGCCGACCGGATCGTTTTGCCCGGCAACGACAAGGATCGGCAGATCCTTGGGGATCTTGTTCAAGTTCTCCTGCTGCTGGCAATAGCGCATGCCACGGAACATGTTGTTATATCCATTGACAGTAAAGATGAACTGATTGAGCGGGTTCGCCACATAGGCATCGACGATGGCTTCATCCTTTGTCAGCCAGTCGCACTTCGTCCGTGCCGGCTCGAAGGAAGCATTATTGGAACCCAACGCCATGTTATTGACCATGGTGCTGCGGAAATG
>JAILDJ010000164.1 GCA_024689505.1 Clostridiales bacterium
GAATATTCCACCGCGGAAGTCAGATCCAGTGGGTGCTCCGCCTCTTCATTCTCCTCTACCGCCGGACAGATGATGTAGACCTGATGGCCCGCGGCGACTTCTCTGCGGATGAACGCGTACAGCCGCTCGTCATACGAAGAATCGACCGTATAGGTCTTCACAGGTTTGCGGCCCGGCGGCATGGTGCGGATCACGGAGATGTTCATATCCCCATACAGGATCATGCCCAAAGTACGCGGGATAGGCGTCGCCGTCATGACCAGGACATTAGGCGCTTCCGCCTTCTCCGTCAATGCGACACGCTGCCGCACGCCGAAACGATGCTGCTCATCCGTGACCACGAGACCCAGTCTGTGGAAGGTCACACCCTCTTGGATAAGTGCATGTGTCCCGATGACGACATCGATATCACCCTGCTCCAGATCCGTGTATACTTTCCTGCGAACCGCTGCTTTCAGAGATCCCGTCAGATATCCGACCCGGATGCCGAGGGGCTTCAGCAGACGATGTGCCTCCTCATAATGCTGGCGTGCCAGCACCTCCGTCGGCGCCATCATCGCCCCTTGCATTCCATTGCGGAAGGCTGCGTAGAGACAGGCCATGGCCACAGCCGTCTTACCGGAACCGACGTCCCCCTGGACCAGGCGGTTCATGGGGTAAGGCGCCTCCAGATCATGCGCGATATCCGCCCACACCGTCTGCTGATCGGCCGTAAGCTCGAACGGCAGGGCCTTAAGAAACGGCTGGATATCCAGATCCAGCAGCCGCGCACCGGCCATCTGCGTTTCCATCGTACGGCGGATGCGTCTCAAAGCTGCCTGCTGGATGAAGAACTCATCGAAGACCAGGCGTGTGCGGCTCCACTCCTTTTCCTCAAAGGATTCCGGAAAATGGATATGGTGCATAGCATAGCGTTCATCCGTCAGTTCGGTATCCCGCCGCACATACAGTGGCAGATACTCATGCAGCTCGTCATCATACTGATCGAGCGCCTGACGGATCATGCCGGACAGTACTTTGGCCGAAAGGCCGGATGTCAATTTATAGACCGGCCGGATCCCGCTCTCCACCTCAATATCCTCGTCCAGTTTCGTATAGGATGGGGATGCCATCTGCACCTGATTGTACTTTCGTGTGACCTTACCGCGGACCAGACACAGGTCATCCTTGGCCAAGGCTTTGGCCATATATGGTTGGTTGAACCACACCGCCGTAAGGGCGCCGGTCTCATCACCGATGCGTACCTGAGTGATGGTGTATTTCCCTTTGCGGAAATTCCGTGGCGTTCCCAGCACCCGCACTTTCAGTACGAGTTCCTCGTCGGGCACCACGTCCCGCACATGTGTGACAGCGCGATAGTCCTCATAGTCCCGGGGGAAATGCGTCAGCAGATCCTCCACCGTACTGATGCCCAGCCGGTACAGGATCCTGGCCCGCGACGCGCCGACCCCGGTGACTTCTGTCACTTGTTCCTGTAATCGATCCATGAAAGACCTCTCTGCTCGGGAAACGGCGGTCCTGTCGCCCTCCCGGTATGCGTAAAAATTCGGAAAGGCCATCAGACCTTTCCGAACTTATTATTCTGCGGAAATAATGTAGTAATACAAGGGCTGGCCGCCGTCGTGGATCTCCACCTCCGCGTCGGGATACTGCTCCCGGACATAGGCTTCCAGCTGCTCCGTAACGGACGGATCCGCATCCTCGCCGCAATAGAAAGTGATCAATTCCGGACCATTTTCCATCATGGCATCCACAAGTGCCTGGGTGGTCTCGAACAGATCCCGGCCCACAGCGTTGACTTCATCGTCCAGAATGGCCAGATAATCGTCCTTGTGGATCTCCTTATTGTTCACATGCGTATCACGAACGGCAAAGGTAAGCTGACCGGTGGCGACCGTGGACAGACTTTCCTTCATGGCCTCGATGTTCTCTTCAATGGAATCCGAGATACCATAGTTGAGCATGGCCGTGATGCCCTGCGGGATGCTGCGGGAACCGACGACATAGACTTTCTTGTCCTTGGTCAGATCCGCGGCCTGCTGCGCCGCCAGGATGATGTTTTTATTATTCGGCAGGATGACGATGTTCTCCGCATTGACTTTCGCGATCGCGTTGAGCACGTCCTCGGTGCTGGGGTTCATGGTCTGTCCGCCGGGAATGACGTAGTCCACGCCAAGATCCGTAAACAGTGCCGCGATACCCGCGCCGACGGAGACCGTAATGAATCCGATCTCTTTGGCAGGGCCTTCCTGTACCGGTTCTTCGGCCGGTTTAGGCGCTTCCTCAGTCAGATTCAGCAGGTTATGATGCTGCTGGCGCATGTTCTCGATCTTGATGTTGATGAGCTGACCCAGTGCAAGACCTTTCTGCAGCGCTTTGCCGGGATCGTTGGTGTGCACGTGGATCTTGATGATGTCTTCATCCGTGACCAGTACCAGCGAATCACCGATGCTCTCCAGGTATTCCTTCAGTGCTGGTGCATGGGATTCCGGATCCTTGACACCTTCCACGATGAATTCCGTGCAATACCCGAATTTGATGGATGCAGGATCGATCTGCGCCTGTGCGGAAGCCTGGGATTTCTCCTTAGCCGCTTCACCCGTAGTAAGTGCGGGGATCTCGTCCTCTTCCATGCGCAGGCCGTTCAGCATGCCTTCGAAAACGTACAGGAAACCCTGTCCGCCGGCATCGACGACACCTGCTTCCTTAAGGACTGGCAGCATGTCGGGCGTCTGCTTGAGCACTTCCCAACCCTGTGCGATGGTCGCTTCCAGGAGTTCTTCCACATCCTCGGTATTCATGGCGTAGTTCAGCGCGAAGGCCGCCATTTCACGGGCTACTGTAAGAATAGTACCTTCTTTGGGACGCATGACCGCTTTATACGCGGTCTCAACGCCGCGGCTCATCGCTTCCGCGAAGCGGCCGGCGCCGATCTCCTGCGTTTCCTTGAGGCCACGGTACATACCGCGGAACAGCTGCGAAGTGATAACGCCAGAATTACCGCGCGCGCCGCGCAGCGCTCCGGAAGACAGCGCCTTAGCCAGCGCGGGGATGGTATCGGTACCATTGTCGACGTACGCCTGGCGCACCTCACGGGCGGCGGACATGACCGTCATGGACATGTTGGTACCGGTGTCCCCGTCGGGTACAGGGAATACGTTCAGTTCATCTACGATCTGTTTATGCTCTTCCAGACGGTTTGCGGCACAAACGATCATCCGGCAGAATGTTCTGCCATCTATAGTTGTATGCACTTTTGATTTCCTCCTGCGGTTCCGCCTTAATCTTCGTTCTTGTCGACGCGGACGCCTTCAACGAACACGTTGATATGGTCGACCTGCACACCCAGAGTGTCCTCGACCTTATATTTGACTGTGCTCATCAGATTGTCGGCGATCGCCGAGATCTTGGTGCCGTACTCAACTACGATATGAAAATCCAAGATGACCTTGTCATCCTCGGTCGTTTCGACCTTGATGCCCTTGGTCAGGCTGTCGCCCAGCAGAAGCTGTACAAACCCATCTTTCACATTGATAGATGCCATACCCACGACGCCGTAGCATTCCATAGCCGCCGTACCGGCGATACGCGCGATGACTTCATTCTCGATCAGGATGGTACCGATCGACGTGATGACTCTTGCTGCCATAGTACTTTCCTCCTCATTGACCCGCGGAAGTGCCGCAGGTGATTCAGGGTGCGCCATTGTGAAGCAAATGCGCACTTCTTCCTCTATTGTTTACATGTTGTCTTCTGATTTGACTCTAAAACGAAGTTATTATATCAAAGAAAGCGCTTCTTGTAAACCTTATTGAAAATTTCCCCTATTTTTTTTGTAAAAGGGCTTGCAATGCAGATGCGCATCTGCTAAAATAAATGATGCTATGTTCAAAAGAAAGCTTTTACATAGACCATTCCAATGAGATAAGGAGGTGCAAGCATGGCTAAGTGTGATATCTGTCAGAAGGGCGCGCATTTCGGAATCAAGGTCAGTCATTCCCACAGACGTTCCAACAAAATGTGGAAACCCAACATTCGCACCGTCAAGGCGATTGTTGACGGTACACCTAAGACTCTTCATGTATGTGCCAACTGTCTGAAATCGAATAAAATCACCCGCGCGTGATCCGATTTTCGCTGGTTCAAAAAACCCCGTTCCTTTCGAGCGGGGTTTTTTAGTGTTCATAAATACGATGGACCGTCAGTCCCGGGTCCGTATCAGCAGAAGATATCCTGATGCCACGTGGATCGTCCCCTTCTCTTCCGTCAACTGATTGCTGACACCAAGGGAAACGCCTGGTTCCAAAGTGATCGTATCTAATGGATAGTAAAATCCTTGCAGGCTTACCCCTTCCGCTTTTCCAAAAAGCGGAAGCAGAGACACATATGGCCATTCCGGATCGTAAGGGATCGTGATCCGGGTCGGGCCCTTCAAAAGAAGGATCCGGTCATGATCATCCTGCAGTGTACAGGTGATGCCGCGGTCGACCGGCTGTTTCAACAAAAAAACGTTGGCCATCGTATGATCCAGTCGACTGCCGGATGCACCCAAGATGAGGATCTCCCCCTCAGGACCCGCCTCGTCCATCGCCATGGCCAGGGCCAGCTCCGTATCGGTATAGTCCTTTTCCGGCGGGAACTCCGTCTCCGGAAGATGCTGGTTTCGCACTTCGCGCAAAGCTTCCGGATCGATCGAGTCGAAATCCCCGAGGATCCGATCGATCGGGATCCTCGCGGCCAGCGCGTTTTCGATGCCTTTATCGGCGGCAATGGTCAGATCCGGCGCGAAATCCTTCGCTGCCTGCACCGCCCCCATCGTGCCTCCGGTTATGATCAATACCTTCATTCGTACTGATGCTCCTCGTTCTCTGCTTTGATCTCCTTATACAGGGAGACATAGTTTTCATATCTGAGCCGGGCGATCTTTTCTTCCCGTACCGCTTCCTGAACGGCGCAGTCCGGCTCGCTCACGTGGCTGCAGCCGCGGAAACGGCACATCCCGCGATACTCCTGGAATTCCGGGTAATACTGCTCCAGCTCCTGATATTTCAGATGACCCAGATACAAGGACGTAAAACCTGGTGTGTCCGCGGCAAAACCGCCCTCCGGCAGAGGGATGAGCCGCGCGTGGCGGGTCGTGTTCTTGCCCCGCTGGATCTTTTCGCTCAGCGTTCCGACCTTCTGCTCCGCCCCGGGTATGAGGCAGTTCATTAGGGAAGACTTGCCCACACCGGACGGGCCGGCAAACAGGTTGATCCGTCCCGACAGCTGCGCTTTGACCGCGTCCAGTCCTTCACCTGTCAGCGTACTTGCCGTAAGCACAGTGAACCCCGCCGCCCGATAGACGTCCAGCACGTCCCGGATCGGATCTTCCGGCTGGGCCAGGTCCCACTTATTGCAGCACAAAACAGGGTGGATCTTCTGCTCCAGCGTCTGCGCGAGGAAGCGATCCAACAGCGCCAGGTTTGGTTCCGGCGTATGGGCTGCGATGACCAGGACCGCCTGGTCCGCGTTCGCGACCGGAGGCCGGATCAAAAGGCTCGTACGGGGCAGTACCCGCTCCAGATATAATTTCTCGGAATATAGCACATGGTCTCCGATCACCGGAGTGATCCCCAGTTTACGGAAAGAGCCGCGCGCTTTGCAGCGCACGGTCCCTTCAGATGTCCACACGTCATAAAAACTGCTGACGCCGGAAATGATGATGCCTTCTTTCATATCCATCAATTGATATCACGAACGAAAACTTCAGCCCCATCCAGATATACGCGGATCTTGACAGTGCCGTCCGGATAGGATACGGACATACCGCCATCTGCGAAATCCTCATGTGTGATGGTCTGATCGAACAAACCGGAGGAATTGCCATAAGAATCGATAGCATCAATGCTCAGGCGACCTTCTTCTTTATCCTCCGGCAACGGATCGCTGATGATCAGACTGCCATTGGCGGCATTTTCTTCGACTTCCTCATCCGGTGTTCCCTGGCTGATCGTCACGTTGACGGCAGTACCTTCTATGACCAGGCTTTCCGGATCCAGATCCTGCGCGATGACCTGTCCCGCAGGCACACTGTCATGGTAGGACAGAGAAACTTCACCCAGGGTCAGATTGCGCGCTTTCAGCGCTTCGGAAGCACCTTCCCGCGTCATACCGCGCAGATCCGGCACTTCGACGCCTTCGTTCTCGCCGCCAAGACTTACCACCAGCTTCAGGACCGTTTCATCGGTGATCGGTGTACCTTCCTTCGGCTCCTGTTCGATGACATACCCCATCTGGACCGTTTCATCGATCCGGGTCTCCACTTCATAGGGGATACCTAGCTGGATCAGGTTATTGACCACGTCCGCATACGTCATATCGGTGCAATCCGGTATGCTGGTCACATCATAATGACCGGCGCTCAGGACGACCGTGATCGTTGCTCCGGGCTCAGCTTTGGTGCCGGCCGTGGGCGATTGCTCGTAGATCTTGCCCTTTTCATATTCATCATTGTAGCGTTGTGCTTCGATAACAAGATTGTAACCGGTGGTTTCCGCTTTTTCCGAAGCCTCCGCCTCAGTGAAGCCGATCAGACTGGGGATCGACGCTGTATTATCATCAGTCGTACTCAGATAGTATTTCATCAGAAGGCCGACGATCGCTATGAGG
This sequence comes from Clostridiales bacterium, assembly GCA_024689505.1. GTDB lineage: Bacteria > Bacillota > Clostridia > Lachnospirales > Bianqueaceae > RUG159. Next base: position 6,652 of record JAILDJ010000164.1, read on the forward strand.
GACAGGATCGCTACAGCGATCGCGATCCAAAGGCCGACACGTCTTGGTGCCTCTTCCTCCTCATCCTCGTCATCTTCCTCCTCTTCACGCCGCGGTCTTTCACGCTTCGGCTGAGTCTTCGCAACCGGTGCCGTCGGGGCGGGCGACGGCGTGTACGCTGTGAATTTGACATTGTTTTCTGGTATATAATTATGGTTCTGATATACGCGCTTCAGATCCTCCAGGACTTCGTCCGCGGACTGATAGCGGTCCTCTGGCTGTTTGTTGGTAAGCTTGCGGATGATCCCCGCAAGACCGGGCCAAAGTTCCGGATTGAGTGCCGCAACATCCGGCAGCGGATCATGGATCTGCTTCATGGCTGTCGCAACGGCCGTATCCCCCTCGAACGGCAGGGACTGGGTCGCCATCTCGAACATAGTGATGCCCAGGGCATAAAGATCGGACCGCATATCGACCTTCTGACCGCGCGCCTGCTCCGGTGAGAAATAATGAACGGAGCCCATGGCCTCGTTCTGCGCGGTCATGGTGGTGGTAGATGTCGCCTTCGCAATACCGAAGTCGGTCACTTTGACCACACCCTTCGGCGTGACCATGATGTTCTGCGGTTTGATATCCCGATGGATGATCCCGTTGGCATGTGCGGCTTTCAGCGCGTCCGCGATCTTGACGGAGATCTTGAAGATCTCATCGTTCGTCAGCTTCTTGCGGCGTTCGATGTATTCCTTCAAGGTTATGCCATCGATATACTCCATGACGATATAATCGGAACCGTTCTGCCTACCCAGGTCATATACGCCTACGATATTGTTATGAGACAGGCTGGCCGCGTTCAATCCTTCCTTACGGAACTTGGATACGACGACCTCATCCGCGGACAGCTCCGCCCGCAGCACTTTGATCGCTACGTCACGATGCAGCTTATGGTCGATCCCCTTATATACGACCGCCATACCGCCTTCACCAATGACTTTGACGATCTCATATCGTTCATTCAAGATCATGCCTGGTTTTAACATTGTACTTCGTCCCCTCTAAGATCCGCCATGACGACGGAAATATTATCATAGCCCCCACAATCGTTGGCTTTTTTCGTCAGGTTTTCGGCCATCTCCTGGACGTTGAAGCCCGGGAGTTTCAGGACCCGCAGGATCTCCGCATCGTCCAGCATATCCGTCAGTCCATCAGAGCACAGCAGGATCAGCTGTACGCCCTCCGTCCGTTCTATGATGATATCCGCCTGTACCTCCGGTTCCTGTCCGACCGCTCTGGTGATCAGGTTCTTTTTCTCATGGTGTCTGGCCTCTTCTTTGGTCAGGATCCCAGCGCGTACCAGATCGCCCACGTAGGAGTGATCTTCGGAGATCTGCTCCAACTGCCAGGTCCCATCTGCATCCGCCCGGACGACGTACATGCGGCTGTCGCCGATGTTGATCCCGTAGATCCATCCATCTATGACAGAGGCAGCGACCAGCGTCGTTCCCATGCCGGCCCAGGCCGGATTTTCGATCGACGCTTCGAAAACAGCGCGATTTGCATCCTGCGCCAGGGTGTTGAGCCAAAGCCCGACATCGTCAGGGCATTGCACCTGTTCCCTGATCTCGGAAAGCATCGTCTCTACCGTAAGCTCAGAGGCTTTCTCGCCCGCGTTATGACCGCCCATACCATCTGCTACGATCATCAGATCAGGCAGTGGCCCTACAGGTTCGCAGGACGCAAAAACGCGATCCTGGTTACTGCTGCGGACTCTGCCTGTATCGCAAAGCACTCCTGTTTTCATTGCTTCACCTCGGTTTCATGTCTGTATCGCCTGCGCAGTTGACCGCAGGCTCCATCAATATCGGCACCCAGTTCGCGACGGACCGTGACCGGGATATGTTTCTCTTCCAATACTTTGCGGAATGCCTGGACCCGCTTCTGCTCCGGTCCTCTCAGCTTCCGCTCCGTGACGGGATTCACGGGAATCAGATTGACATGACAGAGCAGCCCTTTCAGTCGTTCTGCCAGTTCTTCCGCATTGGCGCGGCTGTCGTTGACGCCTTCCGCCAGCGCGTATTCAAATGTGATGCGGCGGTTCGTAGCCCGGACATATGCCCGGCATGCCTCGAGCAGCGCTTCCATCGAGACTCGGTTGGCGATGGGCATCAAGGTCCG
>JAILDJ010000172.1 GCA_024689505.1 Clostridiales bacterium
GAAGGCTCGGTTTTATAATAGTCAACGGAGGGGTTTTTAGGAATAAGATTTATGAGGAGGCTCAATGAATACGATTACCTCAACTTTGCAGCATTACATTGATTCCAATGAAATCGCTGGCGCAGTCCTGATGGTTCGAAAGGATGGTACCCTTGTTTATGACGAAGAAATCGGCTGCGCGGATCTGGCCAAGTCCACTCCTGTAAAAAAAGACAGTATTTTCCGGCTCTGTTCTATGAGCAAGCCGATCAACGGTGTCGCGGTCGCACAACTTCTGGAAAAGGGGAAACTCTCGCTTTCTGATAAGGTCTCTTCCTATGTTCCTGAGTTTCGGGATATGAAGGTCTGTAAAAAGGTTCTTGTATATGAGGAATACGTAGCAGACCCCGACAATCCGACAGGACTGAAGGCTTTGCGGGAAGACATAGAAACGATGACATATGTTCCTGCCCATCGGGAGATCACGATCCTGGACCTTCTTAATCACAGTTCCGGACTGGGAGAAGGGCCTGTCGGCATGACATTGCTGGATAAGATAAAAACCAATTCTTCTTCCTTGCTGGAACGGGCAAAGATGATCGCTTCACTCCCGTTGGATTTCCAACCGGGTACAAGATCCGCCTATAGTGCACTTGCTTCCTCGGAGATCCTGTCGGCGATCGTAGAGATGGTTTCTGGCGAGGAGTATGAAGAGTATTTGCGCAAACACATCTTTCTTCCGCTTGGAATGGACAGCCTGGGATTTTCGGTTACCTCAGAAAACCAGAAGCGCCTGGTCAGACTCTATGAGTATAAAGATGGTGCTTTGAGTGATGTCACCGAAACAGATCCTTCCCTTGGCAGTTTTTTATATGACAAATGTGGCTATAAATCCGCTGCCGCTGGTCTATACGGGAGTGTTGAAGACTATGAACGCTTCGCACAGATGCTGCTAAACAGAGGGAGTCTCGATGGCGTAAAGATCCTGGAGCCGGAGACCGTGGATATGATCCATGGAAAAGGCATTCCACATACCAGTGTGATGATGCCGGGAACCTACTGGGGTTTAAATATGGTAGTATTTGAAGCGCCTGAAAAGATCAATCGGCGGATCGCCTCTAATACGTATGGTTGGAGTGGTGCTTTCGGAACCCATTTCTATGTAGACCCGGCGAATCAAATGGATGTCGTTCTTGGAATCAACCGTTCCAACATCGGAGGTGCGGATTCATATGTATCTCACGCTGTGGAGCGCGCAGTCACGGACACTTTTCTTAAGCTTTGAATTTGCTCTTTGACAAATACTAAAAGACATCCGGACCAAAGCTAATCAAGAGTATGAGCTTATGGAAACGGATGTCTTTTTTTTGTGTTTATTATTCGTGTGGTACTGGTTTTGAAGATCTGCTATAGACAGATAAAAGGGAATTCTCACACGCCGATTTCTGCATAGATTCTTTCGATAAATGGAGCTTTATATTCAATATACTTCTCTATATCATCGGGGTATTTTTTTGCTCCTTCTTCTTTGATACGGCTATATTCACGCGCAGCCTCAGGATGCGTCCGCAAATAATCTCTAAAGGCAATATGTCTTTTCAGCTCTGGCGAATCCTTAGGGCATACATATAAATGGTGCTTCCGCAGGTGTTCTTTGCCATCATATTTGAATGCTTCTCGGCCAACGATGCCAAGGTTACCTTCATGGCGATAACCAATTTCCCCCAAAGCAGATACAACATTTTCCAATGCGGTGTTATCTTTGATGATGACATCAATATCAATGATGGGTTTTGCAGATAAACCCTGGACTGAAGTACTGCCGACATGTTCAATTCCTATGGCCAGTTGGCCAAGAGCGTCGGAAAGTTCGGCTTTTATTTGAAGGAAATCCAGTTTCCATTGCTCATCGTATGGCACGACAACAACGTGTTTCGTAATCATGCTACGTTACCTCCATTAATATCGGTATAATAACATTCCGACAGAAGAGAGTTTTAAGTTACAAGCTAACTTCCATTATGTATCTTGGAATGATTTTTCCGTTTGACATTGTTTCCGTCAGCGAGTCAATGATCTTGAATCCACATTTTCTGTAACAAGCCTGTGCGGCATAGTTGTCCTGATCTGTATACAAAAGAATTCTATGGAACCCTTTTTGTCTCAGCATAAACATCAATTTCTGAATGGCAGCAGTCCCGAAACCGCGATTTTGATAGTTTGGCAGTAATGCTGCCATCTTCAGGTACACGGTTTTATCTTCATTCAATAGTCCATTAATGCCAAGCCAGCCGATCGGTGTGTTTCCGTATAAAACGATATAATCTTCCTCATCAACGTCGCTTTGCCACGCTTTGATCGCGTCCGTCCATTCCTGCAATTTCGAAGGGACTTCGTTCAGAGCCTGCAAAACAGAAGGGCAGTTCATCAGTGAATTAAGGAATACACCATCTTGTTCATTAATTGGTCTGATGTTATGTATATTCTCTGTCTGACTCATTCCGAAATCCTCACAAACGGGAATTTGTAATTGCCCGCTTCAGGCATATTTAGCATGCAAATTAGAGGTTACAATCATGATGATAATAAACACGATTGTGGAACCTATTGTGCTGACCAACTGTATTGTTCTGATTTTGCTGCTGCGAACTCCAAATAGAAACAGAACACTGGTTATAATACTGACAGCGGCAAGAACGATCTGCAGATATACCAGGAATGACTGATCAGAAATATCCAGCCTTGTTATCGGGCGACGATGCCATTCTCGAATCTCCCCGGTCGGCATCATTGCCCGGTCCGTATAGATGTTCATATTCAGAACAACAAAATATATTATATTTATGATTATAGAAAGAATCGTCATCAGCAACTGTCATGTTTCCACTGGACTTTTAGTCCTACTTCAAACATACGGGACCAGGGCATCCATGTATCGAGTATAGTCAACTGATCTGCGATACTGGGAAGTAGTTCTTTCGCAGCGGCTGCAAGACAAGTCTGGACCAGTTCACTGATCTCACCACGAGGAGCCCCAACGTTAAAGTAATCATAACCACGCCGAGGCAGTTCTTCTTTGGTGATCTGCTGGCGCACTAAACTGCAGTATACGATATCTTCCAGATAACGTAATGCCAGAAAATCCCAATGTCCCTGCGTTATCCCTGCAATGTAAGCATGAACACCCTCAGCGATCGCGGTTCCTATGGTATTGGAGGAAGTGTTCCATCCGGCATAACCGTGGAGACGGCGAAGCATGTCCATTTGATCCAGCAGTGAGATCAGCTCCGGATCCCCGCCGTTGGCATAGGCATTATCTGCCAACGTGACGCTTTTACTTATATCCACAGCATGCTTCAAAAACAGTACAAACTCGCTGAAAGTACGTTCTTCCGTATATGCTGCGTCTGTTTCCTGCCGGACGACCATGTCCCGACCATTCCCACCGGGGTAGGAAACCCCCAGTACTATATCAGCCTCACTTAAGGTGACAGTCATCAGGCATCCTGCAGCGATCAGGTGATATTTTATGGTTTCCCCAAGCGGCCGGCTTTCATAAGGTGGTATGGAAAGCCCGGCACCGGAAGCAGCCATCTTGACATAAAACTGAGGCCTTTTGCCGGAAAAATGCAGCAGCATCCGCGTCATCATGGTCAATCCCAGTTCATCGGCACCGGGATACATAAGCACTTTCATGTCAAGATGCAGTTCAGAGATCCGTTTCCGGATCATTTCCTGGTCCATCGCAGGAAAACCATAACGAGCACAGTCATCCTGAGGAAACACAAGAAAATCAATGATACCGTCCTCAACAAGCCTTAGAGTCTCTATATCGAAACTCAGATTGAAATCTCTGCGGTTCAGATAATCTTTGAGGGTATCTTCGGGCACATGTTTATTACATTCTTCCATTTCCTCTCGCTGGCAAAGTCCCAGTCGATATCGGTGCTTCGCATCTCCTAACAAACAGATCTCTCGGCCGCAGTCTGCATAGTAATCCGGTTCTTCGTCCGCACTGGAGTATTGGGGACAGCGCATGATGCACTGATAGGCATAGATCAGAAGAGAAGGGTTCTCTTTTTTTATTATCCTTATCGTTTCGATCCGCTCCATGACAGTTTCCCGGCTCAGATGGTGAAGCCGGGACGGGATCAGACCGCCGTAAAGCAGCTGATCCATGGATAATACCAGACCATCCGCATCCCGGGCCTCCTGAAGCAGAAAATCTCGGATACTTTCCCAGTTCGCAGGGGTCTTCTTATTGCCAAGAACCGGAGGAGATGAGATCCTCATGGTGTCCTGGAACAGACTGACCGGAAACGATGCATTGCAGGGCCGTTCATCCATCGGCAAATAGATGACCTTCTTCATTGTCCGGTCCTTTCTAGAGACTTTTCCAGTGCAATTGGAAACCCTGGTCCATAAGCATGCGCTGAAAATGGGAAAGGCGCTGGTCTGCCACCTGTGCAGGGGTAAGTTTGTTTCTGATACAGTAGGCGGCAAGGTATCCGGCGGCTTCTCCCACGGTCCATTCCACCGGGTGCAGACGGAAACAGCCGCCGGTCAGGTGTGTGGCTCCGATATTCTTAGATGCAGGCAGAAGATTACGCATCCGGACCGGAATCATAGCATTCAACGGAATCTCAAAAGGCTGCGTCTCTTCGAACATCATGGTCCTTGTCACGGTTGTCATATGCAGATCTATGGCATAATGGCCGACGCCGACACTGTCTGTTAGCCGTCGCGGCTCAGGATTCCATGCTTTGGCGATCTCTTGCTCGACGATCGTTTTTCTGCTGATGATCCGTCTGGATTCGCGGATATAAGGTGCTTTAGCCAAGCCGTCCGCGGTGCCAAGCATGGTTCCATCCAGTTGGACCGGATATCCCTGTTCCCACAACCAATAAGCACAGCATTTTGTCAATTCCCGTGATTCCTTCGCATGGACATCCGACAAAGGATCATCGATCAGATTACCGAAGAGATAGTCGTTCTGTGGCCAGTTCAGCAACGTGATCTCTGGTCTTTGATCGATAAAATAGGGTGGATATTGAATGCGGCGATAGCTCCAAAGTCCCAGAGAGAAAGCGCCGGGCACATCATCGTTAAAAGCAAAACGAGTCAGGCCTTTCGATCCCCAGCTATCCCAGCTCAGCAGAGGATGCCCCTTGGCTGATAGCGTTGTAAACCGATCATAGTCTACTGGCTTTTCCATCGGAGTTCTTTCCTTGTCCAAACGCAAAGCAGCTACCCAAGTGATCGGCTGCTGGTCCGATGGATCAGCCTTGATCGCGGCATGAGGCTCTCCGGTTTCATCCTGTGATTCTGCACCGATGCGGTATTCCGTTCCCGTCAGCGGCAGAAGGTCTCCTTTGTCGGTGGCATCCAGAAAATATTGCGCAGCAATCTGCATCTGCTGTCCCTTGGGATCTTCCACCGTGACAGAGACGACCAGGTCTTCCCGCACATGCGCCTCGATGCACCGTGTCCGAAGAGACAGAGTCAGCAGCCCTTGATCCACAAAAGGCTGCAGGGACTGAACAAGCAGATGATGCGCTATCCGCGGATCATGTCCCAGATGGCTGACCCAGCAATTCCCAGGGCAGAGTGTCTTTTGCTCCTTCATAAGCTGTGACGCAGCCGGATCGTTTTGATATGTGCTTCGGACAGCCTTGCGGAACTCGCTGTAGCTTTTTGTGCCCCCCTGATTTTCGATCCATGGATGCTCATCCGGCGGCACCGCCTGGCTTGTCAGTTGGCCACCGATCCAGTCCGTTTCTTCAGATAGAAAGGCGCGCATACCACAAGAACAGGCTGCCCTCGCTGCTTGTACGCCACCCAGACTGCCACCGATAACAACAATATCATAGGACAATAGCATAACCTTATCTCCGCGAATAAAAACAGAACCATTCTGAGAATCGAATAGTGACAAATGAAGATTATCTTTATCTATGATGATACAAACATCGATTTCGCGATATCCCGACAAATTGAAATTTATTCTTTTATCCAAACATCGATTTCACTTTTCGCCGGTACCTCGAAAATGGATCCGAATTTGGCGGCAAGACCTTCATCAACATAATAAGCACTTGCTTTGCCTTCCGTGATCTCCAGATTCCGCTTTTCAAGACGCCTCGCCCATTCGTGAGGGGAGACGTCGATATAGTGGAACTCACATTCGATCCCTTTGGAAGAATAAAAGCTTCGCGCATGTAAGCGTTCTTCTTTGGTCCAGAATCCCCAATCCAGAATAACGCTGATCCCTTCATGAATGATCTCGACGGATTTTTCATACAGGTACTGTTCGGCTCTCTCTACATATGTGTCATGCAGATCTCCAGCATCCTGCCCAAACAGAGCAAGAGTGATCTCATCAACGGAAAGGACGACTGCGTGATGCAGAGTTTTCAGTTCAGCAGCATGTGTGCTTTTTCCACTGCAGATCTTTCCGCACATCATATAGACTTTTGCCATATCGATCACCTCCGCAGCTTTTGACTTAAGATAACATCGCCGTTGTTACAGCTTCAAGATCGCAGGCATTTCCTCGCCTTCCTCATAGCTATTATAGCCGATCATCACAAATCCGATCGGCTTTTTCCCAAGGTAGATCCTAAATGGATAAGGTTGGATCTCCCCTTGAGAAAGCGCTATATAAGCATGGGTCAGGCTCCTGTGTTTTGTTTTTCACGCCTCTTACGTAACGATCAGATCTTCCAGATTTTTATCTTTGTTCAAAACGTTGAGATCGATATATTTTTCTCCACCGGTATAGCCTTCCAGTTCGCCCCGGTTCAGATACTGCCAGATATACCAATCACCCTTATAGTTCCAGCGAAGAGGAGTATAAAGGCTGGACATCCATTTTTTGTAATCTTCAAATTCTCCCTTGAGATACTTTTCATATATATCAGATCTGGTATATATGATCGGTTTTACCCCGTATTCTTTTTCGATCAGTTCGAGATAGATCGTCAATTCTCGTATGACATCTGTTTTTTCGGGTGGGTTCTGCTCTTTATCGCCGTAATATTCCACATCCACTACCGGAAGAAGTCTTCCTTTCAGATCTGGCCCAACAGTCTTTATAAAATTCTCTGCCTGCGTTTTTCCTTCACTGTCATAAGAGAAGAAGTGGTATGCCCCGGACAGCAGACCGGCGCTTTTTGCGTTTTCCCAGTTTTCCGGGAATCTTTCATCCTGCCAGCTGCTTCCTTCTGTTGCTTTGATATAAACAAACTGAATACCCTGTTCTTTCAGTTGGTTCATATCTATATCGGCCTGATACGATGAAACGTCGACTCCGATCGTGCGCTTGCTTTCATCTACGAACCATTTGTTTATGAAGATCATCTTTTGCTTTGCTAATAAAAAGATGGATAAAAA
>JAILDJ010000182.1 GCA_024689505.1 Clostridiales bacterium
AGATGCCGCTGGTGGTCAACAGCTTCTATTTCTGCGACGCGGACGGAAAGTCGGACCGGGTGCAGAGCCGTGAGAAACAGCCGGTCGATGAGACCACGCCGGAGATCGGAACGGTATGCTTTGAACGGGTCCAGGCTACCGGATGCAAAGCCTGCGCAGCCTATGTGACAGGTCTGCCGGAAAAACCGATGAAGCATCTGATCCTGCGGAACTGCCGGTTCGACTTCGATCCGGACGCGGTTCCAATGATCCCGGCAATGGCACTGCACGTCGAGGAATGCTGCAGGCGGGGAATCATTGCAAAATATGTGGATAAGCTAACACTCGAGGACGTGGTACTGGAAGAATGCGAGGGTGAATTACTGGAAACGACCGAGGTCGGGGAAGTGGAAACCCGGGCGAAAGAATAAAGAGGGGGAAGAGGGAAATGGATATCCGTTACAGCTGCAACCAGAAGGATTTTAAGCGTTACACCACGGAGGAGATCCGGAAGGAATTTCTGATCGAAACGCTGTTCCAGGCGGACGAGGTGACCGCGGTTTACAGCCATGTGGACCGGATGGTGACCCTGGGCATCATGCCGGTGAAAGAGAAGGTTTCCATCGACAAGGGGATTGATATCTGGCACAACTTCGGTACGGAATACTTCCTGGAACGCAGGGAGTGCGGTATGTTCAATGTGGGCGGAGCCGGGAAGGTGACGGCCGACGGGAATGTATATGAACTGGGCTACAAGGACTGCCTGTATCTGACCCGCGGGGCGAAGGAAGTGTACTTTGAGAGTGACGATGCGGCAAATCCCGCAAAATTCTACATTGTATCCGCACCGGCACACTGCAGTTATGAGAACAGACTGATCAGAATCGCGGATGCAGCCAAAAAGCCATGCGGAGACGCTGCTACCAGCAACAAACGGGTGATCAACCAGTTTATTCATCCCTCGGTGCTGAAGACCTGCCAGCTGAGTATGGGCATGACGGTGCTGGAGAGCGGCAGTGTCTGGAACACAATGCCGGCTCATACGCATGAGCGGAGGATGGAAGTATATTTCTACTTTGAAGTGCCGAAGGACAACGTCGTGTTCCACATGATGGGCGAGGGACAGGAAACCCGGCATATTGTGATGCAGAATGAGCAGGCAGTTATTTCGCCCTCCTGGTCCATCCATGCCGGGGCAGGAACCAGCAATTACACATTCATCTGGGCGATGGGCGGAGAAAACCAGGCATTTGACGATATGGACAACATTGCAACGACAGACCTGAGATAAGGAGGAAATGAAAATGGACATGAACGCTTTCAGCCTGAAAGGAAAGACAGCCTGGATTACGGGGGCAAGCTACGGAATCGGGTTCGCAATCGCGGAAGCCTACGCAGCAGCCGGTGCAAAGATCGTTTTCAACGACATCAACCAGGAACTGGTGGATAAAGGCCTGAAGGCCTACGCAGAGAAGGGGATCGATGCGAGCGGTTATGTCTGCGACGTGACGAATGAGGACGCGGTGCAGGCGCTGGTGAAGCGGATCGAAGCAGAGGTCGGAGTGATCGATATCCTGGTGAACAACGCCGGGATTATCCGTCGGATTCCGATGACCGAGATGAGTGCCGCGGAATTCAGGAAGGTAATTGACGTGGACCTGAACGCACCATTTATCTGCGCCAAGGCGGTAATCCCGTCCATGATTGAAAAAGGACACGGAAAGATTATCAACATCTGCAGCATGATGAGCGAACTGGGACGTGAAACCGTATCCGCCTATGCGGCTGCCAAGGGCGGGCTGAAGATGCTGACGAGGAATATCTGCTCTGAATACGGCGAACACAATATCCAGTGCAACGGGATCGGGCCGGGATATATTGCCACACCCCAGACTGCACCGCTGCGGGAGAAGCAGCCGGACGGCAGCCGTCATCCTTTTGACCAGTATATTATTGCCAAGACACCGGCGGCCCGCTGGGGAACACCGGAAGACCTGCAGGGACCGGCAGTGTTCCTGGCTTCCGACGCCAGTAATTTCGTAAACGGCCATATTCTCTATGTAGACGGCGGTATCCTGGCTTATATCGGGAAACAGCCATAAGGAAAATATCCGAAATATCCATATTATGTCTGATTTCTGGTATTTACGAAACGAGACAAATTCATGTATAATTATGGCAATAATTGAACCAGATGGTTCAAATTAAAGCATAATAAAGAAAAGGAGAAAACAGCCATGAAAAAACTGACAGCCCTGATGCTTGCTCTTGCCCTGTGCATGAGCATGGTTGTCCTTTCCGCCTCCGCGGAAGAACCATTCAAGATCGTGATGATGGTCGACACCACCGTAGTGGACCAGA
>JAILDJ010000185.1 GCA_024689505.1 Clostridiales bacterium
GCCGTGGGAGCAGGCGATCTTGACGTTCAGGTGGGGGTACGCGATCTCCTGGCGGATCATTTCGCACATGCGCATCGAACCGAAGGCCGCGTAGGTGACCACAAAGGGGATCTTGCCGCAGCTGGCGAGTCCCGCCGCCACACCGGCGCAGTTCTGCTCGGCAATGCCCACATTCAGATACTGGGCGGGCAGCTGCTTGCGGAAATCGCCGGTTTTGCAGCTCTTGCCGATGTCGGCGTCCACCACGAGGATGTTTTTATTCTCTTTTCCCAGCGCGACGATCTCATCGCCGAAGCCATTGCGGGTGGGGATCTTCTCTTCGAAATTCATGTTTTTATCCTCCTCACTTGACGTACTGGCTGTCTAGTTCTGCCATAGCCTGCCTGTACTGTTCATCGTTGGGGGCCACACCATGCCAGCCCACCTGATTCTCCATGAAGCTCACGCCGTTGCCTTTTACCGTCTTGCCCACGATGCATTTGGGCAGACCGTTCTTTGACGCCAGAGCTTTGTCCATAACCTCTACCAATTTTGCCATGTCGTTGCCATTGCAGGAATAGACTTCGAAGCCGAAAGCCTCAAACTTTTTCGCTAGATCGACGAGAGGCATGATCTCATCACAGGTGCCGTCCAACTGGAGATTGTTCCAGTCCACGAAAACGACCAGATTATCCAGCCCGTACTTGTATGCGGTGCCGCAGGCTTCCCAGATCTCACCCTCATCGCACTCACCGTCACCCAAAGCAGAGAAGACACGGTAGTCTTTTCCGTCCAGCTTTGCACCAAGCGCCATACCTACTGCGCAGGCCAGCCCTTGTCCCAGAGAACCGGTGGAGATGTCGATGCCGGGGCATTTGGTCATGCTCGGATGGCCCTGAAGAGGGGAGCCTTCTTTCCGCAGCGTGTCCAGAACTTCCATGGGGAAATAGCCTTTCATGGCCAGGGCTGCGTACTGGGCGGGGCAGACATGGCCCTTGGAGAGGACAAAGCGGTCTCTGTCTTCCCAACGGGGATTGGCCGGATCGACATCCATGTACCGGAAGTAGCAGGCTGTTATAAAGTCCGCTACCGACAGCGAGCCGCCAGGGTGGCCGCTCTGGGCTTTCCAGATCATGTCGACGACATGCTTTTTCAGATCAACGCATTTGTTCTGCAGTTCTGTGATGCTCAGGTTTTCTTTCATAATAGTAGCTCCTTTCTTAAATCAGGCGGTAAACACGGTTGAGATGCTGGGGATATAGGTGATGATCAGCAGGACGATGATCGAAGCGATCAGCAGCGGAACGACCGCCTTGGAGATCCGTTTGAGATCCACATTGGCGACGCCGCAGGCCACATAGAGGTTGACGCCGACCGGCGGAGTGAAGAGTCCGATCGCCAGGTTTACGATCATAACTACGCCCAGGTGGATCATATCCACACCGAGAGCCTGTGCCACCGGCACAAAGAGCGGGGTGAAGATGTAGAGCGCAGAGGTGGAGTCGAGGAAGCAGCCTGCGATCAGAAGCAGGATGTTCACGATGATGAAGAACACGAAAGTCGAGCCGTTGGTCAGATTGATCAGACCGTTCGAGATGGCCACGTCCAGGCGGGCGCGAGTCAGCACATAGGCGAACAGGCTTGCGCAGGCCGTAATGAACATGATGGTTGCGGTGGTGCTGGCCGAGTCGATCAGGATCGCCTTGAGATCCTTGAGCTTGACCGTCCTGTAAACGAACACGCCGACTACGAGGCCGTACACAACGGCCACGGCTGCCGCTTCTGTCGGGGTGAAGATGCCGCCGTAGATGCCGCCGAGGATGATGATGGGCATCAGCAGACCCCAGAAGGCATCCTTGAAGGCTTTCCAGCGCGCTGCGCCGCTGGCCTTCGGCTGGCGCTTCAGATCCATTTTGCGGCCAACCAGCAGAGCGGTGATGATCAGGCCCGCGCCCATGATCAGGCCGGGGATGACGCCTGCTTTGAACAGGTCACCGATGGAGGTGTCTGCGATAGAGCCGTATACCACGAAGGTGATGGAGGGCGGGATGATGACGCCGATGGCGCCTGCGCAGCCCATCAGAGCCGCTGAGAAGGCCGGATTGTAACCGGTCCGGATCATACCGGGGATCAGGACCAGACCGAGTGCTGCCACAGTGGCCGGTCCGGAACCAGAGATGGCGGCGAAGAAGCAGGCGACGATGACACAGACGATCGCAAGGCCGCCCTTGACATGGCCCACACAGGCCTCAGCCAGGTTGATCAGGCGTTCGGAGATCCCGGCTTTTTCCATGATGTTGCCGGCCAGGATGAAGAACGGGATCGCCAGCAGCACAAACTTGCTGGAAGATGCGGAGAACAGGAAGGGGAGACTGGACATGATGGTATCCAGCGGTCTTCCGGCGCCCTGCGCCAGCATGGCAAGTACGCTGGAGGATCCGAGGCAGACCGCGATCGGGGCGCCGAAGACCAGCAGGACCGCGAAGGAAACAAACAGAAGGGAAGCAATCATTTCGTTCCGTCCTCCTTTGCAAGATAGGCTTGTTCTTCTTCAGCCGCTTCCTGAATGATGAGCTCGGCGTCGCTCTTGATCTGGTCAGCCGGCGTCCGGATCTCTTCCAGGGTGATCTGAGCGAAACGCAGCGTCATGAAAGCGGCGCCGAAGGGAACGAAACAGCCGTAGATCCACTCGGGCCACTGCATACTGGGCGTTACCTGGCCCAGGATGTATTCGTAGCGGACCATCTTGATCCCGTAGAAGAAAACGGCGAAGCAGAAGATGGTGGACAGGCCAAACCCGAAGATCAGCAGAGCCCGCCGTACTTTGGGGCTGACCGCGTCGGTCAGGATTGAAAGCCCCAGATGGGCTCTCCTTCGTGCGGCGATGGCGGTGCCCATCATGCTGAGCAGTACGAAGAGGTTGGTGGTGATCTCTTCCGAGAAGGAAAGGGACAGATGCAGGACATAACGGGAGAAAACATTGGCGAAGACCAGCGCGGTCATGGCGATCAGGCACAGAATGCAGATGCCTTCTTCAATACGATCAAGAATTTTCAAAGCATTCCCTCCTTACTTGGTGATACCGAAGGCTGAGCAGGCATATTCGCCGAAGCGGTCGATCATGCCGGCTTTCCATTCGGAGATTGCTTCTGCAAAAGCGGCTTTCTGTTCATCGTTGAGATAGGTGATGGTCATGCCGTTTGCTTCGAAGCGAGCCAGGATATCCGCTTCCTCAGCCTCCAGCATATCGCGGCCCCAGTTGCAGGCCTCCAGTGCACATTCGGTCAGAAGCTGACGGGTGTTTTCTTCGAGGCTGTTCCAGATCCGGGTGTTCGCGATGAACAGATCGTTTTCATAGGAATAGTTCCAGATGGTCATGTAATTCTGAATCTCGTCCATCTTTGCGGTCGAAGTGACCGAAGCGCCGTTTTCCTGCCCATCGATGGTTCCCTGCTGGATGGCGGTGAACACTTCGCTCCAGCTCATCGAGGTAGGGTCGGCTCCCAGTGCGCGGAAGAAACCCATATAGACTTCGCTGCCGGGCACGCGGATCTTCAGATTCTTTAGATCCGAAGGCTCATCGACCACGGTCTTGGAATTGGTCAGCTGACGGAATCCGTTGTGGAAAGATCCGATGTAGGTGATGCCCTTTGCCGCCAGCCGTTCAGCGTAGTAAGCGCCGCCGGTCTCGTCGATGACCTCGCGGGCTTCCGTGTAGCTGTCGAACGACCAGGGGATCGTGGCAACCGGGAGCTGGCTGTCGATGACGGCAAGCGTGCAGGTCGCGTAAGCGGCCAGATCAACGCTGCCCTGGGCGATCATTTCGATGCCCTTGGTGGCGTTGCCGCCGGCAAGCTGATCGTTCGGGAAAACATCTACGGTGATGCTGCCGCCGGAACGCTCTTTCACAAGTTCGGCAAAATAGCGTGCGACCCGGCTGTCGATCTGGGTATCCGTTCCGTTGACGGACATGACCAGATTGATCTTCTGGTATTCGGAGCTGCCAGTCTCTCCGGCTCCGGCTGAACTGCCGCAGGCACTCAGAAGCAGCATACCCAGAACCATTATGAGGATCAGGATCCCTCTTTTGATTTTCATGGCATTTACCCTTTCCGTAACACTTTCAAGATTCTCTATTGCTCAACGTTCAACGTTGAGCAATGCCATCATACTTCCTTCTCCGGATTCTGTCAAGCGGTTTGCGCAAGATTTATAAAGATTTGGAGGAAGCACCAATTTCACAGCAGACGATTCGTATATTTTGCATAAAAAAACAAGAGGTTTCTTGACAATGCTGCCGAAGTCTGTTAGAGTTCTATCAATGTTCAACGTTGAATGATGGAGGAACTACCATGGATGTCCAGAAAATCAACAACAATGCGGTCCAGCAGATCATAGATACGCTTACCAAGCGGCTGCTGGAAGGGGAGATCGTGCCCGGTGATCAGATCCCCACGGAAGTGGAACTTGCCGAGAGGTTCGGCGTCGCCCGCAACACGGTCCGCGAGGCGATTAAGATCCTTGTCGCCATGGGCGTTCTGGAGATCCGGCGCCCGGTCGGGACCTTTGTATGCAGCGGCTTTTCCGAACCGATGATCAGCCCCCTCCTGTATGGTGTGATCCTCGGCCGCGGCGACAGCTATGATGAACTGATGGACCTGCGGGAGATCATGGAGACAGGAACCATGCTGATGGTGATCCGCAACGCGTCGGATGAGGAGATCCGGTCCTTGGAAAAACCTCTTTCCGCACTGAACAGCTCCTGCATGCGGAAAAAACCGTCAGTAGATGATGTTTTTGAGAAAGACAACGCGTTCCATGAAGCTATGATGGACCTCTCTCACAACCGTATCGTTGCCCAGATCTCCGGGACTGTGCGTACTATGACGCATGATATGCGGATGGAAAGCGTGAAGCTGATGCTGAAAGAGGGGCGCGCGGAAGAACTGTATCTGGCACATGAGAAACTGTATCGGATCCTCTCGGAAAGAGATGTCGAGGGTGTTTATCGTGAAGTGCGCAGCACGTATTTTGTGCCGGACGAGGCAGGAAACGCAGTCTCTTTATAAAGTAAAAGCTGAAAAGCGAATGATCCCCCTGGCAGATCATCTGCCAGGGGGATCATTCATCTTGATGTATAAAGGATCAGTCCTGCTTCAGAGTGATAAACTCACTGTACGGAAGCTCCCGGATGAAAGTGCAGTATTCTCGCCACTCGTCAAGCTTGTGGTTCTTCCGCTCCCGATACTGGCTCCGCAGCACCTCATAATTCAGGTCGATCGTCCTGTGCTGGTTGTAGGAGCTCGGCAGCAATTGGATCAGCTGCCACCAGTATCTCTTGTCCCCGGTTTCGAGAAAGGCCGCCCTCGCTGCGTTCAGCGTATCGACCGTCAGACGCAGAAGCTCCGCGGGGGAACGGTCTCCGCCCGCGTATCCGGCCAGGCAGCCGGGTTCCGGCAGCAGATGCTCGCAGGAAAAATCCTCCGGTGTAAACGCCTTCTCGTGGATCGTCCGCATCGTGCTGCAGGAATTGGAGACGGTGCCGACCTTGTAGGTGTCGAATTCCTTCCACCAGTACAGAGGCGCGGTAATATCCATCTGGACGTGGATCATCCTTCTCCATTTCGATTCTTCAGGTCCGCCTTTGGCCATGTTCATGAGAAGCATGTAGTCTTCACGCCCGATCAGATCCCGGGGGCTGCCGGCTTCTCCCTCTGCTGCCGGGAGGGGA
>JAILDJ010000208.1 GCA_024689505.1 Clostridiales bacterium
ATGCGCTGTACCAGGTGGTCGATGAAGTCAGGCTGCAGGTGTTCGACGGTGACTTCGACGACATCGGTGGTGTTGATGGCGCGGATGATGCAGGGCCACTGGAAGGTACGTTTGCCGTCGGTGATGCCGGTGGATTTGAAATCCGGAACGACGGTGAAGTACTGCCAGACTTTGCCTTCCAGGCCGTGCTTGGCGAATTCTTCACGCAGGATGGCGTCGGATTCGCGGACGGCTTCCAGACGGTCGCGGGTGATGGCACCGGGGCAGCGGACGCCCAGGCCGGGGCCGGGGAAGGGCTGACGGTAGACCATGTTGTCGGGCAGGCCCAGGGCTTTGCCGACGACGCGGACTTCGTCCTTGAAGAGGATGCGTACGGGCTCGACAAGTTCGAAGGACAGATCTTCCGGCAGGCCGCCTGCGTTGTGGTGGGCCTTGATGCCGGCTTCGGATTCCAGGATGTCGGGCCAGATGGTGCCCTGTGCCAGGAACTCGATACCGTCGAGCTTGCGGGCCTCCTCCGCGAAGACTTCTATAAATTCGCCGCCGATGATCTTGCGCTTGGTTTCAGGATCGGTAACACCGGCCAGCTTGTCCAGGAAGCGGTCTACAGCGTCGACGTAGATGAGGTTGGCGTGCATCTGGTTGCGGAAGACCTCGATGACCTGCTCGGGCTCGCCCTTGCGCAGGAGGCCATGGTTGACGTGTACGGAAACCAGCTGGTCGCCGACTGCCTTGATCAGCAGGGCAGCAACTACGGAAGAATCAACACCGCCGGAGAGGGCGAGCAGGACTTTTTTGTCACCGATCTGCTGGCGCAGGAGGGTGATCTGCTCGTCGATATAAGCCTTGGCCTGTGCCTCGGTCTCGATGCGGACCATGTTGTCGGGACGACGAATATCTATCATGTGTGTACTCCTTTCAATGCCCTTATCATCGTGAAGATAAGGATCAACTAATGAAAATTTTACTATGAAAAAGGCGGGCTTGTAAAGAAGGAAAATCGACAAAATGCGGGCGTCCGTCTACTTTGAAAAAGATATAATTGCACAAGGATTTATATTTCACTTTACAAGGAAATGTGATATCATAACTACAAGTGATCTTACGTATAAGACAGACGGATCGGAGGAACATTACATGCAATACTACTGCAACCCTGTCAATGTGAATTATCGTTATCAGTTCAATAAAGATCCCCGCAGCGGCGGCAAGGTGGAGATCAACCGTGAGGCGGCGGATCCTTCCATGATCTGTTTCGAGGGGAGATATTATATCTTTGCGTCCATGACGCTGGGCGTCTGGGTCTCTGACGACCTGGTCCATTGGGAAAACCATAAGCTGCCGGAGGAGCTGCCGTTATATGATTACGCCCCGGACGTGCGGGTCATGAACGGCTGGGTCTATTATTGCGCGTCACGCAGGGATGAAAACTGCGACCGCTATCGTACCCGCGATATCCTGAACGGTCCTTACGAGAAGATCGAAGGCACCTTCCCTTATTGGGATCCCAATCTTTTCATCGATGACGATGGACGGGTCTACTTCTATTGGGGCTGCTCCAATACGACGCCCATCTGGGGCACGGAGCTGGATCCCGCGACCATGAATCCCATCGGAGAGACACAGGCCCTGATCGAGGGCAACCCGTGGGAGATCGGTTACGAGCGCAGCGGTGAGGACAATTCCCTGCCGCCCGCGACAGAAGAAGAGGTCGAGGCCAAGTTCGAGGCCTTTGTCAAAGCACAGGGCATGCCTGTGGAAAGCATTCCGGAGCATCTGATCCCGATGATCAAGGGCATGTTCTCCAATATGCCGTATATCGAAGGCGCCTGGGTGGACAAGCATTGTGGCCGGTATTATCTGCAGTATGCCTGCCCCGGCACCCAGTACAATACATATTCAGATGGCGTGTATGTCAGCGAGAGCCCGTTGGGGCCATACACGCTGGCGGATAATAATCCGTTCTCTTATAAACCGGGCGGATTCCTGCCTGGCGCCGGCCATGGTTCTACCATGCAGGACGAGCAGGGCAACTGGTGGCATACGGCGACCATGCGCATCTCTACGCATCATATGTTCGAACGCCGCGTCGGTCTGTGGCCGGCGGGCTTCGATACGGACGGAGAATTGTTCTGCAACCAGCGCTATGGCGACTGGCCGATGCCTGTTTCCGGTCTGCGGCAGGATGCCTGGCGGGATCCTGCGTGGATGCTGCTGAGCGCGGGCAAGGATGCGTGTGCCTCCTCCAACACCGAGGGGCATGAGCCCCAGCTGGCTGTGGAAGAGAATGTGCAGACCTGGTGGGAAGCGGCTTCCAACAGCACCGATGAATGGCTGATGGTCGATCTGCAGCAGGCGTACGACGTGCACGCTGTGCAGATCAACTTCGCCGACGGCGACATCGATATTCCGGTCCCGGGTGAGATGCAGCCGGGGGATCAGGCTCGTTATATCGATGGGTCGGATCTGAAGACCCAGTGGAAGCTGGAAGGATCTGTGGATGGGCAGACATGGTGCGTCCTTGCGGACAAATCAGAAGCGGACACGGACCTGACCCATGACTTCCTGGTGTTCGAGGATGACCTTAAGATCCGGTACCTGAAGCTTTCCGACATCCGTGTCCCATATGAGCAGAAGCCCTGTGTTTCCGGCTTGCGTGTCTTCGGCCTTGGGGATGGTGAAAAGCCTGATGTCCCGGCTTTTATCGCGGTACGCACCGGGGATCTGGACATGGAAGTGGCCATCGCCGACCAGCCGGATACCGTGGGATATAACATCCTCTTCGGTGCAGCGCCGGACAAACTGTATCACAGCTACATGGTCTTCCAGGCCAAGACCCAGCGGATCGGTGCTCTGGTCAAAGACCGGGCATACTACGTCCGTGTGGATGCGTTCAACGAGAACGGCATTACGGAAGGAACCTGTGTAAAGTTAGCTTAAAGGAGATCGATGCATGAGAATCTTTGAGACCCACGCGCATTATGACGATGCCAAATTCCCGGATCGGGAGAATGTTCTGAAAGCCTGTCATGATGCGGGGATCGAATATATCATCAACTGTGCCAGCGATATCAAAAGCTGCAGGGTGACGCTTGCCCTGGCGGAACAATACTCCTGGGTCTACGGGGCCATCGGCGTGCATCCGCATTCCGCGTCCGAGATGGATGAGGACAACCTGGACCGACTGTACAATTATCTGACGGCATCGGAAAAGGTGGTGGCCGTGGGTGAGATCGGGCTGGATTATCACTACGATTTTTCTCCGAGAGACGTGCAGCAGGATTGGTTCGTCGAGCAGCTGGAACTGGCCAAGGAGCTGGAACTGCCGATCATCGTCCATACCCGGGAAGCGCTGGAGGATACCTACAATATCCTGAAGGACTATGGCAAAGGCCTGGTCGGCGGCGTTATCCATTCGTATAATGGCAGTGTGGAGATGGCGGAACGGTTCGTGGAGATGGGCTTCCACATCGGGATCGGCGGCATGATCACCTTCCCGAAGGTGCGCAAGGTCATCGAGACGGTGGAGAAACTGCCATTGGACCGCCTGCTGGTCGAGACGGACAGCCCTTATCTGGCACCGGTGCCGAACCGCGGCAAGCGCAATGACAGCCGCAATATCCCCTTTATCATCGACAAGATCGCGGAGGTCCGTGGGGTGGATCCGGAAGTGATCGCGGAGGCGACGTTCGAAAACGCCTGCCGTCTGTTCGGGGTGCCGCGTTGAGCCGGCGGGAACCGGATACGGCGTACATCGCCTATCCGCAGAATACCATCCGCATCATCCAGTCCCATGAATTCCAGTTTTTGAAGAAGTTTGGACAGAACTTCCTCATCGATCTGCATGTGCTGGACAAGATCGTGAAGGCGGCGGACATCCAGCCGGACGATATCGTGATCGAGATCGGGCCGGGCATCGGCAGCCTGACGCAGGTCGTCGCTGAGGAAGCCGGACGGGTGATCGCCGTGGAGATCGATAAGCGGCTGATCCCCATCCTGGAGCAGAATCTGGCGGCGTACCGCAATGTGACGCTGGTACAGGCCGATTTCCTGAAGCTGGATCTGCCATCATTTTTAGAAGAGCATCAGGTGGATCGCCCCGTCAAGGTGATCGCCAACCTGCCGTACTATATCACGACACCTATCATCATGATGCTGTTCGAGAGCGGAATCCCGCTTAAGAGCGTAACGGTCATGGTGCAGGAAGAGGTGGCGCAGCGCATGCAGGCAGGACCCGGCACCAAGGACTATGGGGCCCTGTCGCTGGCGGTACAGTATTACGCCGAGGCCTACATCGCGGCCTATGTGCCGCAGAACTGCTTCATGCCCCGGCCGGGAGTAGGGTCCGCCGTGATTCGGTTGACCCGGTACGCGGAACCGCCGGTACAGGTAGAGGATGAGAAGCTGCTGTTCGGGCTGATCCGCGCCGCCTTCGGGCAGCGTCGTAAGACCCTGGTCAACAGTGTATCGCACGATCCGGAATTGGGCTTGGACAAAGAGACTTTGGTCGATGCCCTGCGTCAGATGGGTCTCTCGGAGACCATCCGCGGCGAGGCACTGGATCTTCAGCAGTTCGCTGAGCTGACCAGGATCCTGGAGGAGGTGCGCCGTGGCTGATCATTATTATTCCAAGGATCCGTCATCCGCATCGGACGTGCAGACGTTGACATATGAAGTCGGCGGACGGGACTATTCGTTTTTCAGCGATCACAGCGTCTTTTCCATCCAACGGGTGGATCCGGGCACCGATCTTCTGATCCGTACCGTCCTGAAGGATCAGACGCAAACGGAGAAGATCCTGGACTTAGGCTGTGGATATGGCCCGATCGGCCTGGTGCTGGCGGACCAGCTCGGCGCGAAAGCGACGTTGATGGATATCAACGAGCGGGCCATGGACTTGGCCAGACGCGGTGCGGCGGCCAATCATATCGATGCGGAGGTGGTTACAGAGGATCTGGTCACTGCCGTGGATTATACCCTCGTGGCCACAAATCCGCCGATCCGGGCAGGAAAAAGCACGGTATATCATTTCTTTGCGTTGGCATACGAGCATTTGAAAGAGGGCGGTGTCCTATACGTGGTCATCCGCAAGCAGCAAGGCGCAGACAGTGCCGTCAAGGAGCTCAAGCGCGTATTTGGCAACTGTGAAACCATCGGACGGCAGTCCGGGTATCATATTCTTAAAAGTATAAAGGAGTACATGCACCATCAAAACTCTGTAATAGCATGATGCATGAGGCGCATGCCAAATCGCCTGCGGCGATTTCGTAAGTTATCTGAGAGGAGAAGTACAATGAAAAAACAGAATCTGGACCAAAGCTGGCTGTTTGACCTGGGTCATCTGGAAGTATACCGTCCCGGGATGGTATCCCCGACACAGAAGACAGTGGATCTGCCCCATGACTATATGATCGAGACGGATCCGTTCCCGGAAGCGGTCGCCGGCCCTGCCGGCGGATACTACAATGCCGGTGTGGCGCATTATATCAAGATGATCACCATTCCAAAGGAGTGGGAAGATGAGATCGTAGAGCTCCATTTTGACGGTGTGATGATGAATGCGACCGTCGAGGTCAATGCTAACCGCGTCGCGCTGCAGCACTATGGCTATGCACCTTTCGTGGCGGATCTGACCCCGTATATCTACTTTGGTGAAGAGAACCGCATTTCTATCATTGTCAATCCTAGCATGCAGCCCAACAGCCGCTGGTACTCCGGTGCCGGCATCTTCCGGTCGGTGGAACTGGCCCACGGCCCACGCCTGCACATCGTCAAGGATGGTATCTACGCCGTAACGAAGCATATCGAAGATGGTGCCGCGACCGTTGCCGTGCAGGTCGAGATGAAGAACAGCACCTTGAAGCGCAGCATCGCCGAAGTGACGGTCTGCCTGGTGGAAGAGGCCACCGGCAAGACAGTCGTCAGCCGCAAGACCCGCGTGCAGATCGGAGCCGGAGAGACCGATACCGCCTATCTGATGCTGACAGTGGATGATCCGCTGCTGTGGAGCGCCGAAGAACCGAATCTGTATAAAGTCGTTGCCACGGTGCAGGACGTCGGAGAATTCCGGACACATCTGGTGCCGACGGAAGATGGTACGGTGGATCAGGCAGAGGTCCTGTTCGGCATCCGTACGGTCCAGGCGGACATCCGTCACGGCCTGCGCATCAACGGCAAGACCGTCAAGCTGAAGGGCGGCTGTCTGCATCACGATAATGGCCTTTTGGGTGCGGTCACATTGTACGACGCGGAATACCGCAAGCTGAGCATCCTCAAGAGCATCGGTTTCAATGCGGTACGTACCACGCATAATCCGCCATCTGCTGCCCTCATCGAAGCCTGCGACCGGCTGGGCATCTACGTGTTCGATGAAGCATTCGACGCCTGGGGCATCGCGAAACGTGCCGGCGACTATAACCAGTATTTCGACACCGATTGGCAGAAGGATCTGATCGCCTTCGTCAAGCGTGACAGAAGCCATCCGTCCGTCATCATCTGGTCCACCGGTAATGAGATCCCGGAACGCGGCGGCCTGAACAATGGTTATACCCTGGCGACCCGCCTGGCGGAAGCGGTCCGCGCACTGGATCCGAGCCGCCCGGTCTCTAACGCCATCTGCTCCTACTGGAACGGCCTGGACGACTATCTGGCGGCTGAGACCTTCAAGAAGATGATCGGCAATATGCAGAACGCCGATGTTGCCAAGGACGATACTTCCTGGGAGGAATATTCCGAAGCGTTCACCAACGGTCTGGATATCGTGGGCTACAATTACATGGAGGATAAATATCTGCGCGACCATGAGATGTATCCGGAACGGATCATCCTGGGATCGGAGAACTTCGGCAACGAGATCGG
>JAILDJ010000224.1 GCA_024689505.1 Clostridiales bacterium
AGTGCGCCGTCGCATGACGAGGCAGAGGCAGAATGAATCATCTGCGGGGCGTCCGTGGGTGTGTAAATAAGGAGGTTTATTATGTATAAACTTTGGGATGCACTGGAGCAGGCAAAGAAACTGCGCTGGGTGGAACTGTCACATGAACTGACCAATGACAGCCCGTACTGGAGCGGTATTCCGGAAGGATCCGTGGAGCTGGGCAAGGTCGTTTTCGACTGGGGCAATCCGATGCTGGAGTGCCGCATCCAGACCTTCAAGTTCCCCGGACAGTTCGGTACGCACATCGATTTCCCGGGCCACTTTGTGAAGGGTGCGCCGCTGTCAGAAGAGTTCGGCGTGATGGACGCGGTCTTCCCGCTCTGCGTCATCGATATCACCAAGAAAGTAGCGGAAGACGTGCACTATGCCGTGACCGCACAGGATATCAAGGATTATGAAGCGGAATACGGTCCGATCCCGGATGGTGCGTTCGTTGCGCTGCGCACTGACTGGAGCAAGAACTGGCCGGATATGGAAGCCCTGTCCGGCATCGCCGAGGACGGCAGCGAGAACTTCCCGGGTTGGTCTCTGGATGCTTTGAAGTATATCTATGAAGTCCGCAACGCCGCTGCGAACGGTCATGAGACCCTGGATACCGATGCTTCCGCGGAAGCGGCGAAGGCAGAAGATCTGGCCTGCGAGCGGTATGTCCTGGAGCAGGGCAAACTGCAGATCGAGGTCCTGTGCAATCTGGATCAGGTCGCACCAGCGGGCGCCGTTCTGGTCGCCGCCTGGCCGAAGATCAAAGGCGCGGTCGGCCTGCCGGTCCGCGTTTGGGCAATCACGGAGTAAGCATATGAAACGGTCGTTGTCGGTGATCCTGCTGGTGGGGATGCTGTGCCTGCTTGCAGGATGCACGGCCGCCGGAACGAAGACGCCGGAGCGTCCGGAGGCCGATGCGTCCCGGATGCTGCCGGCGTTTCAGTATGAGCTTTTGGATTCTGTGGAGGTCCAAGGGCGGCAAGGCGTCTGCTGCGAGAATGGTTCCTATTGGGTCAGCGGCTCCGCGATATTGACGAAATATGATGCGGCATGGAATGTCGTGATACAAAACACGGATCCTTTCCAGGGATATCAGATCGAGGTCAACCACATCGGGGACATTGATGTGTATAACAACGAGCTGTACATCGGTGCCGAATACTTCATGGACGGCGTGGGCACGAACATTCAGATCGCGGTCTACGACGGGGATACGCTGGAGTTGAAGCGGACCTTCCCTTTCGCTCCGGAGAGCGGGCAGCTGGAATGCTCCGGCATCGCGGTGGATCCGGACACGCGGACCGTCTGGATGTGCTCCTGGGTCGGCGAGGAGAGCGGCCGGTATCTGTACAAGTATGATCTGGATTCCGGGGCGTATCTGGGCAAGGTCCATCTGCAGATGCCGCCGCAATGGGTGCAGGGTGTGGCCTATCATAAAGGCTGTCTGTATCTAACGGCGGATGATGGGGACGCGGACGCGGAGGAAGCGGACCACCTGTACCGCGCGCGGATCGATGCGGACGCCACGTTTTGCACGGTGACGTTGGAGCGGACCTTTGACGATGTGACGAGGCAGGGCGAGATCGAGGGGCTGACTTTCGATGAGGAGAACGATCGGCTGCTGCTGTTGTACAACCGCGGCGCCCGGATCGTCCTCGGTATGCCGCAGGGCTTCTACGAAGGATATGACCGGGAGATCTCGGAAGTATTTTTGTATCAGTTGAAAAGCAGAAAGTGATGAGAGAACAGGACCGTTCTCAACTGCAAAACTTCATAAGTGAAACTTATAAATAAGCTCCGGAAATCGAATTGATGATGGCCGGAGCTTGTTTTATACTGATTTTAGAAATCCCAAGAGAGGAGCTATCACTATGAAGTATACAAAGTTGGGCAATACCGGAACGACCATTTCACGCATCTGCCTGGGCTGCATGAGCTTTGGCTCGGACAACGCTGGCGTCACCACAGGTAAAGGCTGGGCGTTGCCGGAGGAGGACAGCCGCGCCATCATCAAACGTGCACTGGATCTGGGCATCAATTTCTTCGACACCGCCAACACCTACTCCGGCGGGACGAGTGAAGAATTTGTCGGCCGCGCACTGCGCGAGATGGCCAACCGCGACGAGATCGTTGTGGCGACGAAGGTGTATTTCCCGGTAGAGCGCCAAGGTCTGAACCTGCAAGGCCTTAGCCGCAAGCACATCATGAAAGCGATCGATGATAGCCTGATGCGCTTGGGTATGGACTATGTCGATCTGTATCAGATCCATCGTTGGGATCCGGAAACACCCATCGAGGAAACGATGGAAGCGCTCAATGACATCGTAAAGGCAGGCAAAGCCCGCTACATTGGCGCGAGCAGCATGTATGCCTGGCAGTTCGCGAAGGCACAGCAGGTCGCGAAAGAACACGGCTGGCATCAGTTCGTGACCATGCAGAACTTGTACAACCTGATCTACCGCGAGGAAGAACGTGAAATGATCCCGCTGTGTGCCGATCAGGGTGTCAAGCAGATCGTCTGGTCCCCGCAGGCGAAGGGCCGTCTCGCAAGAAAGCCTGGAACCGTGACCCAGCGTTATGAGAACGAAGCTGTTGGCAAACGTTTCTTCCCGGAAGATGAGAGCAACCTGGAGATCATCCGCCGTGTCGAACAGGTGGCTGAGAATAAGGGCATTCCGATGGGACAGGTCGCGCTCAGCTGGCTGCTCAGCAAGCCGACTGTAGCCGCGCCGATCGTCGGAGCGACCAAGATCAAGCATCTGGAGGAAGCCTGCGGCGCCGTTGACGTGACACTGACTGAGGATGAAGTCAAGTTCCTGGAGGAAGCATACGTTCCTCATGCTGTGACAGGACACTGAGCAACAAGTGTAAGGAGCATGAACATGCAAGAGCAGAGAGTTTTAGGACAGAGCGGTATCAAGGTCAGCCCGGTCGGGTTGGGATGCATGGGATTTTCCCATGCGTATGGAGCACCGACAGAAAAAGGTCAGGCTATAAGGATGATCCGTAAGGCTTTTGATATGGGCTACACCTTTTTCGATACAGCAGAGTGCTACACCGGCATCAACCCGGACGGCAGTATCAGCTATAATGAAGAACTGGTCGGTGAGGCTCTCAAACCTGTTCGTGATCAGGTCGTCATCGCGACCAAGATGGGTATCACCTTCACGCCTGACGGCGCGGTGCTGGACAGCAGCCCGGAGAAGATCCGCACCAGCGTCGAAAGCAGCTTGAAGCGTCTGGGGACAGACTATATCGACTTGTATTATCAGCACAGGATCGATCCTAAGGTAGAGCCGGAAGTGGTCGCCGAGACCATGGGACAGCTCATCAAGGAGGGCAAGATCCGTGCGTGGGGTATTTCCGAGACCGGCGAAGAATATCTGCGCAGAGCGCATGCTGTAACTCCGGTGGCCGCGATCCAGAACCGCTATTCCATGCTGGCCAGAGAATATGAGCCCTTGTTCCCGGTATTGGAAGAACTGAACATTGCCCTGGTCGCCTTTTCTCCGATGGGCAACGGTTTCCTGACCGGCGCCTATAAGGCGACAGATACCTTTGTAGGGGGTGTCGATTATCGCAGCCATATGCCGCAGTACACGCCGGAAGGCTTTGCGGCCGCTGAAAAACTGATGGATCTGCTGGCAGATCTAGGCCGTGAAAAGAATGCTTCCAGCGGACAGCTGTCCCTGGCATGGATGCTTTGTAAGAAACCATGGATCATCCCGATCCCAGGCAGCCGCAAAGAAGCGAGGATCCTGGAAAACCTGAATTCTCAGCATGTGATTCTGACACCGGAAGAGATCAACCGCATCGATAGCCTTCTTGATACCTTGAAGATGCCGGTATACGGTCAACGTGGCTGATATGGATGACAAGCAACAGATCGCACTGCTGTATGATGAAATGTATACTGCCATGATCCAGAAGGATCTGGAAGAACTGGACCGTCTGCACGACGATAGTTTCACCTTGATGCACATGACAGGCAAGGTCCAGAATAAAAAAGCTTATATCAACAGCATTCATGATGGTACGCTGAATTATTACGCGGCAGAAACCGAACATCTGGACATCGATATCCGGCACGAAACTGCCAAAATGACGGGCTTGAGCCGGGTGCTTGCCGCGGTGTATGGCGGCCGTCAGCAAGAATGGCCATTGAAGCTGGAGTTCACGCTGCAGAAGCGAAACGACTGCTGGCGGCTGACTTCAGCGAAAGCGAGCATGTATTGAACATTGCAAAGGCGCCTTCATTTTGATACAATGGGGGAAATGGAGGTGATCGGATGCTGCTCAGGCAAATGAAGTATTTTCAGTCTGTGGTGGAGACCGGAAGTTTTACGGAAGCGGCAGAGCAATGCTTTGTGTCGCAATCTGCCATCAGCCAGGCGATCTCCGCACTGGAGAGCGAACTGGGCACCCTGCTTTTGGAACGAAAGAATCGCAGGTTTTCCTTGACGCCGGCCGGTGAATACTTCTATCGCAGATCTTTATCGATCACCGCGGAACTGGAACAGCTCATGCGGGAGACCCGGCACCAAGGTACAGACATAGGTCCGGGACTTTGCATAGGATATTTAAGTTCCTATACCGGGGAGGAACTTGGCAGAGCGATCTCCGCGTTTTCACAAGAGAATCCTTTGGTAAAACTTGAGTCATTTTCCGGCAATCATGAGGATCTGTACGAGGCGCTGATCTCCGGAAAAGCGGATCTGGTGCTCAACGACCAGAGGCGTGCGTTTGCCGACCATTGCCATAACACGATACTAAGGCGCTCTCAGTACTTTGTGGAAGTATCCATCAACAGTCCCTTGGCCAAGCTGGACTCGATCGAGATCAGTGAACTAAAGCACATACTGTGTGTTTTGGTCGCCGGGGAGAATCAGGAGAAAGAAGAGCAGCGCTTCTTCCGTGACATCATCGGGTTTGGCGGTGAGTTTCTTTTCGCCCGCAGCCTGCGGGAGGCGCGTGTCCTCGTGATCTCCGGCAGAGGCGTCCTGCCCATTGAAGGCAGGCCCGGTGGCACTTACACTGGAGCGACTTTCAAGAGGATCCCCTTGCTGCGCAAGGGAGAGACGATTCTGCGCAATACCTGCGCCTTCCGCTTGAAGGAAAACACGAATCCCTACGCGGAATCCTTTGAAAAGATGCTGCTGCAGCACTTTGAGGATCGGTCCGAATAAGTTATGCTAATGCAAAAGCCCTTGTTTCCGAATTGATTTTGGAAACAAGGGCTTTTATACTTTGAGTATCCACAAGAAGGAGGACCAAAACATGCCAGTCATAGAGATAAAAACCAATACCAAGATCAGTGTTGCGCAAAAGAAAACGATCTCAGAAGGCTTCGTACGTTCTTTTGCTGAGGCCGGCGAAACCGAGGTAGCAAAAAACGTGCTGATCGAGATCCAAGACGAACGTTGGATCGATTTTCGAGGTGATGCGGAGGAACCGGCTGCTTTGGTGACGATCCACCCTGGACCTTTGACACCAGAGAAAGACTATGCGATGATCGTTGCAGGTTTCTTTGCGACACTGCAGCGGGTCCTCCCCGAAATTCCGCAGCAGCGGATCTATATGACGATCAGCGAGATCCGTCATTGGGGTTGGAACGGGAGGAAACTGTAAATGTTTCTGACCGATACACCAGTCATCCATGAGGTCGCTTATAAGACATATTCGATCAATTGTATGGGGATGGAGAGTCCCATGCTGTTCGTGGGCACACAGAAGGCTCTTTTGGTGGACACCGGCTGCGGTAATGCAGATCTGAAAGCGCTGGTGCGGACGCTCACGGATCTGCCGCTCATCGTCTGTGTAACGCACGAACATGCTGACCACGTAGGAGGCATCGTCCAGTTCGAGGAGGTCTTCGTGCCGGAACAGGAACTCTCCACGATCGCAGGCTATGACACTGACTTTATGCAGCATTTCCTGGATTTCTTCAATGATCTGATCGAGGAAGAGCCGGGGACGAATGGCTGCTTCAAGCAGCAGCGTACGGTTTGGAGCTGGGATAAAAAACCTGTTCTCAAGCCCATCCATGATGGAGACAAATGGAATCTGGGCGGTCGTACGGTGACAGCGTATCACTGCCCTGTGCACAGCAAAGGTCATATGGTTTTCGTGGATGATCTTAGTCGGATCCTCTACGCCGGGGACTCGATCGGTGATAGCTGCGGCCCGGCCAATAATCCGATCAACCCGCCTACATGCGTTTCAGTGGAGACCATGATCCGTGGACTGGAGCATGTGAAAAGCCACGAGCAAGAATATGATCGCATCTTTGGCGGGCATAACGGATGGGGCGGACATCTGGAGCGCACGACCAGTTTCGAACCGGCGGTCGTGGACCGGATGCTGGACATCGCACGGGATGTGCTGGCCGGTAAAGCTGTAATATTCCTGGACGAGAATATCGCAGAAGGCCGCCGCAATTACGCAACCAAAGGCAAGACCACTTTATACTTTTTTGCAGAATACTTGAAGGATACAGATTTGTAAGTGCAACAAGAAGGGACTGCCGCAATAGAAAAGCGGGAGTTATTGGGTTCTGATCAAAGAATTGGAGCAGATCAGGGATGTTTGGCTGAAAGTATCCACAGGTGGAAGTCATGTTCGGACCGATCATGTCATTTCATGTGGATATAAAAAGCGAATTATGCCATGCTGATCCAATGTGTGGATTTGAAAATGGAAATACGAGAATTGTATCCATAAAGGAGGAGGTGTGCGTGGACAAAAAAAGAAAATGTAGAGTGGACAGATCCAAAAAGCATAGGCGATCATACCAAGATGGCTTTCAAGGTCCTTTTAGCAAAGGTCGACCTACTGGAAAAGGCAAAGAGAACTCTTCAGTATGTCATTTTTCGGAGATGAGACATACAGTCAAGGTTGTATCTTGAAAATTGTGGGTAAATTACAGACGGTTTTAATGGCGTAAAAGTGAGTAAAATGATAAAAAATAGGATTCGTTTACTTTTCGGCCTATCGGAACATACATTTCTTGAGAATCAGTTGGATCAGTAGGTAAGAGGTATTGAAAAAGGCATACAAAGAAGAAAAATCTGCATGTTTAGTGGGAAAAAGTGTCCTGTGTCATGATCGCAAAGAGGATGATGACACATAATACGGGTGATGAAAGTGATAAAAAGTGAAATCTAGTCAGTTCTATCCTGTACTGCCCGTATGTTCATTCAGAAAATCTTATCCTTGCAAGCCATGCCCTCGGCCGCATACGCGGCCTCGTATGACACCTCTTGCTGCGCAAGTCCGCACTCGAACACCTGCGGTGTTCTCGTCACGGAGCGGCGCCATATATTCGCTCAGAAAAGAAAAACGCGGATGAGATGCAAGCATCTCTCCGCGTATATTCTTTTCTTCATTCGAGCATGGAAAAGGGTGCAAGCCATGCCCTCGGCCGCATGCACGGCCTCGTATGGCACCTCTTGCTACGCAAGTCCGCACTCGAACACCTGCGGTGTTCTCGTCACGGAGCGGCGCCATATAATCCTTCACAAAAATAAGAACCTGCAAGAGAGTGAACTCTCTGCAGGTTCTTGTTTTTGTTCAGTCTTGCATGGCTTATGCTAACT
>JAILDJ010000238.1 GCA_024689505.1 Clostridiales bacterium
TTGCGATAGGCCGCTTCCGACGTGGTGATGCCGATGATGGGCGTCGGACAGCGGAACCGACTGATCATACGGGCGGTCACACCGCTCATGGACGATACGGTGATGGCCTTTGCACCTACGTCCACTGCCATGGCGCAGGCCGCGTGGCTGATGGCATCCAGATTGGTCCGGGTGATGAAGTGGATGTTCTGGAACTGCTCTGCATAGTCGATATGTTTTTCGGTCTGCTCGGCGATGACCGCCATGGTGCTGACCGCTTCCACCGGATGCTTGCCGGCCGCGGATTCCCCGGACAGCATGATCGCGGAAGCGCCGTCATAGATGGCGTTGGCGATGTCGGACGCCTCGGCACGGGTCGGCCGGATGTTCTCGATCATGGACTCCAGCATTTCGGTCGCGATGATGACCCGTTTGCCCAGCATGCGGCAGCGGGAGACGATGTCCTTCTGCACCGCCGGCACCTCGGAGAACGGCAGTTCCACACCCAGATCGCCGCGGGCGACCATGATGCCTTCGCAGTATTCGCAGATATCCTCGATGTGGTCCACACCGGACTGGTTCTCGATCTTGGCAATGATATCGATCAACTGACCCCCGTGGGCGTTGAGGAACTCGCGCATGGTGCGCACATCCTCACCGGTGGAAACGAAGGAAGCCGCCACAAAGTCGACCCCATTCTCGATACCAAACAACAGATCCGCCTTGTCCTGCTCGCTCAGGAACTCGTCCGCCAGGACCTTGCCTGGGAAGTTCATGCTTTTTTTATCGGACAGGGTGCCGCCGGAGACGACCGTGCAGACCACGTTGACACCTTCGATGTGCTCGACACGGCAGACCACCAGGCCATTATTGACCAGGATCTCGTCACCAGGTTTCAGATCCTGATACATATTCTTGTAACTGACAGAAACGTGATACTCATCGCCCTCGCATTCCTCGCAGGCGAAGGTGAAGGTATCTCCCTCTTTCAATTCCACTTTGTGGTTTTCAAAGGTACCGATGCGGTATTCCGGACCTTTGGTATCCAGCATGATGGCGATCGGAAGACCCATCTCTTTACGTACTTTTTTGATGGACTCGATCTTTGCCTTATGCTCTTCATGTGAACCGTGGGAGAAATTCAGACGTGCAACGTTCATGCCGGCCTTGCACATGCGGCGGAGCATTTCCTCAGACTCGCTGGCAGGACCGATCGTGCAGATGATCTTGGTTTTTCTCATAGGATCCCCTTTCTATAAACCCGCAGACGTACCGCGGATATGATGGCACGGATAAATTTTTACTGATTTTATTATAGCACAGGGCAGATTCTTTGTCTATCTTCGGCCTTGCAGCAAAAGGGTTATTTTGCTATACTAATCGTTATGTTTAAAACGAAAGAAGGCGTCTCTTTATGGAAATATTATTGGCCACCGCTGTAGCTTTGCTGGCAGGTCTGATGATGACCCGTGTGTTCCGGCTGCTGCACTGGAAATTCCCGGACGTCACGTCCTTCCTGCTGGCCGGTCTGATCGTCGGTCCCTATTGTCTGGGCCGGCTGCACATCCACGGCATCGGCTTCCCTTCTATGGCGGAAGTCGACAGCATGGCGCTGATCACCAACGTGGCTCTGGGCTTCATCGCCTTTGCCATAGGTAATGAATTCCGCTTATCACAGCTCAAAGAAACAGGGCGTCAGGCAGTCATCATCGGTATCTTCCAGGCGGTATGTGCTTCGATCCTGGTGGACGCAGCGCTCATCGGCCTGCACTTCGTCCTGGGCGAGGACCGTCTGCCGCTGTCCGTGGCCATCACGCTGGGTGCCATTGCATCCGCCACGGCTCCTGCCGCGACCTTGATGGTCGTCAGGCAGTACAAGGCCAAGGGCCCGGTCACCGATCTGCTGCTGCCCATCGTTGCGCTGGATGACGCGGTCGGACTGGTGGTATTCGCTGTCTCCTTCGGCATCGCGCAGGCGATCGAAGGCGGCACTCTGAATCTGATCTCTGTGATCGTCGAACCCCTGGTGGAGATCGTCGCGTCTCTGCTTCTCGGCTCTCTTATGGGCTGGCTGCTTTCGCAGCTGGAGAAACTGTTTTACTCCAACACCAACCGCCTTTCCATGTCGATCGCGTTCGTCATTGCCACGATCGCGCTCTCGTCCTTGAAATTCCACATTGGGCCGGTGCACGTTGGCTTCTCTTCTCTGCTGGTCTGCATGATGCTGGGCACCATCTTCTGCAACCTGAGTGAGTTCTCTGCGGATATCATGAACCGTGCCGAACGCTGGACCGCTCCTCTGTACGCGACCTTCTTTGTCATCAGCGGTGCCGGGCTGGAACTGTCCGTCTTCCGGTATCCGAGCGTCATCATGATCGGCATCGTTTACATCGTTGTGCGGTGCCTCGGCAAATACTTCGGTGCCAGGCTTTCCAGCACCTGGACCCATTGCAGCGAGACCATCCGCAAGTATCTGGGCATCACCCTGTTCCCGCAGGCCGGTGTGGCCCTGGGCATGGTGGTGACCGCACAGGCCCTGGGTGGAGACAAGGCTGCCATGGTGCGCAATATCATCCTGTTCAGTGTCCTTGTCTACGAACTGGCCGGTCCTCTGATGACCCGTATGGCACTGCAGGCCGCGGGCGAGATCGTGGAAACTCCGAAGGAAAAGACGAGCCGCGAACGGTTCCGTTGACATCTGTCATCTTATAAAGCAAAGGTGGGTATTTCGAAGCTGTCATAAGCTCCGGAATACCCACCTTTTTATGTTGTATATGCCCTTTTACAGAGGCTTCGTGCACTCCTTAAGGAACGCGAGATGTGCCTCATCCAACAGCGGTCCGACCTTGGCAAGCACTTCCTGATGATACTGATCGATCTGGCAGATCTCTTCCTCCGTCAGCATCTCCTTGACGATGGCCTCTCGCTCGTAGGGGCACATAGTCAGGGTCTCCATGCGGTAGAAGGCACCCCATTCATTCTCCATGTAGGGGACCACCATGACCAGGTTCTCGATGCGGACGCCGAACTTGCCGGTGGCGTAGAACCCCGGTTCGTTGGAGATGATCATACCGGGCTTGAGCACCGTCTTGTTCATCCTGGTGGAGATGTTCTGCGGCCCTTCATGCACGCTCAGCAGATAACCCACGCCATGACCGGTACCATGCTTGTAATCCAGACCACGCTCCCACAGAGGTTTACGAGCCAGCACGTCCAAAGTCGTGCCTGTGGCTCCCTCTTTGAACATCGCATGGCCCAGTGCCAGATGGCCTTTGAGCACCAATGTGTAGATCTCCTTCTCCTCATCGGTCAGCGGGCCGCAGGCGATGGTCCGTGTGATATCGGTAGTGCCTTCCAGATACTGCGCGCCGCTGTCCACCAGCAGGAAGCTCTTCGGCGCAAGTTTCGCGCAGGTCTCCGGCTGCGGTCCATAATGGACGATCGCACCGTTGGAGCCATAGCCGGCGATCGTGCCAAAGCTGATGCCCAGCGAATTCTCCTGATCGATGCGCAGCTGATCCAGGAAGGCGGCCACATCGCACTCCGTCGGACCTTCCGCCGCATGATCCTTGACCCATTTCAGCAGCTGCACCATGACGGCACCGTCCTTGATATGGGCTTTGCGGAAGTTCTCCTGCTCCGTTTCGTTTTTCACGGCCTTCATCGCGATGACCGCATCCGTTTCCTCCGGGATGATGGTCCAACCTTCGGGCAGGTTCTCCACCAGCATCTCGTTGATGAGCTTCAGATCCATGGCGATGCGGCTCTTCGGCAGGGTCTGCCAGTAGATGGTCAGCGCATCGTACGGATGGACCGCGACGCCGTCCTTGGCCAGCAGGGCCTCCATTTCCGGCGTGACTTTCGCCGGCTCGATGAACAGATCGCAGGTCTCCTTGCCCACCAGAGTGAAGGCATAGGCGACCGGGGTCGCGTAGATATCCGCACCGCGGTAATTGAGCAGCCACGCGGAGGATTCCAGGGAAGCGATCAGGTACAGATCCGCTTTCTTTTCCGCCATATGAGCCCGCAGACGGGCCAGTTTTTCTACTCGGGACTCCCCGGCAAAGGCCACATCCAGATCAAAGATCGGATCCTGCGGCAGCGCCGGACGCTCGTCCCAGACTTCGTTCAGCAGGTCTTCCTTGCAAGCGAAAGACAAGCTCTTTTTCGCCAGTTCCCGCTTCAGCATGTTGGCCTGGAAATTGCCGATCGTGCGGCCGTCTATGCCCACGACGCCCTTTTCCTTCGTATTGTCCAGTACATACTGCTGCCACGTCGGTACGCCGGGCTCGCCCATCTTCATAAGGTCGATGCCGCTGCCTTCCAGCTGCTTTTCTCCCTGCAGGAAATAGCGTCCGTCCACCCAGCAGGCTGCTTTGTCCGCGGTGATGACCACCGTGCCGGCCGACCCGGTGAAGCCCGAGATATAGGCCCGGCCGCGCCAGTACTGAGCGACGTATTCGCTCTGATGCGGATCGGAGGACAAGACGATATAGGTATCGACTCCATGGGCGGCCATAACGGCACGCAGCGCAGATACACGTTC
>JAILDJ010000271.1 GCA_024689505.1 Clostridiales bacterium
CGTCAGAAAAGTGCTGTTCAGCGGGGAAGTGATGCCTGAAAAGCATTTGCGGCAGTGGATGGAAAAACTTCCGGAAGCGGAGTTCGTCAACCTGTACGGCCCGACAGAGATCACCTGCAACTGCACGTATCATCGTATCGATCGTACCCGGGAATATCAGGGGACGATTCCTATCGGACGGGCTTTCCCGAATGAGGAAGTGTTCCTCCTGGAGGGCAGCAAAAAGGTAGAAGAGCCGGGACAGACCGGAGAGATCTGTGTCAGCGGCACGGCTTTGGCGCTGGGATACTATAATGCTCCGGAGCAGACGAAAAAGGCTTTCGTGCAGAATCCGCTGCAGGATCGCTATCCGGAGATCATATACCGTACAGGAGACCTGGCCTGCTATAATGAAGACGGGGAACTGGTCTTCAAAGGACGGAAGGATTTTCAGATCAAATATCAGGGCCATCGAATCGAATTGGAAGAGATCGAACGGGCTATGATGCAGTTGGAAGAAGTGCGCAGAGCGGTTTGTGTTTTTGATGAACAAAAGGGCCGGCTGTTTGGATTCTATACGGGTGACATAGAAGGAAGCATACTTGTCGAAGCGCTCGGCAGGACCCTGGCGGTCTGGCAGATCCCGAAACTGAAACAAGTCGAGGATATGCCGTTGACGAAAAACGGTAAAGTCGACCGCAAACTGCTGCTTGCGAGCGTTCAACGGAGGCCACGCAAATGATCGATCGAGTGCAACGATATGGTACGCCGTTATATTACTTCGACGGAGAGATCCTACGGGACCGCATCTGCTTTTTACGAAAGCATATACCGGAGGCGACAGACCTTTGCTATGCGGTCAAGGCCAATCCGTTTCTGATCAAGGAAGCAGCGCCTTATGTGGACCGTCTGGAGGTCTGTTCTCCCGGAGAGGCCAGGATCTGTTTTGATCAACAGGTGCCGGAGGAGAAGATGGTCATTTCCGGAGTCTATAAGGATCCGGATTTCATGCAGGAACTGGTGCAGCAGCACCCTTTGATCGGCTGGTATACAGTCGAGTCTATGTCACAGTATCAGTTACTGACACAACTTGCCAGGACCTATGGGCGGAAACTCAAATTGCTGCCCCGTTTGTCCTCCGGAATGCAGTTTGGGATGGACGAGAAGGAGATCACCGGGATCCTGGAAGCGCCGGACCCGGAGGTCGAAATCTGTGGGCTGCAATTCTTTTCGGGGACGCAGAAAACATCCTTGAAGAAAATGCGGCGTGAGATGGAGAAGAGCAGCCGGCTGGTGCGTGCGTTTGGCCTTCAGGAACTCGAATTCGGCACAGGCTTTCCTGTCTTTTACTTCGCGGACGAGACCTTCGATGAAGAAGCATATCTGCAAGGTTTTCGAGCATTGCTGGAGGAGTATGCGGAAGGTCTTACCGTGACACTGGAGCTGGGGAGAAGCATCACGGCTTCCTGCGGTACGTATTATACGACCGTCGTAGATACCAAGCAGATCGGTTCGGAAAAGTTTGCCATCGTGGATGGCGGCATCCATCAGATCGCCTATTATGGGCAATTCATGGCAATGAAACTGCCATGTATGCGGCTTTTGCCGGAGCGGAAGGCCGATGCGGAGCCATGGAATATCTGTGGCAGCCTTTGCACCGTTAATGATATTTTGGTCAAGGAGTGGCCTACGGCACCACTGTCACAGGGGGACGTACTGGCATTTGAAAAGGCTGGTGCGTATTGTGTGACAGAAGGGATCGCGCTGTTTTTGAGCCGGGATCTGCCGGCGGTCGTTTTGAAAAGCGCACAGGATGGAAAAGAACACCTGCTGCGTGCACATGTTGAAACAAATACTTTGAATGAAGGGGAGTACTGAGCTATGGAAACATTATTGGATATTTTGCAGGAGATCGCGCCGACCGTGGATTTTGAAAACTGCACCACGCTGATCGACGATCACAAATTGGATTCTTTGGCGATCCTGTCTTTGATCGCGGAATTAGAGGATGAATTTGATATCACGATCCCTACGGTGGAGATCGTGCCGGCGAATTTCAATTCTGCTGAGGCGATGTGGGCCATGATCGAGCGCCTGCAGGCGGAGGATTAAGTGAAATCATACCTCTCGTTTTCGTATCTTCTCGTCCTGCTGCCGTTGGCGCTGTTATGCTATCAGATCATGCCCCAGCGCATCCGCCGATACGTGCTGCTTTTGATGAACCTGTGTTTCATCTTTTATTTCAGCCGTAAAGGCAGTGTGTTTATCGTACTGTCTACGCTCAGTATCTATGGCGCAGGCCTTTGGATCGAAAAGCTTTCGCAACAGCAGAAGGAAGCCGCTGCAGGACTGGAACGAAGTGCACGCAAAACATTGAAACTGCGGTATGCAAAGAAGCAGCGCGGGGTCCTTGCCCTGGCGGTCGTATTCAATATCGGGATCCTTTTGGTACTCAAATACGCAGGCTTCTTCATGACCAACGTATATGCGGTGCTAGGCAAAAGTGATGGGACCATTCCCAGATTTATGCTGCCCATCGGATTGTCATTCTATACGATGTCCGCAGTCTCTTACGTCACAGATGTGTATCGCGGGCAGATCGAGGCGGATCATGATCTGGTGCGTCTCGCGCTGTTCTTGAGCTTCTTTCCAACGATCATGGAAGGTCCGATCTGTCGGTATTCTGACACGGCTGTCTCGATCAATGAAGCACGCCGGATCCGATATGAGGATCTGACCTGCGGTGCCCAGCGCATTGTCTGGGGACTGGCGAAGAAATTGATCGTTGCTGATCGTTTGAACAACCTCATCAAGACGGTGTTCCTGCATTACATTCGATATGATGGAACGGTCATGGCACTGGCGGCTGTACTATATACGATCCAACTGTATATGGAGTTTTCCGGAACGATCGACGCGGTCATTGGGACCGGGGAGATCTTTGGAGTGCGGATCCCGGAGAATTTCCGTCAACCGTTTTTTTCGGTTTCCATCTCTGATTTCTGGGCACGTTGGCATATCACGTTGGGCACATGGTTCCGTGATTATATTTATTATCCGGTCTCGATGTCTGGGCCACTGAAAAAACTGACCATGAAGTCACGCAAGAAGCTGGGTAATTACTATGGCCCTATGCTTTCTGGGTTGATCGCACTGTTCGCCGTGTGGCTGGCCAATGGACTGTGGCATGGCAGCGCCTGGAGTTTCATTTTCTTCGGCATGTATCACTTTACACTGCTGATGATCGGAAGGATCTGTGAGCCGGGAATCGTTCGCCTGCTGCAGTGGCTGCACATCGATAGGGAGAGTAAGGCGTACCGTGCGTTCCGCATCGTGCGAACAGCGCTGTTGGTCATGATCGGTGAGCTTTTCTTCCGTGCGCATGGCCTGAGGGCAGGCCTTGCCATGTTTGGTCGTTTATGTACCGGCTTCCAGGTGCGCACACTTTTTGATGGTACATTGCTCACTCTAGGCATGGACGCCAAAGATTATGTGATCATCGGGCTGTTCTTGCTCCTGGTCCTGTGGGTCAGCATGCAGCATGAAAAAGGTGTGTCTCTGCGGGATCAGATCGCAGCTCGTCCGGTTGCACTGCGTTGGTCGCTGTATTATGTTCTGTTATTGGCTGTTGTCATTTTTGGCGCTTACGGCCCGGGCTATGTCGGGATCGATCCGATCTACGCCGGGTTTTAGGAGGCTGCTATGAATATGACGATCAAGCATATGGTAAGAGCCAGTCTCTTTATCCTGATATTTGTCTTGCTGATGGTAGGCCTGTCGTTCGTATTCCGGCCAAAGAACAACAGCCGTGACGAGGGCATGGATTTTGCAGAAGCCAATGGAATCCTGGGTGAACCGGAGAATACCATCGATGTTCTATATATCGGCGATAGCGAAGTCTACAATGGGATCTCGCCTTTGGAGATCTGGAACAACAGAGGTATTACCGGCTATGACTGTGCGACCGGTGCACAGCAGATCCTGAGCAGCTGGAATTTCGTGGAGCAAGCCTTTGAAACCCAAAAGCCCCGGGTCGTGGTCATAGAAACGACGGTCTTGTTCCGCAAGTTCGGGGCAGAGAAGTGGTTCGAAGAGCAATTACGCTATCATTTTCCAATGTTCCGTTTTCATGACCGTTGGAAATATCTGAAGGCAAACGATCTCAAGTTTTCTTATCAGACCACCTGGAGCGATCCTTTGAAAGGATTTCGTTTATTCAAGAAAGTTTCAGGATTTGAACCGGATGAAGAGTATCGCAAGCCAACGGAAAAAAAGGTTAAAATGAACCGCTTCTCCAGATTGTATCTGCAGAAGATGCAAGCGTTGTGTGATACACATGGTGCGCAGCTCGTCCTGCTCTCACTGCCAACGACCAAAAACTGGAATTTCGGCCGACATAACAGTATCCAACATTATGCTGAGGAGCATGGAC
Source organism: Clostridiales bacterium (assembly GCA_024689505.1). Taxonomy (GTDB): domain Bacteria; phylum Bacillota; class Clostridia; order Lachnospirales; family Bianqueaceae; genus RUG159. The sequence goes on from JAILDJ010000271.1 coordinate 4,412, forward strand.
TGGTCTACCTGGATATGAACCTGCTGCCTGAATCTGAATTCAGCATTGACTGGATGAAAGATACCAAGGACAAGGGAGATCACCTGAATTACACAGGAGCCGTCAAGGCCAGTGGATACTTGGCGACCTATCTGGCAGAATCATTTGGCCTGGAGGACCATCGCTCCGATCCCAGGTATGAGCATTGGGATGCGTATTGGAAAACCTATCTGACTTTAGTCGATGAGAATTAATACAATAAAAGAGACCCTCGATCGCCTGTGATGGCTTTCGAGGGTCGTTGTTTTTGAATCGTTCGATCATAACAATTCGATGCCGAGCACTTCGCAAGCGGCACGATGTTCTTCCGGCCAAAGGGAAGACTGGACCTCGCCGATATGAGCTTTATTCAGGAAAAGCATGCAAAGACGGGATTGTCCGATGCCACCACCGATGGTGTAGGGCAGTTTTTTATGCAGCACAGCATCCTGGAAAGGCAGCTCTTTGCGTTCCGGTACACCGGCCAGCTTCAACTGTTTTTCCAAAGATTCCTCATCCACACGGATGCCCATGGAAGAGATCTCAAAGGGGATGTCCAACAACGGATAATAAACGATGATATCACCATTCAGGTTCCAGTCATCATAATCCGGAGCGCGTCCGTCATGCGGTTTGCCGGAGCGAAGCGCTCCACCGATCTGCATGATGAAGACAGCGCCATATTCTTTGGAGATCTCCTTTTCGCGTTCCTTCGGTGTCAGATCCGGATAACGATCCTCCAACTCCTGTGCGGTGATAAAATGGATGGAATCTGGAAGATAGGCATCCAGAAAACCGTAATACCCACAGATGAATCGTTCGGTATCCTTGAGAACATCGAATATGTCCCGGACCACTTTTTTGAGCGTCGTCAGATTACGGGTCTCTTTGGAAATGATCTTTTCCCAATCCCACTGGTCGACATATAAGGAATGCAGGTTATCCGTTTCTTCATCACGGCGGATCGCGTTCATATCGGTGTACAGACCTTCGCCTGGGGCGAAACGATAACGCCAGAGCGCTTCGCGCTTCCATTTGGCCAGCGAGTGGACGACTTCAGCTTCGACACCGGTCTCCAGTACATCAAAATGCACCGGGCGTTCGACACCGTTCAGATTATCATTCAGACCGGTCTTAGGATCCACGAATAGTGGAGCAGTAACACGGTACAAATGAAGCTTTTCAGCCAGAGCGATCTGGAAATGATCCTTGATCTGCTTGATAGCATACTGCGTCTGACGGATATCGAGTTCGGAACGATAGGGGGCGATAGGGGAAATCAATGTAGACATAAAAACTCCTTGAGATCACGACTCGGTCTGGCTGCGCTTATAGGCAGACGGTGAAATACCGAAACGTTTTTTGAATAATTTACTGAAATAATAGGGATCATCATAGCCGACTTTCTTCGCCGCATCCTGAATGGAAAAATGACCTTCCTTCAGGATCTCGCGCGCTTTCTCCATACGCAGATTGATCAGGTAATTGATGGGAGTGTCGCCGGTGATTTCTTTGTAGATCTTCGTGATATAGGTCGTGCTCAGATATGAAGAGCGTGCGATCTCTTCCACGGAGATCTTTTTCATATAGTTTTCCTGGAAATAGGATGTGATCGTCTGTGCGATGGTTTGTTTATCATAGGTCTTCAGCTGGAAATACTCTTGGATCGACGAAGAAGTCTGCGGAGCGAGTTCCTTCAGCATAAGGACAAGAAACTGCAGAGAGAGCACCTTGGACATCAAAGACCAGCCGGGTTCCTTCTTTTCCTGTGTCAGAATGATCTCGTGGTAACAGTGGTACAATTCTTGCTGATACTTATGCAGTTGAACGACAGCAGAATCATAAGGAATATAATTCTTTGGATACCCCTTGATATACAGATCATCGATACCCAGATAAAAAACCGTAGAATGCAGATCAGTGTCCGGATCATTGAGCAATTGACAGTGCTCGACGTTCGGATTGATGATCAGGACCTCGTCTTTGTGGACTACGACGGTAGAATTGCCCAACTGAAAACGTACGTGGCCAGAAAGCACGTAATGAAAAGAAACGAAATCGTGTGTGTGCGGGGTGCTTGGATGCAGCTTTTTTACGCGAAAACAAAAAGCGACTTTGGGATTGAACTCTTCTGCATTGATCGAGATATTGCTCATGGATACCTTCTTTCTCCCGGAACAACTTGGCGTACAAGAAGCATTATATCATCTAAATCTTAAATTGCAAAATATTTTTGTAATAAGTGTGAAGGTGTAGTATAATACGATGTAAGGTTTTAGCTCTCAAGAAAGAAGGTAGATGCTATGCGGATCGGAATCGGATATGATGTTCATCGGTTGACGGAAGACAGGGACCTGATCCTTGGAGGTGTAAAGATCCCCTTTGAAAAAGGACTTCTGGGGCATTCTGATGCGGATGTCCTGATCCATGCGATCATGGACGCGATCTTGGGAGCATTAGGCGCCGGCGATATCGGGAAGCATTTCCCGGATACAGATCCACAGTATAAAGGCATCTCAAGCGTTCGCTTACTGGACCATGTTGTGGGTCTGATGCAGGAGCAAGGATTTGAGATCGGCAATCTGGACGCGATCGTGATCGCCCAGAAGCCTAAGATCGGCCCGTATTTTCCGGAGATGAAAGAGCATATAGCGCAGGCGCTCGGCTGTTCTCCTGCCCATATCAATTTAAAGGCAACGACAGAAGAGGGGCTGGGTTTCACAGGCCGACAGGAAGGCATGGCCGCGCAGGCGGTCTGTCTCCTCACAGAAAGGGTATAAACGATGCCGCTTTTGATTTTATTGTTATGGGTCGTTCTGAACGGTAAGATCACTTTGGAGATCCTATTGTTTGGAGTTGCCATCACGGTATTGATCACGATCTTCGCCTATCGTGTGATCGGATATTCGGTGATGCATGATCTGCGTGTGATCCGCAACCTTCCGATCCTTCTGTTATATATCTTGAATCTGATCTATGAGATCCTGAAAGCGGCGTTCAAGGTCACGAGCATGGTGTATCAAGCAGATGAGCCAGATCCGGTCATTGTGGAGTTCCATTCCGGATTCAAAAACCGCCTGCAGAACGTTCTGTTGGCCAATTCCATCACTTTGACACCGGGCACCATCACCGTTTTCCTGGAGGAGGATCATTTTGTTGTTCATGCAGTGCGTCGTGAATATGCAGAGGGCATTGAGTCATCTTCTTTCATAAAGCTGCTGCGTAAAATGAAGTAAGGAAAGACATATGGATATACAGACAGCGTATCAGTACTTGTACGGAGGAGCTTTGATCTGGCTTGCCATATTGGGCGGTATGATGCTGATCCGGTCGATCATCGGTCCCAGGATCACAGACCGTATCCTTGCGATCAATATGATCGGGACAATGGTCATCTGCAGCATAGCGATCCTGTCACGGCGGTTAGGGGAAAGCTATTTGGTGGATGTAGCGTTGATCTATGCTATGGTCAGTTTCATTTCTGTTCTGATCCTGGCGATGATCTATATCCCAGTCATGAAGAAGCGCGGCCGGTTTGAAAAGGAAGTCCGGGAAGAAGTGCAGGCGGAAAGAGAATTGTTGCAGGAGGAGGAATCAAAATGAGCGGTGAATGGATCCGTTTTGCAGTGACGGCAGCGTTACTGTTCGTTGCGATGGTCTCTTTTTCTGCGGCTGTGATCGGTGCCTATCGGTTTGGGTTTGTTTTGAATCGGATCCATGCCGCCGGTATTGGAGATACAGCGGGCGTATTCTTTGTGATCTTATCACTTCTGATTTCTGCGGGTTCGGGTCTGGACACGGTGAAACTGATATTGATCGTATTGTTTTTGTGGTTTACATCTCCAGCTTCCTCACACTTCGTGAGTCAGGTGGAGTATTATACGAATCCACATCTGTTCCGGTATGTGGATCGTCAGATGAAAGAACCGGAGGATTGATATGGAACTGACAGTTATTTTACGAACGATCCTGCTTCTGGTGCTGATCGTATGCGCGATCGCAGTCAACCTTTCCAAAAGCCTGCTGCAATCGGTGATCATTTTCATGTCGTACAGTTCCATCATGTGCCTTTTATGGATCCTTATGGAATCTCCGGATCTGGCGATCACGGAAGCAGCGGTCGGTGCTGGTATCAGCGGGACTTTGTTCTTGATGACACTGAAGAAACTGCGGGCTGAGGACCGTCGGGACGATATGGAAGGGGAAGAAGGGCAGACTTCATGAGTCGATTCAAAGACAGATTCACGCGGTGGCTGAATGGTGAGTCAGATGTCATGAATTACGTCATGGACAGTACGCGAACACCGTATCTTTCCCGTGAATCTATAAAAGAACAAACCGCTGCGAAACGGCAAGAGTTTGCCGGTCGGTCCAGGACCAAGGACGTGGTGCGTGCAGAGACCAAGGGATTCTATGCATTGTATAACGTGGTGGCTATCATCAGCTGCATCGCTTTGATCGGGGTTCTGTTGTTTACAGTAGCGAACCTTCCGGAATATGGCCAGGAAAACCCCCGTACGGTCGAAGTGGTCAGCCGGTATGTGGAGAACGGCCTGGAGGAAACAGGCGCCGTCAATATCGTCGCGGGTATGATTCTGGATTATCGTGCCTTTGATACGCTTGGTGAGTCGCACGTCCTGTTTACAGCGCTGATCTGCGTGCTGATCTTGCTGCGCATCGATGCGAAAAACATGCGTATCGATTATGAGGATTATTATACGATCCGAGAGGACGCGTATTTTGACGTATCCGGTGACGCGATCATGCGCGGCGTTGGACTGGTGATCCTGCCCAGCGTTTTCCTGTTTGGCATCTATATTCTGTTGAACGGTCAGAATGGGCCGGGCGGTGGTTTTTCAGGCGGTGCGATCATCGGTGCCGGATTGATCCTGTATTCGACAGCCTATGGCTTTGCTGCCGTGGATCGTTTCTATACACTGAAGCTATCAATTGCGATCACTTTTATTTCATTGACCTTTTACAGCTTTGCGAAAGGATATGTATTTTTCACAGGAGCGAACGGACTTGAGAACGGGATCCCTAAGGGGATCCCCGGAGCGATCCTGTCCGGCGGACTGATCCTGCCATTGGATATCGCTGTCGGACTGGTGGTGGCATGTACGATGTACGGGTTTTACAGTTTGTTTAAGAGAGGAAGTATCGGCGGTGCTTGAGAATTTATTGATCAATAACGAAGAAGCGGCGGCGGTCATCCTTTTTGGCATAGGATTTACCATGCTGCTGTTTCAGAAAAACCTGATCAAGAAATTGATCGGGATGAATATCATGGATACGGGTGTCTTCCTGTTTTTGGCTTCCATGGGCTATATCAGCGGAAGGAAAGCACCGATCATCGTGGATGGCATACAAACGACGGAAGCGTACATCAATCCGATCCCGGCAGGTCTGGTCCTGACGGGCATCGTGGTCTCGGTGTCGGTCACAGCCGTGATGCTTTCACTGACGATCCGACTGTATAAGCGCTATCATACGTTGGAGTTGGACGAGATCTATGTGCTTTCCAAACACCAGATGGAGGATCGATAAGTGGATTTTATAACCAATTTTCCGCTGTTCAGCATCGTGCTGAGTCTGTTCTCCGGAGCCTTGTGTTTTACGCTTAGAGGGCATGGACGGGCGGCCAAGATCTACACGGTATGCGTTGAGAGCGTGTTGATCGCTCTTAACCTTTGTGTCCTGATCTATACGCTGAAAACGGGTACTTCTTTCACTTATACCATGGGTGAATTTCCCGCGCCTTGGGGCAATGAGATCCGCGCAGGTGTGCTGGAAGCCTTTTTGGCCGTATCTTTTGTAGGCATTCTTTTATGTTCGGTCCTGGCAGGGTACCGCTTTGTGCGGATCGACATGGACGCGGAAAAGATCAATCTGTATTATGCATTGATCAATCTGCTGACCGCGGCATTGATGGCCCTGATCTGGACGAATGATATTTTTACAGGGTATGTGTTCCTGGAGATCATGACGCTGACCAGCTGCGGCATCCTGATCGTTCGAGAGATCGGTCGTACCACGTTGGCGGCTGTCCGATATATGATCATGAATCTGCTGGGTTCCGGTCTGTTTCTGCTTGGCGTCGTTCTGTTATATGATCTGACGGGTCATCTGCTGATGGTGCCCATGCAGGAAGCGATCCGAGAGCTATCGGTTGATACAAAAGTCATTCCGGTTCTCACGATGTCAGTCGTGATCCTGACGATCGGACTCTCGATCAAAAGCGGTTTGTTTCCCTTCCATTTCTGGATGCCGGATACCTATGGCTGGGCAACTCCGACATCGGCATCGATCCTTTCATCTTTAGTCTCCAAGGCATATATCTTCCTGTTGATCAAGATCTACTACCGGGCGGTCGGGTTCTGGGTCATTGAACAGATGCCGATCCAGGGTGTACTGATGGTGTTGGGGATCTGCGGGATCGTGATCGGTTCCTTCCAGGCGATCCGCGCGAATACGATCAATAGTATGGTGGCCTTTTCTTCAGCAGCACAGATCGGGTATATCTACATGGGCATCGGCCTGGGTGGAGAAGCGGGATACACAGCAGCAATTTTCCATATGCTGGCGCACGCAGTCACCAAATCCCTGCTGTTTCTGACAACGCCGCGCCTAGCAGCAGTATCCGGCGAAAGCCTGATATTCAAACGTCTGCAAGGAAGCGGCCTGCGCGACCGCATGGCGGGTGTCGCGTTTTTGATATCTTCATTCTCCATGATCGGCATTCCGATCTTCGCCGGCTTCTCATCCAAAATCCAGTTTGGACTGGCGGCGGTCAGCACCCGATCGGATGGCATCGTGATTTCCGTTATGTTGGCATTGGCGCTCAGTTCAGCTTTGAACGCGGTATACTTCATCCGAACGATCATTCGTATCTACAGTACACGAGACGGCGCGGAGACAGAAGAGGATACCGGAAGATCCAGGGATCTTTCATTTGTCGGACCTATGCTGGCTTTGACACTTGGCAATTTGTTTCTAGGCTTGTTTTCCTGGATCGCAGTAGGATGGATCCAGACAGGCCTTTCGATGTTTTCCTGAAAGAGGTGATAGATCATGCTGTATGTACTCGCATTCCTGTTTCCGGCAGCGGCAGGCGTTCTGTCTGCAACACTTCCGGTACACAACGATCGGACAAGAAAAGCTCTTTATATAGGCACACTGTTTTTGTCGGATCTTTTCGCGGTATTGGCCATGCTGCGAGGCGGAACGTTTACACTCTGTACACTTTCGGAAAACGTCCGTCTGTCCTTTGCATTAGATGGTTTTGGCCGTTTGTGTCAGGCCGTCGTACTGTTCATGTATACCGTCATTTGCTTCTATGCGTTCGAGTATATGAAGAAAGAGGAGCACCCGGACCGGTTCTTCGCGTTCTATTTCGTATCTATGGGTGCGATGAATGCGGTATGCATGGCGCAGAACCTGGTCAGCCTGTATTTCTGCTTTGAACTGGCGACACTTTCGACTTTGCCGCTGGTCCTGCATGAACTGAGCCGTGACGCGATCGCCGCTGGTTTGAAATACTTGTTCTATTCCATCGGCGGAGCGCTGCTTGGCTTGTTCGCGATCTTCTTCGTATATGAATATACGAATGGAGCGCCAGCGTTCGTGCTGGGCGGGTGTCTGGACCGGACAGCCCTGGAAGGACACGAAGGGATCTTCCTGGCAGCCGTATTCGCAGGCATCGTAGGCTTTGGTACAAAGGCCGGTATGTATCCGATGCATGGCTGGCTTCCGGCGGCACATCCGATCGCGCCGGCGCCTGCGTCTTCACTGCTTTCCGGTATCATTGCGAAGGCCGGGATCATTGCTGTGATCCGTCTGGTGTATTATTCAACGGGCACAGAGATCCTGGCAGGGACCTGGGTCCAGACGACGTGGATGATCCTTGCGCTCATCACCATCTTTATGGGCTCTATGATGGCGTACCGAGAGAAGATCGTAAAGAAACGCCTGGCATATTCGACGGTCAGCCAGATCTCGTATATCATGCTGGCACTTTCCTTCCTGTCGGTACAGGGACTGAAAGGCGGCCTGCTGCACTTGATGGCGCATGCGTCCGCTAAAGGATGCTTGTTCCTCGTCGCCGGTGTGTTCATTTACAAATGGGATCTGCGGCAGGTTGGCGACCTGAAAGGCATCGGGCAGAAAATGCCCGTGACCATGTGGTGCTTTATGATATCGGCACTATCGCTGGTGGGTATCCCCCCGATGGGCGGATTCGTCAGCAAATGGGTGATCGCGGAAACGGCTGTTGGCAGCGGCCTTGCGGTATTCCGATTCTTAGCACCGGCAGTACTATTGTTATCTGCGTTGTTGACTGCAGGCTACTTGTTCCCGATCGCGATCGATGGATTCTTCCCAGGACATGAAGAGAGCAGTGTGCCGGCGGAGAAGGATGAGCCCACTGCTTGGATGGTAGTGCCCATGATCCTGCTTTGCGCAGCAGGTCTTTGCGTGGGTCTGTTCGGACAGCCCTTGGTCAGTGGAATCTTTGGTTTGTAAACGACTGAGGAGGATATACGATTGAACCCCCTGTTTCTTTTAGTTCCCATCCTGTTCCCGATCCTTTTCGGGTTTTTGCTGATCCCTCTCGGGATCCCGCAGCATAAGGACAGACTTCGGAACGTATACGCAGAAGTGATCGTCATCCTGACGACGATCTTCGTGTGGGTGGCATTGCTGTGGGTGCAGCGAGAGCCGGTCGAGATCTATAGCTTTACCCGTGGGTTTTCTATCGATCTGAAGATCGATGGACCGGGCCTGCTGTTTGCCGGTATGATCTCCGTGATGTGGCCTCTTGTAATGCTGTATGCTTTCGATTACATGAAAGAAACGAAGCGCAAAAACATGTTTTTTGCCTTCTATATCATGACATATGGGGTGACGCTGGGCATTGCTTTCGCTGCCAATATGACCACGATGTATGTTTTCTTTGAAATGCTTACACTTGTCACCGTGCCTTTGGTCTCTTATTATCAGGATCATGACAGCATGTTCTCCGCGCGCAAGTATGCCGCCTATACCATTGGCGGAGCCGGTCTGGGCTTTTTCGCTGTGGTCGCATCCACGGTATATGGTGACGCGGGCAGCTTTGTATTGGGTGGCAGCTTGGGAGATGTGTATGATTCCTGGATCATTCATGTCGCGTTCTTGTTCGGCTTTTTTGGCTTTGGCGTGAAGGCGGCCTTGTTCCCCGTGCACGATTGGCTGCCGACCGCATCGGCTGCACCCACGCCGGTCACCGCGCTGCTGCATGCCGTTGCTGTCGTCAACTCCGGTGTTTTTGCCATTGTGCGTCTGGTCTGGTATACCTTTGATCCTCAGAAAATGATCGGGACCTGGCCACAGCAGACAGCGCTTGTTTTTATCATCTTCACATTAGTGTTTTCAGCGGGCATGGCACAGAAGGAACGTCATTTCAAAAGGCGTTTGGCGTATTCGACGGTCAGCAATCTGTCCTATATGCTGTTCGGGATCCTGCTGATGACACCGGCCGGCCTGGAGGCAGGTCTTCTGCATATGCTGTTCCACGGGATCATCAAAATGACACTGTTCCTGTGTGCAGGTGTTTTCATGCACGTCACCGGACGCAATTATATGTATGAGATCAATGGTGTGGGACGATGGATGCCAACGACGTTCGTATGTTTTACCATTGCGGCATTTTCTTTGATCGGCATTCCCGGGTTCTGCGGCTTCGTATCCAAATGGTACCTGATCACAGCCGGCCTGGAGTCTGATACTGTTCTGGGAACTGTCGGGGCGTTCGCACTTATCATTGCGGCCTTCCTGTGCGCCATGTATACATTGAACATCAGTGTGCGCGCATTCTTCCCGATGCATAAGACCGATCAGTTTGCGGACCGCAAGAAACCGTTCCCGCCGCATGTGCTGATGCTGATACCGATCGTGGTCTTCTGCCTGGTCAATATGATCATAGGCGTACATCCGCAGCCTGTGGTCCGCCTGATGCAGTGGATCACCAGCGGAATATAAGAGGGAGGGGCGCTTATGTTGACCATCAGTATTGTTTTTGGTCCCTTCTTATGCGCGGCCGTACTCTTCTTTCTTGGGCTGAAACGGCCGATCCTGCGGGACCTTGGCGTGATCATCGTATCTGCGATGGAATTGATATTGACGCTCTTTTTATGGAGACAGAAGGTACAGCTGCGGGTCCCCGTGCTGCTGCAGGGGCTTGGATTCACGACGGATGGGTTCCGTTCCACATATGCGGTGATCACTGCGTTTATGTGGACCGGTGCCAGCGCGTTCGCGAAAGAGTACTTCCGGCACGAAAGGGAGCATCTGGACCGATTTTGGTTTTTCATGATCATAACGCTCGGCGCGACGGAAGGAGTGATGCTGTCCGCAGACTTGATGACAGCATTCATCTTTTTTGAGATCTTGTCCTTTACTTCTTTTACCTGGGTCATCCATGAGGAGACACCTGGAGCGATCCGTGCCGGATATACTTATTTATTCATCGCCGTGATCGGCGGTCTGGTCCTGTTTATGGGGTTGCTCCTTCTGCATACCGAGACTGGGACGCTGGTATTCGCAGAGCTGAAACATGGAGTCGAAACAGCGGAACATCCGAAGCGCATCCTGACGGCAGCCGTCTGCATCCTGCTTGGCTTTGGCGCCAAGGCAGGTATGTTTCCGCTGCATGTATGGCTGCCGAAAGCCCATCCTGTGGCGCCTTCGCCCGCTTCGGCGCTGCTGTCCGGCATGCTGACCAAAGTCGGCATCTACGGTATCTTGATGCTCAGTGTTTCCGCGATGCTGGAAAGGCAGCCGTTTGGCCTTCTGGTATTGATTCTGGGCTTGATTACAATGGTGCTCGGTGCTGTGCTCGCACTGTTTTCCATTGATTTGAAGCGGACGCTCGCATGTTCTTCGATGTCGCAGATCGGCTTTATCCTGACCGGCGTTGGGATGATGGTCTGCTTAAGCGCGGGCGGCGCGGAAGAAGGAGCAGGTGTTGCCGCATCCGGCCTGGTGCTGCACATGGTCAACCACTCATTGATCAAACTGGTCCTGTTCCTGGCGGCCGGTGCCGTCGTGATGCGCCTCCATAAGCTGGATCTGAATGAGATCCGCGGATGGGGTCGGCGAAGAAAAGTGTTGATGATCGCGTTTGCACTGGGGGCCTTGTCCATCAGCGGAGTACCGTTTTTTGGAGGTTATATAAGCAAGACATTGCTGCATGAAGGGATCGTCGAAGGGATCCATCATCTGGAAGGCCTGCATGGATTTCTTTCTGCGGCAGAGTGGATGTTCCTGTGTTCCGGCGGTATGACGTTTGCCTATATGCTGAAACTGTTTATCTGCTTGTTCGCAGAGAAGAACAAAGATGAAAAAGTACAGGCTGCCTATGACGCCGGTCCTGGCGCCATGAATGGCTTAAGTACAGCCGCGATCCTGGCAGCGGCTATTTGGATGGTCATCCTGGGACAGCCCGCCGTGATGACACGGCTGGCTGCGCGTATGACCGGATTTCATGAGATCCTTTCCTTCCAGGCATTCTCCTGGACGAACCTGAAGGGAGGGTTGATCTCTCTTACGATCGGTGCGGTGCTGTATAGCACGGTGGTACGGCGCTGGATCCTGAAAGATGGCGTTTATAGAGATCTGTGGCCTTCCGGATGGGATCTGGAAGAGAAGCTATACCGCCCATTGCTGACCCAATGGCTGCCGAAGATCGGCGGCATGATCGCGCAGATCCCCGGAGAGAACCGCATCCTGATACCCGCCATGAAAGAGCTTGTGAAACTGGGCAAAGCCGCAGCGGCAGTTCCTGGAGAAAATAAAGTCCTGCGGCCGCTTGCCAAAGCCATTGTATGGATCGGCGCGTTCGTGGGACGGCTGCTGGATACCGGTATGGATGGGATGATCCTTTTGCTGCGGCGTACTTTGATGAAAGAACGAAAGCTGCAAGGCGAAGAACGCAGACATCCGGGTCTGATCCGGACCATGACGGCGGAACTTGAGGAAACGATGCATCCGCTGATGTCGAACTTTACTTTTGCCATGCTGATGACATGTCTTGGCATCCTGATCGTTTTGATCGCTGTCATTGCTGCAGTCATGTAGGCATGGCACCTGATAAAAACCCTTTGGGACGGTACTGCAGCGCCTCGGCGATCTGCTGTGTCCCGATCTGCTCCTGATCAGCCAGATCCGCTATGGATCTGGCTGTTTTCAATAGGTTGTGCCTCGTACGAAGACTTAAGTGGAACCGGGCACAAGCCTCGCGGAACAAGGATGCGGCGGAAGGATGCAGTTTGCAGTATGTTTCGATCTTTCCCGGAGGAATGCGGCTGTTCAGGGTGAAACTTTCCTTACGGAACCGGGACCGCTGACGGTCGGCTGCTTGCTGTATCTGTTCCTGGAGATGCGTCACATCGGCCGGTGTGTAGACCTGACGGTCCGTATCCGGAACCGCATCGAGCAGCACGCACAGATCGATACGCTCGATGAGGGCGGTGCTTAATCTGCCTTGATAGCGGCGGATCGCATGTAAGGAACAAGAGCATGCAGGTGAAGGGAATTGCCCACAGGGGCAGAGGTTGGTGGTGCCGACCAGCATGAAATCCGCGGGCAGCGTTTCGGCCTGATCCAGATACCGCAGGCGGATTTGATGGGATTCCAACGGGGTCCGCAGATGCTCCAGCACGCCTGTGGCGAATTCTGCCGCCTCATCAAGGATCAAAAGACCGTGATCGGCCCGGGTGATCTCGCCCGGCTGGATGGGGCGGCCGCCGCCGATCAGCGCATGGGCGGTGATCGAATGATGCGGTGACCGGATAGGCCGACTGACCTGCTGCGTCAAGTGTGTTTCAGATAAGGCACGGATCATCAGAAGATGCTGCAGATCCTCTTCAGAGGGCACGGGCAGCAGGCATGGAGCAGCCTGAGCCAAAAGCGTTTTGCCGCAGCCAGGCGGACCCAGAAACAGCAGATTGTGTCCACCGGCGCAGGCGACCATCAACGCCCGTTTGCCAGCCAGCTGGCCCCGTATCGACAGCAGGGTATCAGCAGGAGGCCGCGCGTAATGTAATGGGACATGCGGTAACGGATCTATAGTAAGACGGCCGCACCATAAAGCTGCCGCTTCAGCAAGCGTCGCAACAGGGAGGATCTCAAGATCCGGCAGCAAAGAGGCTTCAGCCGTGTTTCCGGCAGGGACGAGTATGGATGAGATACCGGCCTTAGCCAGATCCCCATGGACTAAGGGGCCGAAAGATCCTATGCGCTGTACAGGGTGGATATCCCCATTCAGGGACAGATCCCCTATGACGGCCGTGGTGGCGTTGCGATGACAGGGAGCCTGGAGATCGGCGCAAAGGATGCCGAGGGCGACAGGCAGGTCCAATCCAGCTTTGAGCCTGGCCGTATCCGGACAGCGCAGGTTGACTGTGATGCGTTTTGCCGGGAAGGAGAACCCGGCAGCCAGAAATGCGCTGTGCACCCGCTCGCGAACGCCCCGGGCTACGGTCTCGGATACCCCGATCATATGGATGGCGGGCAGTCCGGGAAGGATGTCGACCTCGATATCCAGCCGCCTGGCCCGGATCCCGTCATGATAGATCGTACAGATTTTCTGAAACATAGATGTCCTTTCCATCAAGATCATTTGCTGATATATAGGTCGTTTTTCCGGAAGTGTCCATGACACATCCAAGTGTCGGTGTGTGGGATCTGCCTGTTTTTTTGCTGAAGAGAGAAAGAAAATATAAAGGAATAGTTAAAATACATAAAAAAATAACGCGATCGTTCGAGATATCATAAAAATCAGCGAATTCTAAAAGATCGCTGTTTTTTCATCTATGCAAAAAGGAAAATTCAACGTATAATAATTGGCGCAGATGATCCGGGACCGGAATATGATGGGAGATCATAGGATGGAAACCAATACGAAGGATCTGTTATGGCTGCTTATATCAGAAGGCCCGGGGATCGGGCTGAGGGCAGCAATCAAGTGTTATCATACGTGGAACGATCCGCTTCGGATCTGGCAGGCCGGTCCGGAACAATGGAGGGCAGCTGGCCTTCCGGATAAAGCCATCGCATATCTGGATCAGGGACCTGCATTGGAGCAGGCGCGTACGCAGGCGGAAGCATGGAAAGAGAAGGGGATCACGCTGATCAGCTTGTCTTCCGATCTCTATCCGGAGACGTTGAAAACGATCTTCGATCCACCGCCGGTATTGTTCGCCGCGGGAGAGCTGGACCTGCTTGCCGCCTCGATGATGGCGGTGGTCGGAGCCAGACGCTGCTCATCCTATGGTGAGCAGGCAGCGCTCTATATCGGAGAAGGGCTGGCCAGGCGCGGGTATGCGGTCATCAGTGGACTTGCGGCAGGGATCGATGCAGCAGCACATCGTGGCGCATTAAAAGCTGGAGGATATACGGTCGCGGTCCTGGGAAATGGCATCGATATATGTTATCCTCCGGAAAACCTGCGTCTCTGGGAAGAAATACGATCTTCCGGTCTGATCCTGTCGGAGCACAGACCGGGCGTGCGTCCGATGGCAGGGTTTTTCCCTCGGCGGAACCGTATCATCAGTGGCTTGAGCCAGGGCGTGATCGTAGTCGAAGCCGGAGAGAAGAGTGGGTCTTTGATCACAGCGGACTTTGCTTTGGAGCAAGGCCGCAGCGTATATGCGGTACCGGGCTCTTTCTTTTCATTAAAATGCAAGGGGACGCATGCGCTCATCCGAGACAGTGGCGCTGCGATCCTGGTCGATATCAACGACATAGCTCCGGCCGAGCATGGTTTAGTGTGCAGTCATGAACAGGTGGAAAAGCGGGAGCCGGAATCAGAGGAAGAACGAGCAGTGCTCCGAAAGATCGCGCCGGAAGGGACAGCCATGGAGGAACTGCTCACGGTACAAAGTGATGTAGTGCAATTGCAGCGAACGCTGTCCATGCTCGAATTGTTTGGATTCATTCGTCAGAGCGCGGACCAGAAATGGGTCCCGATCTGATGTCAGTTTATATATGGGAGGTACAGGAATGGCAAAAAACCTCGTGATCGTCGAGTCACCTGCAAAAGCTAAAACGATCAAGAAGTTTTTGGGCAACAGTTATCAGGTCATCGCGTCCAATGGACATGTGCGGGATCTGCCGAAAAGCCAGATGGGGATCGATATCGATCACGATTTCGAACCTAAATATATCACGATCCGTGGAAAGGGTGAATTGCTGGCCCAGCTGCGCAAAGAAGTCACGAAAGCGGATCATATCTATCTTGCGACAGACCCGGACCGCGAGGGAGAAGCGATCTCATGGCATTTGTACCATACGCTCGATCTCGCGGAAAAGAAGACCCGCCGCATCACCTTCAATGAGATCACCAAGGATGTCGTGAAAGGTGCGCTGAAGCAGGCCAGAGATATCGATCTGGACCTGGTCGATGCACAGCAGGCCCGCCGCGTGCTGGACCGTATCGTAGGATATGAAATCAGTCCGATCCTGTGGAAAAAGGTCAAAAAAGGCCTTTCCGCCGGCCGTGTACAGTCCGCGACCTTGAAGCTGCTTTGTGATCGTGAGGATGAGATCAACGATTTCATTCCAGAGGAATTCTGGACGATGGAAGCGGATCTTTCCAAGACGGGAGCCGTCGGTCGGCTGCACGCGAAAGTCGCCTTTGTTGATGGAGAGAAGTTTGCCTGCGGTTCTGAAGCAGAAGCCGTGAAGCTCGAGGAGCGTCTGCGTGCGGCCAAGACACTTACGGTGGAGCAGATCCATACCGGCCGCAGATCGCGCAGACAGCCGCTGCCGTTTACGACCAGTACACTGCAGCAGGAAGCTTCCAAGCGATTGAATTTCACACCGGCAAAAACGATGCAGATCGCGCAGCAATTATATGAAGGTGTGGAAGTCAAGGGACATGGTACCATCGGTCTGATCACCTATCTGCGTACCGATTCTGTACGTATCTCAGAAGAAGCACGGGCAGCGGCGCTGCTGCAGATCCGTGCGGAATATGGCGAAGAATACGCGGATGAAGCCCGCCGAAACGAGCAGACCGGCCGTATCCAGGATGCCCATGAGGCGATCCGCCCCACCTATGCGGATCTGAAGCCTGCGCAAATCGCGGATTCCGTCAGTCGGGATCAGCTGCGGCTGTACCGTCTGATTTGGGAACGTTTCATGGCCGCGTTGATGCGTCCGGCGGAATACGAGACCATGCAGATCACGGTCTCCGGAGAAGGCATTGTTTTGACTGCGTCGGGCTCCAAACTGATCTTCCCTGGTTTCCTGAAAGCCTGCAAGGATCTGGATGAAGAGGAAGAGGGCGAGCTCAAGAGCATCAAAGGCCTGGAAGAAGGGGACAGACTGGTGCTGGAAGACCTGCAGAAAGAGCAGCATTTTACGCAGCCGCCTGCCCGTTTCACGGAAGCGTCTCTGGTCCATGAAATGGAAGAGAACGGACTGGGCCGGCCCAGTACGTACGCGCCGACCATCACGACGATCCTCGCCCGCGGCTATGTCTCCAAAGAGAAAAAGGCGCTGTATGTTACAGAACTGGGCACGATCGTCAATCAGATCATCGGTGAGTATTTCCCGGAGATCGTGGACGTAAGGTTCACAGCGCAGATGGAGGACCGTCTGGACAGCGTCGAGACCGGTGACATCCCCTGGAAGCAGATCGTCCGGGAGTTTTACGGGGCATTCGAGCCGGAAGTAGCTGATGCGATGACGCGACTGGAAAAGGTCGAGATCCATGACGAAGTCACGGACGAGATCTGTGACCTTTGCGGACGGAACATGGTCCTGAAGCAGGGGCGCTTCGGCCGTTTCTATGCCTGCCCGGGATTCCCGGAATGCCGCAATACCAAACCGTATTTCGAGTATGTGGACGCAGCATGTCCGCAATGCGGCGGCAGGATCCAGATCAAACGGACCCGCAAAGGACGCGTCTATTACGGATGCGAAAATTATACGACCTGTGATTTCATGTCCTGGGATCAGCCGACCAATGAGGTATGTCCGGACTGCGGAGAGCGCCTGTATAAAAAGAACGGCCGCAGAAGACGCCTGTTCTGCAAGAAAGAAGGCTGCGGCTACTTCCGCGAGATCGAGGAAGAAGAATAAGATCTAAGATCCGAAAACCAGTACTCCGTTACAAAAGAAAGAGGATCCTGCTGAATGGACGGCAGTGTAACGGAGTCACAGTTTCTGCATATTTGGAAATGTTATCACATATCTCGTGATGAAAAACTGAAAGAACAGCTTATCCTGAGCCGCATGCCGTTGATCCGGGCCGTCAGTGCCCGTGCGGTCCTGCATTGTCCAAAGGACATGGACCTGGAAGATATCAATGGTTATGCGGTCCTGGGTTTTATTGAGGCGCTCGATCGTTTCGATCCACGCGTACATACCAGTTTTCCCGCTTTCGCGGTCTGCTGGATGCGCGGCCGGATCGCGCATGGAGCCAGAGAGCATGCCGGCATCAAACGTTCGCAGATCAAGTATCTGACGCAGACCATTTCTTTGAATACAGGCACTGCGGAAGAGGAGCTCCTGGAACGGATCGCGGATCCGGAGGATGCGCTGGGCGATCTGGAGGATCGTCTGGCGATGCATCAGCTGCATAGCCTCCTGGAGAAACAGATCGCAAAACTGGAGCCGCGGCAGCAGATGATCATTCGGCGGCATTATTATGAGAAAGTGTCGCTGCGCAGGCTCGGACAGGATCTGGGATGCAGTCCTTCCTGGATCAGCTTCCAACACAGACAGGCGCTGGAACGGCTCAGAGAATCTGTTGGAAGAGAGCCGCTGTTTGCCGAAGAAAAATCGCAATATCTTGCGTAATTGTACTTGATTTTTCATGACAGGCCTGTTATAATTTCGAATGGTACGCATTTCTCATGTGCGTAACATATATCACACGCGGACGGAGTTATCCGCCGGTGCTGCCCGCAGATCGGGCGGTGGCAGGAGAAGTGGCCGGACGCGGAAGAAAAACCAAATGGAGGTATGTATCATGAGTGTTATTTCTATGAAACAGCTTTTGGAGGCTGGTGTACATTTCGGTCATCAGACTCGTCGCTGGAACCCCAAGATGGCGCCGTACATCTTTACCGAGCGCAATGGCATCTACATCATCGACCTGCAGAAGACCAGCCGTATGATCGACGATGCTTACGCACAGGTCAAGGCGATCGCTGCTGAAGGCGGCAAGGTCCTGTTCGTCGGCACCAAGAAGCAGGCGCAGGATGCGGTCAAGGCCGAGGCTGAGCGCTGCGGTATGTTCTATGTCAACAGCCGTTGGCTGGGTGGCATGTTGACCAACTTCAAGACCATCCGTTCCCGTATCGATCGTATGATCGCTCTGGAAAGAATGCAGGAAGACGGTACTTTCGATGTGCTGCCGAAGCAGGAAGTCCTGAACCTTGAGAAGGAGCTGGATAAGCTGCGCAAGAATCTGGACGGTATCCGCAACATGACCGAGATGCCCGACCTGATCTTCGTTGTTGATCCGCGCAAAGAGCACATCTGCATCCAGGAAGCACATACGCTGGGTATCCCCATGGTCGGTATCGTCGACACCAACTGTGATCCGGACGAGATCGATTTTGTCATCCCCGGCAACGACGATGCGATCCGTGCCGTCAAGCTGATCGCCGCTACCATCGCTGATGCCGTCATCGAAGGCAACCAGGGTGAAGACGCGCCTGTCAGCGAAGCTCCGGCAGAAGAAGCAGTCGAAGAAGCTGAAGAAGAATAATCGATAAACCAGTCTTAGGAGGAAGAAACATGGCAATTACCGCAGGAATGGTCAAAGAACTGCGTGAGATGACCGGCGCCGGCATGATGGATTGCAAAAAGGCGCTTACTGAAACCAATGGAGATATGAACGCGGCTGTCGATTACCTTCGCAAGAAGGGTCAGGCTGCTGCGCAGAAGCGCGCCAGCAAGATCGCTGCTGAAGGTCTGGTCACCTTCAAGATCGCTGATGATTTCAAATCCGCCGCGATCGTCGAAGTCAACTCCGAGACCGATTTCGTCGCGAAAAACGAGATCTTCCGTGAATTCGTAAATGATGTAGCTGCTCAGGCTCTTGCGACCAAAGCTGCTGATATGGAAGCTTTCATGGCTGAGCCCTGGAACAAGGATCCGCAGATCACTGTCAACGACGCTCTGGTCGAGAAGATCGCTCTGATCCACGAGAACCTGAAGATCCGTCGTTTCGAGAAGATCACGACCGAAGGTTACATCGGCGGTTATATCCATGGCGGCGGACGCATCGGCGTTCTTGTCGAACTGGATGCAGCCAATGATAGCGAGCCGGTCCGTGATGCTGCGAAGGACGTGGCCATGCAGGTCGCTGCTCTGAATGCGCAGTATATCAGCCGTGCAGATGTTTCCGACGAGTACCTGGCACATGAGAAAGAGATCCTCATGGAGAAGGCTATGAAGGAAGCGAACGGCAAGCCCGCCAACATCGTTGAGAAGATGGTCGAAGGCCGTTTGTCCAAAGAACTGAAAGACATCTGCCTGCTGGATCAGATCTATTTCCGTGACAATGAGCAGACCGTCGGAAAGTTCCTGAAGAAAGCTACTCAGGACGCTGGCACCCCGATCACTGTTAAGAAGTTCATCCGTTTCGAGACCGGTGAAGGTATCGAGAAGAAGGAAGAGAACTTCGCAGAAGAAGTCGCCGCACAGATGAGACAGTAAAGAACAAAAATAGGGCCCCTGACATATATCCTCATTCGCTAAGCTCGCAAAGCGAAATACGCTCATGAGGATATATGTCAGGGGCCTTTTTTTTTCAGACGGATGATGCCCTTCTGCAAGCAGAGGGCTTGTTTTTCTGCATGACGCTTGGGCTTGGGTAAAAGAAAACCGGTTGGGTGATCCCAACCGGTAGGCTGCTTAGCCGACGATGTAAACATTGGCGTATTGTACTCCGAAGTCATAGGCGACGGAGTGAGAATCAAAGAAGATGTCGATCGTGTTGGATGAGAAGTTACCACAATCCTCAACGGTGTATGTTCCGTAACCTTCGATATACACGACGGTACCATAGGGCAGAACACTGGGGTCTGCAGCGATGGTATATCCTTCCACCGGAACGGTGCCAATCGCGGTGATGCCGGTGTTGGAGCCGCAACAGATGGAACACGGACAATATGCCGTCAACCTGAATGTGCCTACGTAGTTACCGTTATCAGAAGGCTCTTCCTGAGCCTCATCTTCTGGTGTTTCTTCCACGGCTGCCTGTTCCGCAGACGTGTCAGCGGACTGCTGGGCTTCGGCTTCTTCGCGGGCGGCTTCTTCACGGGCCGCTTCATCACGCGCAGCTTTTTCCGCAGCAAGACGATCCGCCTCTTCTTGTTCTTTAGCGAGACGTTCTTTTTCCGCGGCTTCTTCAGCAGCTTTCTTTTCTTTCAATGCTTCCTGTGCTATGTTGGCTGATGCCTGCACATCCGCAAGTGTTACGGTGTGCATGGGGCGCGCCAGAGATACTTCTGTTTTTTTCTGATCTCTGAGCGACACGGCCTTCATTGCCACTGTCTGAGCGGGCAGAGCTTTGGGAGAGCCGAGTGCGGACTCCAAAGCGACCTGTCCGATCTCGGGATCACTGTCGGAAATAATGATCTGACTTTCCGAGGATTCCCGTGCGTACGCTTCATTTTTGTAATTCAATAAAATAGTTTCAGAAACGACGATGGTTATTACAAGCACCAGGAAGAACTGAAAGAATCTTGTATTGTAAGATTCTCTCATGTGGACCTCCTTTTTCCCGTAATGATACCTTGCTTTGTCTTTCTGTCTATTTCATCAATAGACTGCGCTCACCTCACGCAGGTTCTCATATTTTATCATGAGGGGGTCGAAAAGTCAATTTTCGGCCATCTTGCGGTCAGAAAACGCGGAAAGCACAATGTGTGGCGTTTTTTCAACGGGTTTTCGATGATTAAAATACAGGATGTTGTGGTGCGAAAAATGGACATTTAGATTACAAAAATATGAACAATTTGTTAACAAAAGGGCAAATCGTAAGATCGTACCATGATTCGTAAAATCATCCATCAGGGATTCCGAACTATGGCAAACGACTTTCTTTATTGCTTTTTCCGATGGCAGATGGTATAATGGACCCAATGTTAAAGACGCGATAAAGGGAGGATCTCAAATGTACAAAAGAGTCCTGTTGAAACTGAGCGGAGAGGCGCTTTCCGGCGATGTGGGCATGGGTCTGGATCTGGAGACGACTCGTAAAGTAGGCCTGCAAGTCAAAGAAGCACATGACCTGGGCATGCAGATCGCCATCGTGATCGGTGGAGGAAACTGGTGGCGCGGACGCAGCTCTCAGGGCATCGACCGTGTCAAGGCGGATCAGATCGGCATGTTGGCGACTGTTATGAATTGCCTGTATGTATCTGAAGTGTTCCGCACCCAGGGTATGGAAACATCCGTGTATGTCCCGTATCCTATCGGCATCTATGCTGATGTTTTCAACAAGGACAAAGCGATCCGTGATCTGGAACAGGGCAAGATCGTATTCTTCGCGGGCGGCACCGGCCATCCCTTCTTCTCGACCGATATGGCCACGGCTCTCAGAGCGGCAGAGACCGATTGCGATGCTGTACTGATGGCCAAGAGCGTCGACGGGGTGTACGATGATGATCCTGCCATCGATCCCGATGCGAAAAAGTATGACGTCATGACCTATCAGGAGATCCTGGACAAGCAGCTGAAAGTCATCGACCTATCCGCGGCCATCCTGCTCATGGAAAGGAAGATCCCGTCCAAGCTCTTCGCGCTGCGCGAAGAGGGCGGCATCATCCGTGTCATCCAAGGCGCGTCTGTCGGAACGACCATAGAATAAAATAAAGCCAGGGAGGGACTTACATCATGGCAACAAGCAAATATCTTACCACTCACGAGGACAAATTCGTCAAGTGCCTGTCCAATCTGGACAGCGAGCTGAACACCATCCGTGTCGGCCGTGCCAATCCGCATGTGCTGGATCGTGTCACTGTGGATTATTATGGTACGCCTACGCCGCTGCAGCAGGTCGGCAATATCACTGTGCCGGAGGCTCGTCTCCTGGTCATCCAGCCTTGGGATGCCAGTCTGATCACGCCCATCTGCAAAGCCATCCAGATGTCCGACGTCGGTATCAACCCCAGCACCGATGGCAAGGTCATCCGTCTGCCGTTCCCGGAACTGACCGAGGAAAAGCGTAAAGACACCAGCAAAGAGGTCAAACAGAAGGGTGAGGCCACTAAGGTCGCCATCCGCAATGTCCGCCGCGATGGCATGGATCAGCTGAAAAAGCTGAAGAAAGATGCCACCATCACCGAAGACGAGCAGAAGGATCTGGAGACAGAGCTGCAGAAGCTGACGGACGATTATATCGCGAAAGTCGATAAGCGGGTCGACCAGAAGACCAAAGAGGTCATGTCGGTCTGAGGTTTATACAGAAAAGAAAGCAATGAGACATACGGGGCCGTTTCTTACGGAAGCGGCCTTTCGTGCGCCTAACAGCCTGAAATCTTATCATCAGATGGAGGAGATCCTATGACATTCGAAGATCTGCGTCCGGAACAGATCCCGCGGCATGTGGCGATCATTCTGGATGGAAACGGCCGATGGGCCAAGGCCAATGGCAAACTGCGCAGCCAGGGGCATAAGGCCGGTGCCGATAACGTCGAGACCATCAACGATGCGTTGACGGAGATCGGTGCGAAGTATCTGACGGTCTATGCGTTTTCTACTGAGAACTGGAAGCGCGCCGAGGATGAGGTATCCTATCTCATGTCTTTGATGAAGCGATATTTGATCCGCAATAAAAAAGATGCCATTGCACGCCGGACCCGCATCCGTGTCATCGGAGATAAAAGCAGGCTCGATCCGGAGCTGCAAGTGCTGATCCGGGAAGTGGAAGAAGATACGGCACATCTGGACCGGTTCAATCTGACGTTTGCTATCAACTATGGTGGCCGGGACGAGATCGTCAGGGCGGTGCGCCGGGTAGCGCAGGAAGCAAAAGAAGGACTGCTGGATCCGGGTATGATCGATGAGGCGTTGTTCTCTTCTTATCTGGATACGGCGGATCTGCCGGATCCGGATCTGTTGATCCGCACCAGTGGAGAAGAGCGTATCAGCAATTTCCTGCCATGGCAGATCGCGTACAGTGAGCTTTACTTCGCGCAGGTCTACTGGCCGGATTTCACCATCGATGAATTGAAAAAAGCGATCCTGTCCTATGCGGGCCGGGAGCGCCGTTTTGGAGGCAGATGATATGTTGACGCGTACGATCAGTGGTTTTTTCCTTATCGTGATCCTTTTCGCCTTGCTGTATTTCGGCGGGTATGTCCTGCTGGCGGCACTTTTACTTTTCAGCCTGATCGGCCTGTACGAGTATCATAAAGCGATCTCGGCGGAGCACAGGCCTTTCGTCTGGCTCAGTTATATTGCCTGTGTTGGTTATTATGCCATCCTGTTCTTCCGACCGGAAGCGGTGGTGGAGCAGCCTTATGGCTTTTTGTTCCTGATCGTTTTCTTCCTTGTTTTGATGATCGCCGCGGTCTTCACATATCCGGAACGCCGTTTTGAGGATGCGTTCCTTACATTCTGCGGAACGGTCTATGTAGCGGTCCTGTTCTCCTTCCTGTTCTTTGTGCGCCGCAGGGATCACGGCTTCACCTATGTGTGGTTCATCTTCTGGGCAGCCTGGGGCAGCGATACGTTTGCGTATCTGTGCGGAAGGGCGTTCGGTAAGCACAAACTGGTACCGAAGCTCAGCCCGAACAAGACGATCGAAGGTGCGGTCGGCGGTGTCATCGGTGCGACGGTGCTTTGCGTGGTCTACGGCATGTTGGTCCGCGGACAGCTTGGAATGGATACGGCGCAGATCCTGATGCTGGCGATCCCGGTCGGTTTATGCGGAGCGGTCCTGGGGCAGACCGGCGATCTGTTTTCTTCTGCAATCAAGCGTTTTATGGACATCAAAGACTTCGGGCATCTGATCCCCGGCCATGGCGGCATTCTGGATCGTTTCGACAGTATCCTGCTGTCCGGCACGGTCGTCGCGTTGGTCCTGATGCTGATCTGAGGCGGACGTATGAGACATATCGTATTATTAGGATCGACCGGATCCATTGGTACGCAGACCCTGGACGTGATCCGGCATCAGCCGGAGTGTGCAAAAGTTGAGGCTTTAGCAGCCGGCGGCGGGAGGATCCCGCTGCTGGAAGAGCAGACGCGGGAATTCATGCCGCGTCTCGTGGCTGTATATGATGAAAAGGCAGCTGCGGATCTGCGTGTCCGCCTGCAGGATACGCCTGTGCGGGTCGTCTCTGGCATGGCAGGCCTTTTGGAAGCCTGCGCAATGGAAGAAGCGGACATGGTCGTGACAGCTATGGTCGGTATGATCGGCCTGGAGCCCACGGTGGAAGCCATCCGCCGTCATAAAACGATCGCTCTGGCCAACAAGGAGACGCTGGTGTGCGCCGGTGCGCTCATCATGCGGATGGCGCAGGAGGAAGGCGTTCAGATCCTACCGGTAGACAGTGAGCATTCGGCGATCTTCCAGTGCCTGGATGGACGTGGACCCGAAACGGTCCGGCGCATCCTGCTGACCGCATCCGGAGGTCCTTTCCGTGGCTGGACCTGGGAACAATTGGTTCCTGTACGACCGGAACAGGCGCTGAAACACCCCAATTGGTCCATGGGTGCCAAGATCACCATCGATTCGGCGACCATGATGAACAAAGGCCTGGAAATGATCGAGGCCAAATGGCTGTTTGGTGTCCGACCGGAGCAGATCGAAGTGGTGGTCCATCCGCAGAGCATCGTACATTCCGCTGTGGAATTCACGAATGGTTCTGTGATCGCGCAGATGGGTGTGCCGGATATGCGGCTGCCCATCCAGGAAGCGCTGGAGTATCCGGTGCGCGGCGCATTGACCGTCGAGCCGTTGGATCTTTTTCAGAAAAGCCCGTTGACGTTCGAGAAGCCGGATGAAGAAGTGTTCCGCTCCATCCGCCTGGCGCGTGAGGCGCTGATCAAAGGCGGTTTGTATCCGGCGGTCTTCAACGCGGCGAACGAGAAAGCCGTTGCAGAGTTCCTTGCCGGGACGATAGGCTTTACCGAGATTTTCTCCCGGGTGGAGGAAGCACTGGAGCGCTATGATGCCTTGCCGCACCCGGATGTATATACGCTGGAGGACGTGCTGGAGATCGGCCGTTCCATATAGAAGGGAATGAGTATCATCAGTATCATCGTTGCCATACTAGTCTTTATGATCATCATCGTGGTCCACGAGTGGGGCCACTTCATAGCCGCACGCTTGTGCGGCGTTTATGTGGAAGAATTCGCGGTCGGCATGGGACCGAAGATCCTTGGCCGCACGTCGAAAAAGGGGACGCTCGTAGCTTGGCGGCTGTTCCCGGTCGGCGGTTTCTGCCGTATGCGCGGCGAGGAGGAAGCTTCTGACGAACCGGGTTCCTTCTCCGAAGCCAGTGTCTGGAGGCGTATGGCCATCGTCGCTGCGGGTCCTTTGATGAATTTTGTGCTGGCCATGGCGCTGATGATGGTCTTTACCGGTGCCTACGGCTACGTCGATACCAAGATCGAAAGCGTCGAAGCGGATTATCCGGCTGCGGAAGCCGGTATCGAAGCGGGGGACCGGATCATTGCGATCAATGGGCAGACCGTCCATCTTTATACGAAATTCAGCTACGTCATGTCGCTGAATACGGGCGATGAAGTCAGGATGACGGTCCGTTCCGCGTTCGGAGAAACGAAGGAAGTCATCATAAAGCCCAAAATGGATGAAGCAGCCGGAAGATATCGATTGGGTTTCGCGGTGGGTGCCAATACGGACCCGAACATAGGACAGGTCATTTCCCAGAGCTTCTGGAACCTGTGCTTTGACGTCGAACTGGTGGTACGCAGTTTCGTGCAGCTCATCACCGGACAGGTCGCCATGCGTGAAGTCTCCGGCCCGATCGGGATCGTATCGGTCATCGGGCAGAGTTATCGTGAAGGCATCCAGGAAAGCGTTCTAGCCGCGCTGAGCAACGTGGGCAGTCTGGTCATCTTGCTGTCGGTCAACCTGGGGGTGCTGAACCTGTTCCCCATCCCGGCTCTGGACGGCAGCCGTCTCGTCTTCCTGGTCATCGAAAAGATCCGCGGCAAAAAGATGGATCCCAAAGTAGAAAACGCGATCTACGCCATCGGATTTCTGCTGCTGATGGCGCTGATGGTCCTGATTGCGATCAACGATATCCATAATTTACTGTAAAGGAAGACAAATATGTTCACACATGAAGATACAAGACGTATCAATGTAGGTGGGGTCAGCCTTGGCGGCGGTGCTCCGATCCGCATCCAGTCCATGACCAATACACCGACGGCGGACGTCAAAGCTACGGTGGATCAGATCCTCCGTCTGGAGGATGCCGGCTGCGAGATCGTGCGTTCGACGGTGCCGGATCAGGCGTCGGCGGATGCCATCCGTGAGATCCGCCGTCAGATCCATATCCCGCTGGTGGCGGACATCCATTTTGATTACCGCATGGCCATCGCTGCCATGGAGAACGGTGCGGATAAGATCCGCATCAACCCGGGCAATATCGGCTCCCTGGAGCGGGTCCGTAAAGTCGTGGAGACCGCCAGGGAACGGCAGATCCCCATCCGCGTCGGCGTGAATGCAGGGTCCTTGGAAAAGGAACTGCTGGAACGATACGGCGGTCCGACGGCGGAAGCGCTGGCGGAAAGCGCGCTCAAGAGCGTCCGCTTGATCGAGGATCTGGATTATGATCAGATAGTCGTGTCCATGAAAGCTTCGAATATCCGGCTGTGCGCGGATGCGCATCGCCTATTTGCGGAGCAGCGGGATTACCCCCTGCACATCGGGATCACCGAAGCAGGAACGGTGCATGATGGCACCATCAAATCGGCCATGGGTCTGGGGATCCTTCTGTATGCCCGCCTGGGCGATACGTTGCGCGTCTCTTTGACGGGCGATCCTGTCGAGGAGATCTATGCTGCGAAGAAGATCCTGACGTTCTCCGGGGAGCGCAGGTTCGGTGTGGAACTCATCTCCTGTCCCACCTGCGGCCGTACGAAGATCGATCTGATCAGCTTGGCGGGGCGTGCGGAAGAAGCGCTGCGCGAGATCGACCGGCCAATCAAAGTCGCGGTCATGGGCTGCGTCGTCAATGGCCCGGGAGAGGCCAGAGAGGCGGATTACGGCATCGCCGGGGGCGAAGGTGAAGGCCTGTTGTTCAAAAAGGGCAAGGTCCTCAGGAAAGTACCTGAAGATCAGCTGCTGGACGCACTGATGCAGCTGATCCGGCAGGAGAGTTGATCATAGGAGGCATTGATGGAAGGAGTGCAGCGGACACTCTTTGATGTTTTTCCCGGCGCCTTTGACGGGCGGGACTGCGAGGAACTGCTGGATGGAGCCACAGTCGACCGAGTGACGATCTCCAAGGAGCAGATGACGGTATCTGTGCACATGTCGGTACGGCAGTTGATGCCGCCGGCATTGGAAGAAGACATCCGGGAAAGTCTGGATGCCTATCTCCGGCAGCGGATGCACATCGATATCCACATCCATTATCCTACTGTGGATCTGGAGGAAGGATTCGAGGAATACCGCAGTCATATCCAGGAACATATAGCGGAAGAATCGCCGATCCTCGGCCGTTTCCTTGAGGATAGTGCATGGGAGCGGGACGGGGATGTGATCCATATCCGGATCCCGGAGTCGGCGGAATCTCTGATCAAAGAAAAAAAGGCGGAAAAACTGCTGGAAGAGCAGATCGAGGAAGAAACCGGGCGCCATATGGCCGTGCGGTTCATTTCTTGTGCGCTGACGCAGGAAGAACGGGCTGCTGCCGCGGAAAAAGCTGTAGATAAAGAGGCTTCCATGATCCGCCGCGGCATGATGCGTGTGCAGCAGGAAGAAGCGGAGACCGCGCAGGATGAGGAAGTCGACCTGCCATGGGAGGATCCGGTGGAGACCGGTACCGATCAGGTGCTCCTGGGCAAACCGATCCAGGGACCGGAAAAACCCTTGAGCTTCTGCGATCACGAGGCCAAAGGTGTTATCCTGCGGGGCATCCTGCGTTCTACGTCCACCCATGAGATCAAGGGCGGCAAGATCATTTTGACCATGACCTTGACCGATTATGAGCGTTCCGTCACGGCCAAGGCATTCATCGCGCAGGATGTGTTCCAGAAGACCATCGAATCCCGGCTCAAGAGCGGGCAGACCATTGCGGTCAAGGGTGCGGTCAAGGAGGATTCCTTCCTGCATGATTGGGTTCTGATGGCCAATCACATCACGATCTGCGCTGAGGAACTGGCGGTGGATCCTGCTGTCAAGGAAGCGGCGGAACAGATGATCATCGGTACACCGTTCAGTGGAGCGGTGCGGCCGATCCGGAATATCGAAAACACCACGGGCACTGTGATCATCCATGGTGACATCATAACGTCTGAGGAAAAAGAACTGCGTTCCGGCGCCGTCATGATGCGAGTCGATCTGACCGATTATACAGGTTCGATCCCGGTCAAGATGATGCTGGACGCGGATACCTATAAAGCCAAGAAGGGCTGTTTCAAAAAAGGAAAGCAGCTGCGGGTGCAGGGCGAGATCCAGGAGGATGAATTCGCCCATGAAAAGATGCTCACAGCCACCGCGGCGCTGCCGGAAAATGGGCAGATCCGTGTGCTGCGCGAGGATCACGCGGAAGAAAAACGTGTCGAACTGCATGCGCATACGCAGATCAGTGAAATGGACGCGGTAGATTCCCCGACGGCTTTGGTCAAACAGGCCATCGCCTGGGGCCACCCGGCCGTTGCCATCACGGACCATGGCGTCGTACAGGGTTTCCCGGATGCGATGACGGCCGCCGGCGATAAGATCAAGGTGCTGTATGGCGTGGAAGCGTACTTGGTCGATGACCTGATGGAAGCGGTCATCGATGGGCAGGGCCAGGACTTCTCCGATACTTTCACGGTATTTGATATCGAGACCACCGGTATCCACAAAGAATCCGATCATATCATCGAGATCGGTGCGGTCCGGGTCGAGAATGGGTTGATCACCGATCGCTTCAGCCGCTTTATAAATCCTGGGATCCCGATCCCTGAGCAGATCACAGAACTTACGTCCATCACGGACGCAGACGTGCAGGATGCGGACCCGATCGAGATCGTCCTGCGCGATTTCCTGGCATGGGTCGGAGATTCGGTCCTGGTGGCGCACAATGCGATGTTCGACACCGGATTTGTAAAGATCTGGGCGGAGCGTATCGGTATGGGAGCTGTGCCTAATACCATCATGGATACGCTGGTCCTGGCCCGTGGTATGTATACGCTGCGCCGCTACACGTTGGATTCTGTGGCCAAACATCTGGAAGTCTCTCTGGAGCATCATCACCGCGCGGTCGACGATGCAGAAGCAACGGCGGAGATCTTCCTGCACATGATCGCAGAGCTCCAGGAGCAGGGTCTGACCCGCCTGGACGGGATCAATACATACATCCACGATCATACGGACATCAAGAGGCTTCGTTCCCACCACGCCGTCATCCTGGTACAGAGCCAGGCCGGCATGCGGAACCTGTACGAGCTCATTTCGCTGTCCCATCTGAATTACTATTACCGTCAGCCGCGTATCCCCAAGAGTGAATTCCTGCGTTTGCGAGAAGGGCTGCTGATCGGTTCTGCCTGTGAAGCGGGCGAACTGTTCCGCGCGGTCCTGGAGCAGGAATCTCCGGAAGTCATCGAGCGGCTGGTCAATTTCTACGATTATCTGGAGATCCAGCCCATCGGAAACAACGCGTTCCTGGTGCGTGAGGGCACCGTGCCGGATGAAGAAGGTCTGCGTGACCTGAACCGCAAGATCGTCGCCTTGGGCGAGCAGTATGGCAAGCCCGTCGCGGCGACCTGCGACGTGCATTTCCTGGAACCGGAAGATGAGGTCTATCGCCGGATCCTTATGTTCGGCAAGGGCTTCGAAGATGCGGATCAGCAAGCGCCGCTGTACTTCCGTACCACGGAAGAAATGCTGGAAGAGTTCAGTTATCTTGGCCCGGAGAAGGCCAGAGAAGTCGTCATAGAAACGCCGCGGAAGATCGCGGACAGTATCGATTGGGTCAAACCGATCCCGGATGGCACCTATACGCCGGAGATCCCCAATGCGATCGAGGAACTGCAGGAGATCTCGTACAAGAAGGCGAAGAGCATGTATGGGGATCCGCTGCCCAAGGTCGTAGAGGACCGTCTGGACCGGGAGCTTACGTCCATCATCAAGAACGGTTTCGCTAGTTTGTACATCTTTGCGCAGCGTCTGGTCTGGAAGTCCAACGCCGATGGGTATCTGGTCGGATCCCGAGGATCTGTCGGCTCTTCCTTCGCGGCGACGATGGCCGGTATCACGGAAGTCAACCCGCTGCCGCCGCACTATTACTGCAAGAAGTGTCAGTATAATGAATTCGACTCTCCGGAGATCCGTGCGGCTGCCGGTCTGTCCGGCTTCGACCTGCCTGACAAAGTATGCCCGGTATGCGGAGAGATGCTCGTCAAGCAAGGGCAGGAGATCCCATTCGAAACCTTCCTGGGCTTCGATGGGGACAAGGAACCGGATATCGACCTGAATTTCTCCGGTGAGTACCAGCCCCACGCATGGGCGTATACCGAAGAACTGTTCGGAAAAGGGCAGGTCTTCCGCGCCGGAACGATGGGTACGCTTGCGGAGAAAACAGCCTACGGCTACGTCAAGAAATATATGACGGACCACCATCTGACGGTCAACACCGCGGAGATCAACCGCCTGGTGGCAGGGTGCACCGGCGTCAAGCGCACGACGGGACAGCACCCCGGCGGCCAGATGATCGTACCGAAAGGCTATAGTATCTATCAGTTCAGTCCCGTGCAGCACCCGGCCAATGATATGACGACCGACATCGTCACGACCCACTTTGATTATCATCAGATCAAAGGCCGTCTTTTGAAGATGGATATTCTGGGCCATGACGATCCTACGATGATCCGTATGCTTGAGGATCTGACAGGACTGCCCGCGACGGAGATCCCATTGGACAATAAAGAGGTCATGTCGTTGTTCCTGGGTACGGAGGCGCTGGGTGTGACACCGGAGGAGATCAACTCTCCGGTCGGTACGTTCGGTATCCCGGAGTTCGGTACGCAATTCGTCCGGCAGATGCTGGTCGATACCAAGCCGAAAGCGTTTTCGGACCTGGTCCGCATTTCCGGTCTGTCCCATGGTACCGACGTCTGGAACAACAATGCCAAGGATTTGATCGATCAAGGCATCGTCGGTATTTCCGAATGCATTTGTACGCGTGACGATATCATGACGTATCTGATCCACAAAAACATGGACAGTCTGGAATCGTTCAAGATCATGGAGTCCGTGCGTAAGGGCAAAGGCCTGACGCCCCAATGGGAAGAAGACATGCGGGCACATGACGTGCCGGAATGGTACATCGGTTCCTGTAAGAAGATCAAGTACATGTTCCCGAAAGCACATGCGGCCGCGTACGTTACGATGAGTCTGCGTGTGGCTTACTACAAGGTCTTCTATAAAGAAGCCTACTATGCAGCCTATTACACGGTCCGCGCCGATGGGTTCGATTACGACCTGATGTGCAACGGGCTGGAACGGGCCAGAGAGGCTATCCGGGAGATCGATGCCAAGGACAAGAAGGATACGACGGCCAAAGACAAAGAGATCCGCACGATCCTGGAACTGGTCGTGGAAATGTACTGCCGCGGTCTGGAATTCGTGCCCATCGACTTGTATAAGTCCGACAGTACGCATTTCATCATCACGGAGGACAAGAAGCTCCTGCCGCCGTTCAATTCCATTTCGGGCATGGGCCTCACGGCCGCGGAGAGCATCGTGGAAGCTCGGAAAGACGGGGAATTCACGACGATCGAGGATCTTCTGGCGCGTACCAAAGTCAGCCGTACGATCGTAGATCTCATGAAACAGCACGGCTTCCTGGACGGTCTGCCGGAAACAGACCAGATGAGTTTGTTCTGAGCATATATTTTCAAAGTATGTTCACAAATTATTCATAATTATAGAATATATTGTTTTAGTGCATCATGCTGACAATGTGTTAAGGAGGAGAACACCTTGATAGAAGTAAAAAACCTCACCAAACGATATGGCGACCATCTGGCTGTCGATAACAGCACTTTTACGGTCAATGACGGTGAGATCGTTGGTTTTCTGGGACCGAACGGTGCCGGAAAAACTACGACTATGAATATGCTGACCGGATACTTGTCTTCTACGGAGGGCGAGATCATGATCGACGGGATCGATATCCTGGAGGATCCGGTCCATGCCAAAATGAAGATCGGATACCTGCCGGAAGTCCCGCCTTTGTATCCGGAAATGACGGTGAACGAGTATCTGCAGTTTGCCTGCGCTCTTAAAAAAGTACCGGCGAGAGACCGCAAAGAGCATGTGGAGAAGCTGCTGAAGGAATGCCGCATCAAGGACATGCAGAACCGCCTCATCACCAATCTTTCCAAGGGTTACAAGCAGCGTGTCGGACTGGCGGCCGCCCTGGCGGGCGATCCGGATGTCCTGATCCTGG
Source organism: Clostridiales bacterium (assembly GCA_024689505.1). Classification (GTDB taxonomy): domain Bacteria; phylum Bacillota; class Clostridia; order Lachnospirales; family Bianqueaceae; genus RUG159. The sequence continues at coordinate 37,069 of JAILDJ010000271.1, forward strand.
ACGAGCCTACGGCCGGCCTGGATCCCAAACAGATCACCGAGTTCCGTGATCTCATCCGTTCGCTGAGCAAGAACCATACCATCATCATCAGCTCTCATATCATGCAGGAGATCCAGGCGGTGTGCGATAAGGTCATCATCATCAATCATGGCCGCATCATCGCGATCGACACGCCGGAAGCACTGTCTCAGCGGATCATGCGCAACAACAAACTGGAACTGCGCATCAAAGGCCCGCGCGCGGAGATCGTCAGCGGCCTGAAAGAGATCCCGGGCATCACCGGTGTGGATATCACGCGCATCCGTGAGGAAGGTTCGATCGATATCCAGGTCGAGACCGAGGACGAGGCCGATGTGCGCGAGCAGGTCTTTGAACTTTGCAGCAGCAATCACTTCCCGATCCTGCAGATGAACATTTCGGAAATGACGCTGGAAGACATCTTCCTGCAGATCACCGGGGAAAGAGAGGCGTAAAAGGACATGAAAGCAGTTTATCTCAAGGAGCTGCGCTCCTATTTCACCAGCACACTGGGCTATATCTACATCGCCATGATGCTCGTGATCTTCGGTTTTTACTTCTTCCTGTACAACCTGTACGCCGGCTATGTCGACTACTCCTATGTGCTGTCGAACGTGACCACGCTGATCCTGTTCGCGATGCCGGTCCTGACCATGCGTCTGTTCGCGGATGAGCTCAAGAGCAAGACCGATCAGATGCTGTTTACAGCGCCTGTCAGCACCGGTCAGATCGTGGTCGGCAAGTTCCTTGCAGCCCTTACGGTCTTCACCATCACTGTCGTGCTGACCTTCCCGCAGCCGTTGACCATCGTCGGCCTGGGCGGCAATCTGCCGGTCCCGCGTGTGGTCGGTGCCTATATCGCGCTGTATCTGATGGGCATTGCCTTCATTTCCATCGGCATGTTCATCTCTGCCTGCACCAATAACCCCATCGTTGCGTTGGTCGTGTCCATAGCAGTCTTCCTGCTGATGTTCATCGCCAGAGGCATCGGCGACATGCTGCCTTCTACCATCACGTTCGCAGTCGGTATGTGCATCGTCTGCCTGGCGGTCCTGGTCTGGTTCCTGTATCGTGCCATCAAGGACGTTTATCTGTCCGCGACGGTCGGCGTCATCGGTCTTGGTGCCCTGGTCGCTCTGTATTTCCTGAAGCCGTCCGTTTATAATGGCCTGGTCTCGAAAACGCTGAACTGGATCAGCATCACGGCTCGTTATGCCGACTTCTATTCCGGCATCTTTACGTTTGCCCACATTCTGTTCTATGTCTCTTTGTCCATCCTGTTCGTCTTCCTGACGGTACAGCGCATCGAGAAAAGACGTTGGAGTTAAGGGGGACCTGTCATGGCTAAACTGGATTTTAAAAACGCGGCAAGACGCAATAAGAATCTGAAATATGGCGGATACGCGGCCATCGTGACCGTGATCTGCGTTGTGATCCTGGTCGTGGTCAACCTGCTGTTCGAAAAACTGAACCTGACGATCGACCTGACCCAAGAGGAATTATATACTGTTTCTGACGAGACGATGGAGATCCTGGACGAACTGGATCAGGACGTGGATATCTATGGTTTCTATGTATCCGGTGAAGAGACCAGCACTTACAACTCCATGGTCGTCAATTTCCTGGAACGGTATGAAGCGCTGAACAAGCACCTGCATTTCGAATTGAAGGACCCGGTAGGAGATCCGGCCTTTGCCAATCAGTTCCTGAAGGGCCCGAATGAGACCATCACCAGCGGCAACGTCGTTGTTACGAACAAGGAGACGGGCCGTTATAAGATCCTTGCGCTGGCGGACATGCTGCAGTTCTCCTATGATCAGTCTTCGAAGAACGGCTACCGTGTATCCGGATGGAACGCGGAATCGGCCATCACCGGCGCTGTGCAGTACGTCACGTCCGAGAAGACGCCGGCTTTGTATCAGTTGGTCGGACATGGGGAAACGACGCTGGATGATCGTGTGACGGGATATCTGAATACCTCCAACTTCGACGTGTATTCTCTGAACATGGTATCCGGTGACGAGATCAGCCCGGAAAACTATAACACGATCCTCATCAACAATCCTAAGACCGACATCACCGATATGGAATATGATACACTCCTGGATTACATGGAGCATGGCGGACGTCTGATCTTCATGTTCGAGTACAATCTGCCGGAAATGAAGAATTTCGACCGTCTGCTGGCGCGCTTCGGTATGTCTGTCGACCGCAGCGGTTTCATCATTGAGACCGACGATGCGCATTACTATTCTTATCCGCAGCTGATCATCCCGAATATGCAGACAGAAGACGATATGACGGAGATCATCCAGAACCTGCAGAGCAATACGCAGCTGCTGCTCCTGGCGCCTGCTTCCATCAAGGAAAGCGCGGACCGCAACCGTCTGACCAAGCTCACCACACTGCTGTATACATCTGAAGGTGCACTGATCAAGGCAGAAGGCAATTCCATGCTCGCTTATGAAGAGGGAGATGAGAAGGGCCCGTTCAACCTGATCATGATGGCGGTCGAGCAGGAACAGCTCGGCAACAACGTTGCTACAGCGGAACTCTGTGTGATCGGTTCCTCTTCCTTCATCGACTATGAAGCGGCCTCCGGTCTGGTGACCAACGGCAACTATCAGCTGTTCCTGAACATCTGCAGCTACATGCAGGATCAGGTATCGACGCTGTACATCCCTCCGAAGGAATTCTCCAGTGAAAACCTGCTCAATACCATGCGTGTCGCGATCACCGGCGGTATCATCTTCGTCGTAGTGATCCCGCTGATCATCATCGGCATCGGCGTCTTCATCTGGATGCGGAGGAAGAAACTATGAAGCGCAGTAAGAAACTGATCCTTCTCTGTGTTGCTTTGGTCCTGGTGATCGTGAGTTATACGGTCATCTCCTATATCCAGAAGAACAAACCCGTCGAGGAGAGCAAAGACGGGCAGGAGGTCGAATCGGATTCTTCCTATCAGGGATACGGCCATGTGCTGGATTTTACCGTAGACGACGTGCAGTCGGTCCACATCAAGAACGCGCTGGACGATTTCACGATCAATTATACGGAAGAAAAAGAGAACGATCCTGATTTCCACTGGACGATCGAGGGACATGAGGAATGGACGCTGGATCATACTAGTGTCAATAATACGCTCGAACTCACCACGTCGCTGTTCGCCAATCGTATGGCGGATCCGGACGCGGTGGCCAATGAGCGCAATCTGGAGGACTTTGGTCTGGCCGAGCCTATCTCCACCATTTCTGCAACCTTCAAAGATGGCACCAGTGAGACGATCTACGTGGGCAACCGGACGGCGGACGGTCAGTATTACTATGGCATGGTCGAAGGGGACAATGCGATCTATACATTGGGCCGCAACGCGGGCAATACCGCCACCTTCACCACCAGGAACCTGCGGTTCATCAATTCGTTGGATATCCATAAAGAAGCCAGTGAGATCTATTATCTGCTGATCGAGAACGCGGATGGACGCAACACCGAACTTACTTATGCCGGCATCAACGACAAAGGTGATACCCTCGAATACTATAACGCCGGCGTCATGAAGATGTCTTACGGTGAGAACTTCGCATATGACAAGCAGTTCTTCGTCACAGGCAACCTGGCAGATATCTTCCAGGCCATGCCGGATACGATCTTGCCGGAAGAGCAGATCGAGGATCATGCCACGGATCTGGATAAGTACGGCCTTGGTGAGAAACCGGTCCATCATGTCGTCCTGACGTTCCGTACAGAAGTTACGGAAACAGAAATGAGCGAATTCATGGATGCCATCGATGCCGGTTACGACACCACGCTTACGAAAGACGACTTCATCCTGGACGAAGAGACGGGCATGCACTACCTGTATACGACCAATGAGTACACCTTCGGAAACGAGTATACGAATGAAGAAGGCAAGCAGATGGTATACTTCCGTTTCGCTAAGTCCGACGATGTCCTGGGCGTGCCGAAGAGTGAGGTCGACAAGTTCGAATTCGACCCGTACATGTACGTGCAGCGTGTCCTGTATATGAACAACATCGACAATGTGGAGTCCATGAAGTTCACGATCCAGGGTCAGACCTATGATCTGGAATTCAAGCGCGGTGAAGCAACCGTCGATGAGGATGGTAACAAAGTGCAGGATCAGGTCTTCAAGATCAATGGTCAGTTGATCGAAGAAAAGGCCTTCCGCGGATTGTATACGACTTTGATCGGCATCATGTCCGACTATGAGATCTATGGAGAAGATCCTGAGATCGATGAGAACGATACCCTGAAGATCGAATATGTCTTCCTGGATGGAAGTACGCATGAGATCACTTACTATCGTGCCGGAGAATTCTATTATGTGACCAAAGTCGGTGACAAGACGTGGTTCGCCTGCGCCTATACGCAGTTCCAGGATATCCTGGACCAGCTTGACGTCTGCTTGAACGGCGGCGAGTAAGCCAAAAAGCATATGCGCTTCCTGAAAGCTCTTTTCGGGCGGAGGGAAGCGCTTTTTTCTTTGATCGCGCAGAGAGAAAAGAACCGGCCGCGACAGTAGAAAAAACGTTGACGATACATGCAAAATGTGATATATTATATGACGCATGTACACATGTCGGCTGGGAGTGGACAGTTCCGGAGCTGAACATGTGTTAAATTTTGAAGGAGAATCACATGTCTTATCAGGTCGAGTATTTCATTGTAGACCGCAGAGCATTGCCCGACGTCTACGTCAAGGTTGTGGAAGCGAAAAGGATGCTTGCAACGGGCGAAGCAGCAAGTGTTCAGGAGGCGGCCAAGCTTCTGAATATCAGCCGCAGTTCGTTCTATAAATACAAAGACATGATCGAACCGTTCACGGACACTACGAGCAAGAAGATCGTCACATTGTCTTGTACATTGGAAGATGAACCCGGTGTGCTGTCGCAGCTGCTGACCGTCGTGGGAGAGGGACGGGCCAACATCCTGACCATTCATCAATCGATCCCTATCAATGGTCTTGCGGATATTTCTCTCAGCATCGAGCTGAAAGAGGATTCTGTCTGCCTGGGAGATCTGGTCGAAGCGATGCGGCAGGTGAACGGCATCCATGAGATCAAAATCGTCGCACGTGAATAAAGGAGAGAAACCATTCATGAAAGCTGCCATCCTCGGATTCGGTACCGTCGGGTCAGGCGTCTGGAAAGTCCTGACGGAGAATCAGGATCAAATACAACGATATCTGGGAGAACCGGTCGAGACGGCCTATGTGCTGGATCTGCGGACCTTTGGGGACCATCCTGTCAGCCGTGTGCTGACAAGAGAGATCGATGACATCGTGAACGATCCTCAGGTCGACGCCGTCATAGAATGTATGGGCGGGCTGCATCCGGCGTATGAGTTCGTACATAAAGCGCTGTCTGCGGGCAAGTGTGTGGCTACGTCCAATAAAGCGCTCGTCGCAGCGTACGGTGCGGAGCTCATGAGGACCGCTGCCGACCATCAGACCGACTTTTTCTTTGAAGCCAGTGTGTGCGGCGGGATCCCGGTCCTTCGGACCATCCGGCACAGCCTGGCACAGGAGAAGATCCTTTCTGTAGAAGGTGTCTTCAACGGGACGACCAATTATATCCTGTCCCGCATGGAGCAGGGGCTGAGTTATGACGCTGCGCTTGCGGAAGCCCAGGTCAAAGGATACGCCGAGCGCGACCCGGAGGCCGACGTGGAAGGGATCGATTCATGCCGGAAACTGGCGATCATCGCTTCCATGATCAGTGGGCATACAGTGCATTATGAAGATATCCCCACGGTGGGGATCAGCCATGTTACGGCTGCGCAGATCGACGCTGCCAAAGCAGAGGGAAAGAAGATCCGCTTGATCGCCCGGGTCACCATTTGCGGCCATGAGGTGGACGCGAAAGTTGGACCGGAAGCGGTCGCCCAGGATCATCCGTTGGCGCAGGTCAAGGACGTGTATAATGCGGTCCTGATCCATGGCAATATGGTAGGCGACATTTTACTGCAGGGGCAAGGCGCCGGCAGCGAGGCGACTGCAAGCGCGGTCGTATCCGACGTTCTGGTCGCGTTGAACGACCGAAAAAGAAAGATCTTTGAACCGGTCTGTTGGACCGATCAAGTGTAAAGGAGCATAGCAAGGTGCTGATCGTTAAGAAATTCGGCGGCAGTTCCGTGGCGGATGCTGAGCGTGTCCGTCACGTTGCGGAACTGATCACGGAGGATGTAGATAAAGGAAACCAAGTGGTCGTTGTCCTGTCGGCGCAGGGCAAGACCACGGATCATCTGATCGCAAAAGCGAGAGAACTGAACCATAATCCAAGCAAGAGGGAGCTGGATATGCTGATCACGACAGGTGAGCAGCAGTCTGTAGCGCTGATGGCGCTCGCCCTGCAGGAAATGGGATATAAGGCTGTGTCGCTGAACGCGTTCCAGATCGCGATGAACACGACGCGGGTCTACGGCAATGCCCGCCTGAAGAACATCAATACCGAACGTTTGAAGATGGAACTGGAGCACGGTAATATCGTGATCGTGACAGGCTTCCAGGGTGTCAATCGGTATGAGGACTATACGACGCTGGGCCGCGGTGGTTCCGATACGACGGCCGTTGCACTGGCGGCAACGCTGCATGCGGACCGCTGCCAGATCTATACCGACGTCGAAGGGATCTATACGGCGGATCCGCGTATCGTCAAAGATGCCCGCAAATTGAAAGAGATCAGTTACGATGAAATGCTGGAGCTGGCGTCCATGGGCGCAAAGGTCCTGCATAATCGTTCCGTAGAAATGGCAAAACGTTATAATGTGGTCCTGGAAGTGCTTTCCAGCATGACGAAGGCAGAAGGGACTCTGGTCAAGGAGGAAACCAAGGTGGAAAGATTGTTGATCACCGGTATCGCGGTCGATAAGAATATAGCACGTGTCTCTGTGATCGGATTTGATGATGTGCCGGGTAAGGCGTTCCGTCTGTTCGATCTGCTTTCCAGAAATAATATCAACGTCGATATCATCCTGCAGTCTATCGGCCGTGAAGGTTCCAAGGACATTTCCTTTACGATCTCCCGTGATGATCTGGAGGATACACGCCGTGTCCTGGAAGAGAATAAAGAGATGCTGGGCGCCCAGGATATCAAGTACAGTGATCAGTTCGCCAAGATCTCCATCGTTGGTGCGGGCATGATCTCCAATCCCGGTGTTGCGAGCCGCATGTTTGAGGCGCTCTATAATGCGGGTGTGAACATCCACATGATCTCCACGTCCGAGATCAAGATCTCGGTTCTGATCGCGGAGCGTAATGTTGCTTTGGCGATGGAAGCGATCCATGACCGCTTCAATATGGCGTCGCATCTATAAACAAGTGCTGTTGAAGCGTACAACGATTTCATAAGAACCGGAAAGAGAGGCATACTATGCTGGAGCAACTGCGTGAACAAGTATGGAACGCGAATCTGGAACTGGTGCGCCGTGGCCTGGTCCTGTACACTTGGGGCAACGTCAGCGGTAAGGATCCGGAGACTGGCCTGGTGGTCATCAAACCGTCAGGTGTGGATTATGATGTTTTGAAACCGGAGGATCTGGTCGTGCTGGATCTGGAGGGCAACGTGGTGGAAGGAAAATACCGCCCGTCTTCAGATACAGATACACATCTGGAGATCTATCGCTCCTTCCCTGAGACCGGCGGTGTTGTGCATACGCATTCCACATGGGCTGTGATCTTTGCGCAGGCAGGTCTGGGGATCCCGGCGCTGGGAACGACGCATGCAGATTATTTCTACGGTACGATCCCTTGCACACGTTTCATGAAGCCGGAAGAGATCGGCGGCGAGAATGAAGGGCAGTATGAACTCAATACCGGTAAAGTCATCGTAGAGACGTTCGAGGAAAAGGGGATCGATCCCATGCAGGTGCCGGCGGTGCTGGTCCGGGAGCATGGACCCTTCACTTGGGGCAAAGATGCGGATGATGCCGTCTATCATGCGGTCGTGTTGGAGCAGTTGGCCATGATGGCTTATCATACCGCGGCGCTCAGAAGTGTGGGAACAGAGATCGAGCAGGCGGGCATGCAGCAAGCCCTGTTAGATAAACACTACCTCCGCAAACATGGCGCACATGCCTATTATGGGCAGAAATAAGGGATTTTCCTTCCAGCCGGAGTTCAATATCGGGCTCCGGCTGTTTTTATGCCGAAAAAGCAGAAAATGCATAAATTGAGAAATAAAAGGAGAAAAAAAGACCTGTCCATCAGAAGTGGATATAATCGCAGATACCAGCTCGACTGGACGGAGATGCTGGTTTTCGGATTTGTGGACCCCGGTTCTGCCGGGGTGTTTTTTTGTCTGGACCCGTTTTGAAAGAGCCTGTGCAGGAGAGAAACGCATCTGCGCACATATGTTTTTTTGCCTTGAAAACAGGAGGATCCTGACGCAGATCTCCGCACATGGTTTTTATGCAGAAAAAGACAAGTAAAGAAGAAAAATGGAATAAACGCCGTAAAATTGCATCCGGCAGAGACCGCAAGGTATAATGCGTGCCAGGATGAACAAATCAAACCGAGTCCGGTATCATCTGCAAAATGAGAAATGTTCGTCCATAAAAGAAAGGGGTGGATGCATGAAGATCCAACTGGCTATCTGTCTGAAGGATCCGGAATATGGCGCACGGATCTGCCGATATTTGAACACGAAAGGCGGAGCCCGTATGGAGGCGCGTTGTATCGAAGAGAGGGCGGTGCCTGAACGTATGGAGATCCTGTTGACAGATACCGAAAGGATCCAGACGGAAACCGGCAATGCGATCTTTATGGGAACACAGGAAGAAGCCGTCCGTCTTGATTGGGACGGACCGCGGGTCGACCCGTATATCAGCGGGCCGAAGATTTTGTCTCAATGTCTGGAACAGGCGGCACGGATCAAAGAGCAAAGTTCTGGTTCCAGTCGCTTGGTGCACAGCCGCCCGGATCAGCAATCTCCTGTATATCAAAAGCGGAATGACAGGCAGGGAGAAGGAGGAAAGATCCTGGCAGTGTACGCGCCTTCTGGCGGAGCAGGTACGACCGTGCTTGCTATGACGCTGGCGGATCTTCTGGCGGCCAAGGGTAAAAAGGTACTGTATCTGGATCTGGAAAGTATCTCCGCGTGGCGGCAATTCTTCCGCTCGGATGCAGCCTATAACCTTTCGGATTTCCTGTACAACATGCTTTTGGACACGTTGGCGCCGGAGGAAGCGGCACGCTGCCTTGAGGACATGACGACAGTGCAGACCCGGAAAATGTTCTTTATTGAGCCGTGCAATGGGGGAGAGGATCTGTTGGTCCTCGAACCGGAGGAGCAACGGCAGCTTTTGGCCGTGCTGCGACAGGCCTTTGACTACGTGGTATGCGACCTGGATACATGCTTGACGCCATTTCAGATGACGGTTCTTACATATTGCGATGCACGCGTCTGGATCCGGGCGGGTAATACATCAGGCCGAGCCAAATGGGAAGATCTGGTCTCTGTATTGCGGCGCAAGCATAAGGAGGAGATCCTGCAGGATGCGCATTGTGTGCATGTGCGGATCGGGGCGGGAGCCAAGGAAAGGAAAACGCAGGATCTGTGGGATCTGCCTTGGGAGAAGGACCTGTTTCAGGAGAAGGAAGGACTGAAATGGATCCAGCAGAATTCGGAATGGTACAAAAAAGCAGGTGCTCTGCTGCGGGAGGTCGAACGTCTTGCCGGAACATGATACCAGTCAATATGTGGCTCTGAAACAGAAGGTCCAAAGCGCGATGCCCGTGCGGCAGGAGTATACGGACGCGGATGTGGAGCAGACGATCTATCATGTGCTGGCCAAGGAAGCGCACGAGGATTATACCAATGTGCGGGATCGGGTTTCCATCGGCCGCCGGATCTTTCATGCCATGCGTCGGCTGGATGTACTGCAGCCCTACCTGGAGGATCCGGAGATCACGGAGATCATGGTCAATGGACCGGATCACATCTTCATCGAAAAAGATGGCCGCCTGTATCGGACCGAAACGGTGTTCGAATCCGTGACCCGGCTGGAAGATGTGATTCAGCAGATCGTAGGCACGGTGAACCGTACCGTCAACGAGTCCAATCCTATCGTGGATGCGCGTCTGACAGACGGTTCCCGTGTCAATGCGGTCCTGCCGCCGGTGGCCTTGAATGGTCCGATCTTGACGATCCGCAAATTCCGGGAGGATCCGATCACGATGGATGAACTGATCGCCTGGGGTACCTTGACACAGGAAGCGGCGGAGTTTCTGAAGGAACGTGTCCGAGAACGATATAATATCTTCATTTGTGGAGGTACTGCTTCAGGAAAAACGACGTTCCTGAATATTCTGTCAGGTTTTATCCCTAAGGAAGAGCGGATCATAACGATCGAGGATGCGGCTGAACTTAAACTGACAGGCCTTGAAAATCTGGTAACGTTGGAAACAAGGAAAGCGGGGGTCGAAGGTAAGGGCGAGATCACGATCCGTGATCTGATCCGTACCAGTCTGCGCATGCGGCCTAACAGGATCATCGTGGGAGAGATCCGAGGTGCGGAGGCTATTGATATGCTGCAGGCTATGAATACCGGGCATGATGGCTCCTTGAGCACCGGACATGCTAATTCCTGCGCAGACATGATCTCTCGTATCGAAAGCATGGTCCTGCAGGGTGCTTTGTTTCCGATCGAAGCGATCCGGGCACAGATCGCTTCCGCCATCGACCTGATGGTCTATCTGACGCACAGGCCGGACGGTAGAAGGCAATTGACGGAGATCGTACAGTTGGAAGGTATGCAGGAAGGCCATGTCGTCATGGAGCCGCTGTTTGTAAGAAAGGGGGAACAACTGATCCGAACCGCGCATGAAGTCAAAATCAAACAGAAATAGAATCCGGATCCGGTATCGACTGACCTGGAAGGATTGGTTGCTGTATGGTACCGTGGGAGCCTTTTTCTGCGCCTTGATCCTGGCTGTATTTTATGGAGAGCTGATGATCTCAGCTATTGGGGCGGTCCCGGCCGCTGTCCTGTATCCGCTGTACAAAAGAAAGGATCTTAAAGAACGGAAAAAGCAAAAGGTCCTTTGGGAATTCAAAGAGAACTTGTATGCTTTGTCTACAGCACTTCGTGCTGGCCAGTCTTTGGAGAGTGCTTTCGAGACGATGACACAGGATATGGATACAGAGATCTATCGGATCTTGACGCCGGTATACCAAAGCATGGTGGCGCAGATGAAACTGCATCGGCGTCTGGAGGATCTACTTTTGGAATTTGCTATGGAATCTGAAGCCGATGATATCCAAAGCTTTGCGGAGATCATTGCAGTCGCAAAACGCACACGAGGTGATATGACACAAGTCATAGAAAACACAGCGCAGCTTTTGCAGGAAAAGATCGAGATCCGACAGGAGCTGGAAGTCCTGCTGGCCAGAAAAAAGACGGAGCAGCGTATCATGAATCTGATGCCGCTGCTGGTCATTGGTATGTTGGCAACACTATCGCCTGATTATGTCCGGCCTTTGTATGTGACCCTGCAAGGCCGGGTGATCATGACGATCTGCCTGCTGTTGGCGATGGCCAGTATCCTGGTGGCGAAGCATATGGCGGATATTGCCTTATAGGAGGGATTTATGCGCATCTGGATCGGAATCATACTGGTGGGATGGTGCAGCTTGTTCCTCATGTGGATCTGTGGCAGGCCGAAAAGCTTGCCACAACTGATCGCCGCGGCTGGCTTATTCCTACCGGGCAGATATGTTCGCAGACAGGCGGTTCGTGTACAGTCAGAAAAGGCGTGGACTTTGTTCGAAGAGCAGGAGTCGGAAGAGGCAGTGCGATCCTATGTGCGATTCTGGTGGGGATTATGGTATTGCGGCATGGTCGTCGCTGCGACCATATGCTTCGGTGCCATGCGCCTGGAGCGGCTGCAGCCTGAAACGACAGAGACCGTATCTTTGGCTCGGCCAGAATTCGGTGCTGAAGACAGGAATGTCGTAATGGAACTGGAGGCAAAGGACGGAAACGATCGGATACAGGATACAGTCCGCATCCATATCCCTTCCAAAGCCCCATCGGAAGCTGAGATCAAAAGGATCATGGATGCTGCGGAAGGGCGAGTGCGGCAGTATTTCGACACAGAATATCTGCAGCGGGAGACTTGGCCAGAGGACGGGACATCAGTGCAGATCCTTTGCTTTCCAGAAGATCTTTCCTGGATCGATGCCCATGGAACGATCCTCTGGGAGCAGATCAAAGCATCTGTGGATACACAGATCCGTGTCTTATTATCTGCTTATGGGAAAGAGCGGGCATTTGAGATACGGTTGCATATCGATCCGAAGCAGGAAACACTGGACGAAAAAGTCTCGCATATGCTGGAGCGGATGGAGGATGGCGCGTATGTGACCGAAGATGCACTATCGCTTCCAGCGGAAGACAGGGACGGAGTTCGTTATACCTGGAAGCCGGTGGAGCAAAGACAGCCTACGGATCCGAAAATGTATTATGTATGGGTGGGTCTATTGCCATTCTTGCCGATCGTTTTATATCAGTATAAGATCCGTCAAAAGACTGTGGAGCGAAGACAAAGGATCTATCGCAGTTATCCGGACATGCTCAACCAGTTCATGATCCTGCTTGGTTCAGGTATGAGCATCATGAAAGCATGGGAGAAGATGGATGCCGATTACCGGAGCAAGAAGAAAAGGGATCACATACAGGATCCTTTATACGAAGAGATGCTGAGAGCAGAAAACAGGATGCGTACCGGCTATTCCTTTGGCGAGGCGGTCCGGCTTATGGCGGAGCATCTGAAGATCCGGGAGATCCGTCAATTTGCATCGATCCTTGCCGCCAGTTGGAAACGAGGCGATGAGCATGTGCTGCTGCACTTGAAGGATCTGCATGACCGCTCCTGGGAGATCCGAAAGAATCAGGCCAGGAAAGCCTCGGAAGAAGCAGATACCAAGCTACTGCTTCCTTTGATGATGATGTTGATCGTGGTGATAATCATCGTATTGAGCCCGGCGCTGATGACGATGACAGTTTAGTTGGGAGGAAAACAATGATGGCTATATGTTCGATGTTTCTAGACCGGATCCGCACCTGGTGCGAGGATCAGGATGGATTTGGAACACTGGAATTGGTGCTTTTGGTCTGTGTGCTGATCGCACTGGCGCTTTTGTTCAAGAATACGATCGTATCTTTTGTCAGCAACATGCTGAAAACGATCTCAACACAAGGGTCAGGCTTCGACCCTGCCTCATTGGCGAAATGAAACTGAAAGGGACGGCAACGGTAGAAGCTGCGTTGATCTTTCCCTTGATCTTTCTGCTGTTGATGGTCTTTCTGCAGTATGCTTTATATTTCCTGACATTGGAACATGTGCAGGCGGCCTGTAATGAGGGGATCGTTGCAGGCCGGGCACAGGTCCCGGATGAGACCATCCGGGCTCATATCGGGCAGATCCTTAAGCACAGCATGGTGACAAGAGGAGCAGACATAACGATACAGCATGGGCATTGGTTCATGTTTCCGACACGAGAGATCCGTGTCCAGGGTACATTTTCTTTGTTCTTTCCCATGGAGATCGATGTATGTGCGCGTGGATATGGGCTCGAGGCAGAAGCGTTCTGCAGGATCACAGATCTGATCTGGGAATGCGCGGGAACTTTACAGGAAGCGGGGCTCTTGCAGGGCCAGTGGTTCGGAGGCGGTTGAGTCGAGATACACAAGTAATAAAACGGGAAGCCTGACGGTGTTCTTCAGCATGATCATGAGTGCCGTGATCCTGTTCATGATCGTGATCTATACGGTCAGTCAGACACTGATGGCAGGCGTGCGCGGCAGGCAGGCCATGGATGTATGCGCGAAAAGCACCATGGCTGGATATGTATATGAACTGTACAGGGAATATGGATTGTTCGCGCTGCTTTCAGATGCATCCGCCGAGGAAGATCTGACTTTTTTTCTGCAGGAAAACCTGGCAGCAGAGCATGTGAGGGATATCACATATACATCCACTGCCAAACTGACAGATACAGCTGTTTTTGAAGGTCAGATCAGAGAATTTATGGAGTACAGGATGCCGCTGCGCTTGATCGAGCAGTATTCGGATCTGTTGGATCAATTCCAGGAGATCGGTGATGTTTCTAAAGTGATCGATCAGGAGATCAGCCTCAACGAATGTATCGAGCAATATGCGGCGCTTTTTTCAGCCTTTATCACAGCGCTGGAAGGTGTCGATGCCTATGGCGGACAGGATGATGTCTGTGTGAAAAAGTTTTGGGATGAAACATGGAGCCGTGCGTCGTATCAAGAGTTGCTGGCTGAGGATCCGCAGGAAAAGGTGTCTGCGGTCGCAGCATGGCGTGAGCGTACGGAACGTTTTGCCGACGTAACGGAAGAAGCGTTGGAAGCGTGGACCGAACTGCAGGCGGAAGGACGGAAGATACGGCCTGAGTTGGAAGAAATGCTGGGCAAGGCCGAGACAGAGGATCAGAAAACGGAGATCCGCAAGATGCTCGCTTCCTTACATACGGGGCAGACGGAAGATCAGGAGATCCAGAAGATCCTGGCGGAAGATCTGCAATATATCAGCCAGGCGGAACAAGCGTTAAGCAACCTGCTGGATGAGGGTGATGCGGCTGATGTTGCATCCGCTGAGGCACTGCTGCAGTATCGGACAGATCTGTATGTGGCTTATGAACTGCATCCGATACAGAACGAAACATCCTCCTGGAGAAAACTCTGGAGGGAATTGCAGGATTACGTCACGGATCTCTCCTCATATGTCGGAAAAGAGACGGCGGTCAGTGATAGCATGCGCGAAAGCCTCCCTTCACATACGCTGCCGCGTCCGGACAGATCGGGACTGTCTCTGACGGAATTGTCAAAGTGGGCCGGACAGACATTGGAGCACGCACCGCGTAAGGTCTTGGACCGAGTCTATACAGTGGAGTACGCCACCGGAATGTTCCAAGATCTGCGGGAACAGATCTATATCCAGGAAGAAAAAGGAAAACCAGCCCGTTCTCTGCGCGCAAGGGAGAAAAGGGCCGGTGTCTTTCTGGCGGAGCAGGAATATCTGCTTATCGGGCATGGAAAAGATCTCAGAAACTGCCAGATGGTGCGACTGGAGATCATTGGCCTGCGTATGCTCAGCAATCTTTGGTTTCTAAGCACGAACGCGGAGAAAAAAGAAGAGATCAAAAGCATGTCCGCTGTGGGCGGCATTCTGGCACCGGGATGGGGCGATCTTGTACTGGGAGCATTGATCACGGCAATCTGGGCCGGAGTAGAGTCATTGAGTGATTACGAGATCCTGATCCATGGTGGTAAGGTCCCGGTCCTGAAGACTGCCCGATCGTGGCATACGGATCTGAAGAATCTGTCGCTGAAGAATTGGAAAGAGGAAAAAGACAAATGGACCAGGCAAGGATCAGAGACAACAGGGCTGCCGTATGAGGATCATATCAAGATCTTATTGTATTGCCTGCCTAAGCATACGCTGAACAGTCGTATCATGGATCTGATCCAGCTGAATCTGAGCCGGTGGACAGGGGTTTCGATACGATTGGATCAGATGCCGGTCGCGTTTCGGGCTGCATGCAGCTATAGGATCAATGGACGAAAGTATCAGGCAAAAGGGGAGTATGGGTATACATGAAGCACAAGCAAGGGTCTCTGACAGTGGAAGCCTCGATCATCGTGCCTGTCGCATTTGTTGTACTGCTGCCATTCCTTTTTATCATCAGGACCGTGTATATCTATGATGCGGTCCAGTCAGCCGCCTCAGATACGGCGGCGTTTATGAGCACTGTGTTTTATCTTTCTGAAAAGATGCCGGAATCCGGCACATTGGAGGAATCATTCAGAGAGACTGCGGAGCAAGCGGTCCAGACATACATTCCTGAGTATCAAGGGTTGATGGATACGTTGTCAGAGATCGCGGAAGAAACAGGTGCGGGGATATTCGTCAAGAATCTTGCTCTGCAGCAGACAGCGCGATATTTTTGTGATCGGCTTTTGAAGCAAAGACCGGTCTTGACGCAGGGGATCCGTGGCGGTACGAAACGGATCTCTTATATACTATCAGATTTTTTCTATACTAAGAATGAGAAAACAGACCTGTTTCGTCTGACACTGTTGTATGAGTTGACGTTCCCCTTCAATAGCAGGTTCGCAACACTGAGGCCGGTCATGATCTCAGTGACCGCGCGTAAGTACACCGGATGCAGATTATCAGGCGATACAGATGGAGAAGACGGGGAACATGAGCAGCAGGACGTTTCGGGTGTCTATTATCGGATCCAAAATGGAACGCACTATCATACGGCCTCCTGTTATTTGATCGATAAATCCTTAAGAACGATGTCGATCAGTGAAGCGCAGGCACAGGGATATACTGCCTGCAGATACTGTAAGGATCATATCGGGCACGTGGTCGTCGCAACGAACGGAGGGACCAGGTATCATGCACCGGATTGCTATCATATCGGGGGACAGATCAGTACGATCACGTGGGATGAGATCTGCAGCGGCGGATACCAGCCATGCCAGATCTGCATCGGAGGTGGAGAATGGTTTGGATAAGTGAAGGGATCGCCGGTATCTTACTGTTATGGCTGTCCATCTGTGACCTGAAGAGTCGGAAGATCCCTATGTGGGGCCTGATGAGCTTTTGTGCTTGCGGCGTGATACGACTGCTGCTTTTGGAGCGATCCATGGTTCTGACACAGTGCCTGCTCTGTCTGTGGATATGGCTCAGCCTTTGGTTGGCAGGTAAAGCTTCCGGCCGTGGGATCGGTGGAGGAGACGTCTGGTTGTTGACATCCATGCCATTCTGGAGGACGGGTGGGTCACTGCTTTGGACACTGCTGGCGGCGTTTCTTGGGGCTGCCGTGTATGGACTGCTGCGCTATGGGGTCCGGGGACGAAAGACCCGGTTCCCTTTTGTTCCATGGATCACTGTGGGATTCATATCGATAGGCTTAGCTATGACTAGGAAAGGACTGATAGGGATATGAAGGAATTCTTGACCATACAAGAGCAGAGTGATCAACGATGGATCGAGTATGAGATCGATCCGCGTACACAGATCCTGTATCAGCGGGAGATCTTGCAGAAGGAGATGGATTCCTGGTGCCTCCCTCATACAGTACAAAATGGCAGATGTATTTATGAGATGGACCTTCAAAAGTCACTGGAGCGATACGGTGCCAAGCAACCTTCCGTGCAGGAGATCCTGAAACTACTGGAAGCTTTTGACAGGCAGGCTCTGATCTCGGAGGACGCATTGCTGGATCGAACCCGCTGGTGTTGGGATGCGGCCTGTTGGTCCTGGGATGCGGACAGACAGACACTGCGGGGCGTCTACATCCCGGATCGGTCGTTTTCATCAGATCGTGGGGTCTTTTTGAATGGACTTTCCTCTCAGTTGATGCGCTTCTGTCTGGCGGAACACTGGGAAAATGAAGAAACGATCCTGTTTCTGCATAGGTTATATCGTGCGGGGCCGGAGCTGGCGTCGGAAACGCTAGGTCTTAAAGAGTTCATTGAAAGAGAGCGGGAAAATATTGCGGCAAGAAGCAGGATGGAAGAAGTTGCAGTTATACCGGAAACCACGTTGGAACCTCAAAAGAAAAAGCCAAGGTTATTAAAACTGTTCTTCCACAGAAGACAGGTCGCTTTACCTTTCGGATGAAGTATGATACAATACATAATGATGATAAATGCGAGGTGAACAGAATGTATCAGGAATTTGCCCGCGTCTATGATGAATTCATGGAAACGGTTCCTTATGAGACCTGGGCGGATCATATAGAGAGCCTTTGGCAAAAACATGATGTGCGGCCAACTTTGGTCCTGGATCTGGCGTGTGGGACCGGTGGACTTGCCATCGAGCTCAGCCGCCGCGGCTACGATATGATCGGTGCGGATCTTTCCATCGAGATGCTGGAAGAGGCGCAGGAAAAATCTGCCGTAGAGGGAGAGAACATTCTTTGGATCCACCAGGATATGCGGGAACTTGAACTGTTCGGAACAGTGGATGCGATCGTCTGTACCTGTGATAGCCTGAACTATATCACGGATCTGGAGGATCTGAATCGGGTGTTCCAAGGTGTCAGCGCGTATCTGGAAAGCGGCGGGACGTTCATATTCGATATCAATACTTTGTACAAATACGAACAGGTGCTCGCGGAAAACACATATGCGGACACATATGATGACGCTGCTTTCATTTGGCAGAACTACTATGACCCGGAAACACGGGAAAACGAATATCAGGTCACGTTTTTCGTGGAGCAAGAGCAGGACCAGTATGTCCGGTTCGAAGAGGTCCATATCCAAAAAGCCTATAGTTTGGAAGAGATCCGGGCTTGTTTTGAGGAAGCGGGCTTTGAAGAAGAAGGGTTATATGATGAACTATCGTTACAAGCCCCGGGACCGGATGCGGAAAGAGTACATTTTGTCATCCGTAAGAAATAGAGAAAAGAGGATTTGATCATGCAGGATTATATGATCCGTGCGACAGCAGCCGATGGACAGATCGCGGCATATGTGGCAGTGACGACGCAGACAGTGGAAGAAGCAAGGAGAAGACACGGGACGTCGCCAGTGATCACGGCGGCTTTGGGCCGTACGATGACTGCAGCCGCTTTGATGGGCTGGCAGTTGAAAGCTGAGGATGAGTCCATAACGATCCAGATCGATGGCAATGGACCGGTCGAACGGATCGTAGCAGTTTCCAATTGCAATGGAGAAGTCAAGGGATATGTGCATCATCCTGATGTGGATCTTCCGTTGAATGATAAAGGCAAACTGGACGTCGGTGGCGCGGTCGGTCTGGGTGTGATGAGCATCATCAAAGACATTGGACTGAAGGAGCCATATATTGGACGGACACATCTGGTCTCCAGTGAGATCGCGGAGGATCTTGCGTATTATTTCACAGCTTCGGAACAGGTGCCTTCTGCTGTCGCTCTGGGTGTCCTGGTCCGTAAGGATCAGACGGTATGGACGGCAGGCGGATTGATTCTGCAGATGATGCCCGGCGCAACAGATGAAACAGCCGAAGCCCTGCAGGAGATCGTGTCCAATTTCATGCCGGTAACAGAGTATTTCGCTATGGAACATACGCCGGAGGAACTGCTGGACGTCCTGCTGTCGGATTTTGGTTATCATATTCTGGATAAAAAAGAAATCTGCTTCCACTGCGACTGCAACAAGGACCGTGTATCACGGGCGCTGCTGAGCGTAGGAGAAGCAGAATTGCAGCAGATGATCGACGAGGGCGAGACCATCGAGATGAGCTGCCACTATTGTGGGGATAAGTATTACTTTACGGTAGATGAAATGAAAGCCCTGTTGGCACAGGGCAAGAAGGATCAGGACTGAGCAGACCGGTTCTGCTTTGCCTGCTGTATTTGTATGTGTTCCATCACCAGATGGCCATACAATGTTTTCAGAGACCAAAGGATGTTGGTATCCGTGGCGACCGCTTTCAGAGCGACTGGCGCAGCCCCGCAGGTACGCAAGGCTTTGAGCAGTGCGTCCAGGCGCAGTTCTGACAGACCGCCCAGGATCATCATTTCACCCCTTGGTGCCTGGTCCGAAGATGAGGCAGACGAGTTTTCCAGAAAACCGTTCCTGCCCAAAAGATATCCTAATGACTGATCTGCATCGGCTACACTGATTTCTTTATGTGGCATCGACAGCCGGTCCAGCAAAGCGGCAATGATTGCGCGGCGCTCGGCCGGCTGGATATTATATAAGAGCACCATTTCGTTTGCGGATCGCATGATCAGACCTCCTGATAATAAAAAAATAAGGTCTTCTTACGAAGACCTATGCGGATGAAGGGACTCGAACCCCCACGTCCTTGCGAACACTAGAACCTGAATCTAGCGCGTCTGCCAATTCCGCCACATCCGCTCGTGTTCCTGCGAACATCAAATATATTATCATAGATCCAACTTCTTGTCAACATGGAATTTCATCTTTTTTTCATTCCTGCCCTTTAAAAGACAAGGATGGGTATAGAAGGAGTATCGATATGCGTACATTTTTGCTGGAAGGATGTATCGATAGCGTCGCATCAGCAGCTGCCGCGGCAAGGGGCGGAGCAGACCGATTGGAGGTCTGTGCGGACCTGCCGGTCGGGGGCACAACGGTACGGCCCTCCGTCTTTCGTCAGATCCGGGAACAGGTGCAGATCCCGCTGCGTGTCCTGATCCGTCCTCGTTTTGGGGACTTTCTCTTCGATGAGATGCAGATCCGGGAAATGGAGGAGGATATCCGGACGCTGAAAGATCTAGGTGCGGATGGGGTCGTGATCGGGGCACTGCGGCCGGATGGGACTTTGGACACAAAAGTGTTGAAGCGCTTGATCCTTGCGGCAGGAGGACTGCCTGTTACATTGCATCGTGCTTTCGATATGACCCGGGACCCCATGGAAGCATTGGAAACGGCCATCGGACTTGGGATCGATACGATCCTGACTTCTGGGCAGCGGGACGTTTGCATTGATGGTATAGAGCTGCTGAAAGCCCTTCATGAACAGGCCGACGGCCGTATCCATATCATGTGCGGCAGCGGTGTGAAAGCGGAGAATATCGAAAGTTTAGCGCACGCGACAGGGATCCGTTCTTTTCACATGTCAGGCAGCAAAACGCGCGAAAGCGGGATGATCTATCGAAATCCGAATGTGCACATGGGATTAAAGAACCTGAGCGAATATGAGATCAGGGAATCGGATGAGGAACAGTTCCGACAGGCGGCTACAGTACTCAGCAAGTTATATGGGTGAAAAATCTTTACAGGTTATTGATTTACAATGGAATCGATGTTACAATAAAACAAATACAATGCCCGTATGTGCAGGATGCTTGCACTGCGGAACATCATAGAAAGGATCGATTCCCATGAAATTACAGACATTCTTCTTCAGTAAAGACGAGCGTGGCGGACAGGCCCGCCTGATCGGCGAGCAGCTTGGCGATCTGTTCAAGTGCAAATGTGACCAGATCCCCCCGGCATATCAGTGCAACCGTGAAAAGCTTGTCATCATTACCTACGAAAAGTATGGTAAGCTGCAGAAGAAATTTACGGAATTCATTGAAAGTCTTACGACTGAAAAGGTGCTCAATGTAGCTCTGATCGAACTGTCCAACAACGGTAACGAAGGCTTTGGCGATCTGGAAGCCATCTTCGACAAGAACGGTGTCAAAGTCGTTGAGACCCTGGGCCTGAAGGTCAAGAAAGGCCTGTTCAGCTCGCCGAAGGTTACCGATGAGCAGATCAAAGAGGCTGTTGATTTCGCACACAGGATCGCGGCTTCCATGTTCGATTCCATCAACTGATCGATCAAATCCATAAAACTGCCCTCAAAGGAGGGCGGTTTTTTGTTAACGGAAAGATACAAAAAGGTTGATTCTTCTATAGGGCTGCGCTATAATGAACAAAGTGTCTTGATATAATAAAGATATCTATAAGGAGTTATCGATATGAATATAGCATTGGTCTATGGAGGTGTTTCTTCGGAACATGAGATCTCCTGCCTGTCCGCGAAAACGATCTATAAGGCTCTTGATCCGGAGCGTTATGAAGTCACACTGATCTTCATCACAAAAGATGGGCAGTGGAAACTGGTCGATCACATCCAGGACTATACGGAGGAAGCGTATGCAACATTTCCGACCGCAGTGGTGATCCCGAGCAAAGAAGAAATGAATTGCCTTATCCTGGAAGAACCGGTCCGTCGGCTGCATATCGATCTGGCCATCCCTGTACTGCATGGATTGGGCGGTGAAGATGGAACGATCCAGGGATTGTTTGAAATGGCAGGGATCCCATATGTCGGATGCGGAGTCATCGCTTCTGCGGCAGCCATGGATAAGATCACGACCAAGAAGATCGTGGCACCGTTGGGCATCCGTCAGGCACGCTTCGTGGATGTGTATCGCCATGAGCTGAACCATATGGAAGATGTCATCGCCAAAGTGGAGGAGACGCTGGACTATCCGGTGTTCGTCAAGCCTTCCAATGCCGGGTCTTCCGTAGGTGTTTCTCAGGCGAACGACCGTACCGAGTTAGCAGCAGGACTGCATACAGCGGCTGTGCAGGACAGACGCATCCTGGTGGAAGAATCCATCGTCGGACATGAAGTCGAATGTGCGGTACTGGGCAATCTGGACGTTGCGGCATCCCGCGTGGGCGAGATCCTCGCGGCCGACAGTTTCTATACCTACGATGCCAAATATAACAACCCTGAATCGCAGACTGTCATTGCGGACTATCTCCCTGAGGAGACGATCCAGGAGATCCGGAAGGATGCGGTACAGATCTTCAAAGCACTGGACGGAAGTGGCCTTGCACGGGTCGATTTCTTCGTGGAAAAAGAGACTGGTGAAGTCGTCTTCAACGAGATCAATACCTTCCCGGGCTTCACATCGATCAGTATGTATCCCACCCTTTGGATCCATGAAGGATTCACCATAGAGGGGTTGGTCGACAGATTGATCCAGCTGGGCTTGGAACGCGAACACAAATGAGCAGTCGGCAAAAGCCCGCGCATATCACATTGTTCTCGAGAGAGCAGGCGGGCAATGAAGTACAGACGGACCGGTTCGAATTTGATGGCGTTTGGTTTGAAAAGGCGGGAAAACCCTTCATCCTTTTTGAAGAACCTTTGGAAGATGGCACTTTGGTGCGTTCGGCACTGCGGATCGATCCGGATAAAGTCGCGGTGCTGCGTCATGAAAAAGTCGGTGGGCATCTGATCCTGGATCCGAACCACCGACAAAAAATGAAACATCCATCGCCTTATGGAATGTTGGAGTTTTATGTGACGACACATCGCCTGGAGGCCGAAGTCTTGAAAGAACAGATCCGGATCCGCGCGGAATACAGCCTGCAGCTTTTGTTTGATGAACAAGAAGCACCGGATCCGCAAAAGCAAGATGTGTACAGGAGTCTTGAACTCCACATCAACGAGCAAAAAATGAGCTCATCGGATAAGTAATGTCCGATGAGCTTTCTTTTATCGATTCTTTTTGCTGCGTTTGGCACCGCCGGTGTACATGCGCTGCTGATCACGCGCGGCTTTCTTGGCGGCTTCAACGGCCTGTTTGCCGTCAGGATGCTGCTTTTTCTTTGTGGGCTCGGTGTCGTTCTGCACCTTGTTCAGCTTGTTCTGCAGCTTTTCACGGAGTGTGAGCTTCCGCGGAGGTGCTACGTATTTCTCGCCCTTCTTAGCGGTAGAGAAGCCCAGGATGTAGGCACCGGAGATCTCCAATTTGAGAACGCGCTTGACCGGGAGCACTTCATAGACTTTCGGATCGCACAGCATCGTCATGAACTGTGGCCCGACTTTGACTTTGACCATGGGCATTTTACGGATCTTCAAGTAGAAGGGAACGCCCTCTATGGCCTGTTTCGGCAGATTGGATTCTGTCAGTTTCATTTTCTTTTTATCGATGACCATGGCGGATATCGTTTGGCGGTTCTGCTGGATCATGGTCTGGGATTCCGCCTGCTTTTTCTGCAGTTTGTTGCCCAGGAAATACAGACCTACGAGCAGAAGTGCCACCACCAGGATGACGGTAAAGACTATACCTAAGGTATCCATGAATACGACCTCCTATACATAACTTGATATAGTGTAACTGATTTCCAACCGTTCGTCAAGTGGACAATTCCTCCTGACATCAATTTGCAACCGTTGGCACTTTATGCTATCATAGAGGTACATAGAGGGAGATCATAAAATATGAGATATTCCATCAAAGTACCAACGCCGGATACAGAGGCTGCGGCAGAAGCAATACAGCGCTGTAATCAGCTGATCAAACCTCCGGGCAGTCTGGGTGTGCTGGAAGAGATCGCCATCCGACTGGCAGGGATCCTGGGGACCTCGCATCCGCTGGCAGGTAAAAAAGCCGTCATTGTCATGGCGGCGGATAACGGTGTCACGAAAGAGGGTGTCGCCAGCGCTCCCAAACATTTCACCGCGATCCAGACCCGGCAGATGCTGCTGGGGCGAACGGGGGTCGCCGTACTGGCGCGGCAGGCTGGCGCAGCACTGCGCGTCGTCGATGTCGGTATCGAGGGCGAACTGGAAGCACCGGGGCTTATCCAGGAAAAGATCCGGCATGGCACAGGTAATATCCTATGGGAAGATGCCATGACAGAAGAGGAACTCTTGCAGGCAATGGAAGTCGGACGTGCTCAGGTCCGGATCTTGAAAGCGCAAGGCGTCACCACGGTCGGCATCGGAGAGATGGGGATCGGTAACACTACGACGACAGCTGCCATCCTGCATGCATTGCGCCCAGACGTGGAACTGGAAGGGATCGTAGGAAAGGGAGCGGGGCTTACAGAAGCAGCGCGGCAGAAGAAGATACAGGTCATCCGGGCGGCTGTATCGAGAGCGGTGCTGACACCGGAGGATCCCTTGCGGATCCTGCAATGTGTCGGAGGCCTGGACATCGCGGCCATGACCGGCGCATACCTTGGTGCAGCTGCGTTGGGCATCCCTGCCGTGATCGACGGCGTCATCAGTATGGTGGCCGCCTATCTGGCCTGGAAGATCTGCCCGGAAGCGAAAGCATATTTCTTTGCCTCCCATCGTTCTGCGGAACCGGCTTACGAGGTCATGAGCCGGGAAATGGGCCTGGAACCGCCGCTGCATATGCAGATGCGCCTGGGTGAAGGAAGCGGCTGTCCTTTGTTTTTCGGAATCATGGACATGGCATGTGCCATGCTGAACGATATGGCGACTTTCACAGAGGCAGAGACCGATGGTGGTTTTTTGATCGATATCCGGGAGGAGACCGGAAAGTAAGGATATATGAAAACAAAAATGTTGATCACGGGCGGGGCGCGCAGCGGGAAAAGCCGTTTTGGCCAGGAGACGGCCGCCCATATCAGCCCGGAGGGACGGGTCCTGTACGTGGCCACGGCCCGGGTGTGGGACGAGGAGATGGCGGTCCGCGTGCAGAAGCACAAAGACAGCCGGCCCGCGTGCTGGGACACTTATGAAGGGTACGAACATCTGGGGGAGAAGCTTCTGTCCTGGAGTGAGCAGTATGAGACGGTGCTGATCGATTGTGTCACGATGTTACTGACCAATGGCATCTTCGATCGGATCGGTTCACAGGATCCGGATACTTTGACCAAAGAGCAGATCCTTATGCTGGAACAGGATGCGGAGAAAACGATCCAGGAATTGATCCGGGGCATCGAAGGGACAGCATGCAATGTGCTGCTGATCACCAATGAACTGGGCTCTGGTGTAGTCCCGGAGCGTCTGCTGGGACGGGTCTTCCGGGATATGGCCGGCAGGGCCAATCAGCAGCTGGCAGCATCGATGCCGGAGGTCTGTTTGATGGTGAGTGGCCTGCCGTTGATGGTGAAGGGGGCATTGCCATGATCCTTTTGGAATGCAAGGCGCTGATTTTTTGCCTGCAGTTTCTGACCCGCCTGCCGCTGCCCTTCCGCATCGAAGGTCCTGATGATCTTTTTGCCCGCGGTACCGTCTTTTTCCCACTGGCCGGTGCTTTGATCGGTGTGCTGGACGCAGCCGTTTACTGGCTTATAAGTCAGTGGGCGGGGCCTTGGACGGCAGCCTGTCTGGTCGTTTTGTTCGACTCCTGGATCACCGGTGGATTGCATCTGGATGGCCTTGCGGACACGGCCGATGCCTTTGGCAGCTGGCAGAGCCGCGACAGGATGCTGGAGATCATGAAGGACAGTCGCATTGGAACGGCGGGCGTGCTTGCCGTTGCGGGCGTTCTGATCGGACGCATCGCGTTGTATGGTGAATTGATGAGCCGTGGATTACCGCTCCGGACCCTGCTGGGTATCATAGCGGTCATTCCCTGCATCAGCCGGACGGGTATGGTCATGTTGATCTACGCTTCCCGGTATGCAAGGGAAAATGGCTTGGGCGGGATGTTTTTCATGTACAGGAATAAGATCGACGTAGCCTTTTTCATCACCCTTATACTGGCCGCGGGGCTCATCTATCTGCTGCTGCCTTCGTGGATCAGTCTGATCCTGGTGGGAACGAGCTGCATCACGGGTCTGCTGCACAGGGTTCGGTGTTATCGCAAGATCGGCGGCATGACCGGAGACACCTTAGGTGCCGGACTTGAGTGGATGGAAGCGGCTATGGGTCTGGCGGCGGTCATCGCCGTCTTTTATCTGGTATAAGGAGGGCGTATGCAGATCTATTTGATGCGCCATGGGCTGACGGAATATAATCTGACAGGCCGCTTCACCGGCCGTGCGGATGTACCGCTGCATCCTGACGGGGCTGCGCAGGCAGAGCAGGTCCATGAAATGCTGAAAAACGTACAGTTCGACCGCGTGATCGCTTCTTCTCAACAACGGGCGGTCCGAACGGCGCAGATCGTAGCGCCGGGACATCCGGTGGAAGCGATGGAAGAACTGGTGGAACTGGACGTGGGCACCTGGACCGGACATACCTGGGCTGAGGTCGAAGAGATGGACCCCGAAGGTGCCAGGCGTCATGAGGAGGACTGGACGGCAGCCGTAGGCGGCGGAGAAACGGCGGATGATATGTTCGAACGGGTCGGCAGAGCGGTGCGAGAGGTCCTCGCCACCTCAGCCCTCGATGATACTGTTTTGATCGTTTCTCATGGCGGACCCATGCGTGTCCTGGCCACGCTTTTGCTGGATCTTCCCAAAGAAGTATACTGGCATCTGGTCGCAGGACAAGGGTCTTACAGCCTGCTGACAGCATATCCCGAATCTCCACTGTGGTTCTCGATCGCGGAGTGGAACAGCAGGAGGATCCGGTAAAAAGGCATAAAAAAACCACCCGAGATCGGGTGGATATAGAGCGCGAAACGAGATTCGAACTCGCGACCCTCGCCTTGGCAAGGCGATGCTCTACCACTGAGCCATTCGCGCTTGTTCTTACGAACAAAGGTATTATACTATGGTCCGGACAGAATTGCAAGCTTTTTTTCAAAAATCTTTCATACAGGAAGGAATCAGGAGGTCATAATGGAAATCAATAACAGAAAAGCAGCGATCATTGGTTGTGGATTTGTCGGCTCAGCTTCAGCTTTTGCCTTGATGCAGAGCGGGCTGTTCTCGGAAATGGTGTTGATCGACGCGGATCCGCAGAAAGCAGAGGGCGAGGCGTTGGATATCAGTCACGGACTGCCATTTGCCAAGCCGATGCAGATCTATGCAGGTACCTATGAGGACATCGACGATGCGGCCATCATCATAGTGACGGCCGGTGCGGGCCAGAAACCGGGCGAGACCCGGCTGGATCTGGTGAAGAAGAACGTGGGTATCTTCAAGAACATCATTCCGGAGATTGCTAAAAGGAACTGTTCCGGTATCCTTTTGATCGTAGCCAACCCGGTCGACGTACTGACGTATGCAGCGGCGAAGCTCAGTGGCTTCCCTGAGAACAGGGTCTTCGGCTCCGGCACGGTACTGGATACGGCGCGTCTCAAATATCTGTTGGGCGAGCATCTGGATGTAGATCCGCGCAATGTGCATGCTTTCGTCATCGGTGAACACGGTGACAGCGAATTCGTGGCATGGAGCAGTCTGGACGTTTCCGGTGTACCGGTCCATGATTTTTGTGAGATGCGAGGTCATCATGATCACGATGCTTCTATGCAGAAGATCGCCGCGGAGGTGCGGGACAGTGCTTATGAGATCATCAAACGCAAAAAGGCAACGTATTATGGGGTCGCCATGGCGGTCAAACGTATTTGCGAAGCCATCATCCGGGATGAGAAGAGTGTGCTGCCGGTTTCCTCGATCCAGCGAGGGAACTATGGTGTGAACGATGTGGCGCTGTCCATGCCTGCGATCGTGGGCCGCAACGGGATCGAGGCCATGGTGCCGATCCGCCTCAGTGCGACGGAATACACGCAGTTGAGTGAATCAGCCGCGACGCTGCGCCGCGTGATCGAAGACGCGGTCCAGTTATAAAAAACAGGAGTACTGATCGACTCAGTACTCCTGCTGCAGGGAATGAATGGAGATGATGGGAATTGAACCCATGTCCGAAAGCCCCTCCTTCCAGGGCAACTACTATCATAGCCGATGTTTGGATCTCCCGGATCCCGGACCCCAACGGCAGGGTACATGGACCGGCAGCCTGATCAGATCTTTATGCGTACACAGGCAGTACACGTAAGGAGCCCGCTATGGATGAGCCCTTAGTGCAGATCGCGGGTCATCTGCATAAGAGCGGCTGCAATCGAATGATTAAGCAGCGAAAGCGTAGTTGTTAACGTTATTGTTAGCGTTTATATTTAGGTCCGGTTTTTACGTGGCCCGGCCCACGGATAGCGCCCGAGATCTCAACGACCCCCGTCGAAACCTTGACATCCCCTGATGTAGTCGCCGGTGATCGTTTCAAAGACCACCAATGACTGTTAATATTATAGAGCCCGTCTTGTAGAAAGTCAAGTAAGGAAGAAAAGCAACATGAAAAAGTATAATTACCATACGCATACGTTCCGTTGTGGACATGCGGAAGGTACCGCACGTGAATATGTGGAAGCGGCCATACGTGGCGGCTATCAGATCCTGGGCTTTTCCGATCATGTACCATACCCGTTTCTGGATGGCCATGTTTCGCATATGCGTATGACGCTGGCCCAGACCAGAGGGTATTTTGATGAACTGCTGCAGCTGAAAGAAGCCTACAAAAACCAGATCGAGATCCACATCGGATTCGAAGCGGAATACGATATGCGGACCTTTCCCAGGCTCAAAGCTTTTCTGGACGATTATCCCTGTGAATACCTGATCCAGGGGCAGCATTTCCTGGACGTGGAGCATGAGCAGATCTATTCCGGCATGCGCATGACAGACCCGGATATCCTGCGGGCATATGCGGACCGGCTCATAGCCTGCATGGAAAGTGGATACTTCCTCTACGTCGCTCACCCGGATCTGCCGGATTTCAGAGGATCCGATGAGGTGTATGACAATATCATGCGGCCGGTCTGTCAGGCGGCAAAGGCGCTCGACATGCCCTTGGAGATCAATCTGCTGGGGCTTGTGCAGGGACGCGTGTATCCAACGGAACGGTTCTTCAAAATGGCGGCCGAAGAAGGATGCAGAGCGGTCATTGGAGTGGACGCACACGCACCAGAGATGCTGAACAACGAAGCTTTGTTCCAAAAGGGGATCCAGTTCGCAAGAGCCTGCGGGGTCCGTCTCATGGGAACGTTATCGATACCGAAGAGGGCATGAGCCCTCTTTTTTTGTTGCCAGACGCGTCGTATTATGGTATACTAACTATGTATGCAGTCTAAAGGATCCCTTTGAGGATCAAATAATAGAAAAGGAGCTGTATCATGGCAAAAAACAAATTGATTCCGATCACCGTTTTGACGGGCTATCTTGGCGCCGGCAAAACGACACTTTTGAATAAGGTCCTGCAGAACCAGGAAGGCTATAAAGTCGCTGTCATCGTCAACGATATCGGCGAGATCAATATCGACGCCGGCCTGATCGAAAAGGGCGGACAGATCGAGCAGGAAGATGTGGCACCGCTGACCAACGGCTGCATCTGCTGCACCTTGAAGGCCGATCTGATGAATCAGATCATCGACTTGGCTAAGATGGACAAATTCGATTATATCCTGATCGAGGCATCCGGCATCTGCGAGCCGCTGCCGATCGCTCAGACCATCTCCTATATGGATGGTTCCGCCAACAATCCCAGAGTCCCTGCTGTCTGTTATCTGGACAACATGGTCACCGTTGTGGACGCAGCGCGTCTCGTTACTGAGTTTGCCAACGGCAATCAGCTGATGAAGGAAGATATCGAAGAGGATGATATCGAGAACCTGCTCATCCAGCAGATCGAATTCTGCAACACCGTCATCATCAATAAGGTCGACCTGGTCACGCCGGAACAGCTGGGCGAAGTCAAGGCCATCATTCGTGAGCTGCAGCCTTCAGCCAAGATGATCGAAGCTGTACAGGGCGACGTTCCTGTCAGCGAGATCCTGGATACCCATAATTTCGATTTTGAAAAAGCTTCCATGTCCGCCGGATGGATCGAAGCGCTGGAGAATCCGGAAGAAGAGGAAGAGGAAGGCGAGCTGCTGGAATACGGCATCGGTACTTTCGTATACTATCGCCGCCGTCCGTTCAACAAGGCGAAATTCGAAGCCTTCGTCAACGAGTGGCCGACAGAGATCATCCGCTGCAAGGGTGTTCTGTGGTTTTCGGATGAGCGTACCACCGCATACATGTTCGAGCAATCCGGACGTCAGATCCAGGCTGTAGATGCCGGATACTGGCTGGCTACCGCTCCGAAATGGCAGCAGAAAGAAGCCATCCGCCGTGATCCGTCCATCAAAAAGGATTGGGATGAAGTCTATGGGGATCGTATGAATCGTCTGGTCTTCATCGGTAAGAACATGGATAAGGATGCGATCATTCAGGGACTGGATGCAGCACTTGATAAATGATTTGACTGGAATGGCCGATAACATGCACAGGCTGAACGCGTAAATGTCCGAGATGAAAAGAATATTTCGCAAGATCATACGCTTGCCGTGGATCCTTGGTACGGCGATCGTACTTCTATGGAACCATACGAAAGCGGGGCGGACGCTGATCACAACGACGTATGATCTCTACCCGCCGCGGCTGCCAAAGGTTTTTGATGGCCTGAAGATCGTCCATCTGACCGATCTGCATGGCAGAAGTTTCGGCCCGGGGCAGGAAGAATTGAATCAACGGATCCGCGCCTTGCAGCCGGATCTGATCCTGCTGACCGGAGACATGTATGATAAAGAGCAGTTCCCGGAACGGCGGCAGGAGATCAATCGGTGGATGAAGGCATTGACGGAGGAAGTTCCGGTCTATGCATCCATGGGCAATCATGAGATCCGCAGCGATGAACTGTTGGAGATCGAGACGGAGATGCGGCGCGCCGGTGTCCGGCTGCTTCGCGACCGGGCAGCGATCCTGTCCCGTGATGACGCGAAGATCGGTATTTGTGGACTGGATCCCAATCCGCAGGAAAAGATGTTGGAAGAAGAAGAGCCTGAGGTCCGTTGGGAGCGGCTTGCACGCACGGTAGCCCGCTATGAAAGTGAGCCGGTACCATTCAAGATCCTGTTGGCACATAAACCGGAGCTGTTGGACGACTATGCCGCTTTTGGGGTCGATCTGGTTTTCAGCGGTCATGCGCATGGAGGTTTGCTGGAAGTCCCGCTGCTGCACAAGCGTCTCCTGGCGCCGGGGCAGGGCGTGTTTCCTCGTTTCTCCCAAGGGATCTACAGGAAAAACAAGACCCTCATGGTCTTGAGTTCTGGCCTGGGAGGTCCCAGACTTGGGCTGAAGCCGGAGATCGTTTATGTCCGTCTGCATGCACCGAAGAAGTAACTGTCAACCCAAAAAGAATATATGGTTGACAAATGAATAGCAAAATGCTATGATCCCCTTTGTAAAAGAGGGGGTCTTTTTTATGCAGCGAAGTCATTTGTACGAACTTGTTTTGACCGCATTGATGACTGCGATCATCTGCGTGTTGGCGCCGCTTTCGATTCCGGCAGGACCGGTCCCGGTCTCGCTGGGCACCTTTGCTGTCATGCTTGCAGCAGTCATACTTGGGTGGAAGCGGGGCGTGGTCAGTGTTTTGATCTATCTGCTCCTGGGTGCGATCGGCGTTCCTGTTTTTGCCGGATACAATGCTGGAGCAGCAGACCTGGTCGGCCCAACGGGTGGATACCTGATCGGGTATCTGCCGTTGACTCTGCTTACTGGTTGGTGCGCGGATCGATATACGGACAAATTCAGGCTGATCCTGGGGATGATCCTGGGCACAGTGATCTTGTACGCGCTTGGTACATTTTGGTTGGCCAAGCAATTGCAGATGGGCTTCAAAGAAGCGGCAGCAGCAGGAGTGATCCCGTTTCTGCCCGGTGACGCGGGAAAGATCGTCATTACAGCGGTGGTGGGACCGATCTTGAAAAACGCGCTGAAAAAGGCGGGTTTTACCGGACAATAATAGAGAAACTTCTTGACGCATCAGGGTTTATTGTTTACAATACATGTATCCTAGATGTCAAGGAGTTTTTTATTATGTCACAAAAACATAGATATTCCATTGTATCATGGTTATTGGCAGTGTTGATCTTTTGCTCTGCCTTCCAACCAGCTTTGCTTGCGGCAGAAAGTGAAGCACCGGAAGAAGCGGCTATCCAGGAAGAACAGGAAGATCCTGTGCTGGAGGAAGAAGCCCCGGCAGGAGAGGAGCCTGAAGCGCCTGCAGAATCAAGGGAAACTGAAGCGCCTTCAGAACCGGCCCAGGAAGAGCCTGCTGCAGAGCCTTATACCGGATGGCAAAAGCTTACTGATGGAAAGCAGTACTGGGTCGAAGATACGCCTCTCTATGGCGTGCAAATGATCGGAGAGGATCTCTACCTGTTCGATGAAAAGACCGGTTACTTGCTGTATGGCCTGCAGGAAGACGAAGAAGGCCATATCTACTATTGCTCTGAAGAGACCGGCGTGCTGGAGACCGAGTGGCAGACCATCGATGGCAAGAAGTATTATTTCCATCCTGGTACTGGGGTGGCGGCAGTTGGGATCGCTTTGATCGATAAAAAACAATATGCTTTTGATGAGTCTGGTATCCAGTTGACAGGATGGCAGACGATCGAAAGCAACGTTTATTATTTCGATCCTTCGACCGGTATCATGGCAACCGGGATCACGACGATCGATGGTAAAAAATATCTGTTGAGCGCGAATGGTGTGCGGCTGAAGGGCTGGAATACCATCGATGGTAAGAAGTACTACGCATCTGCAAAAGGCGTCCTTTACAGCGGCCAGCACAAGATCGGAAATTATTACTATTACTTCGACAAAAAGACCAATGCCATGGTGACGAACAAGTTCATCGAGCTGACTAATTCCAAGGGTAAAAAATATACCTTATATTTCGATAAGAGTGGTCACAAATTGTTCGGCAATCAGACGATCGGTAAATACAAGTATTACTTCAGTAAGAAAGTCGGCGCCATGGCAAAGTCCAAATTCTTTACGAAAACGGACAAGAAGGGCAAGAAATACAAGATCTACTACGACAGCAAAGGCCGGCAGGCATTTGGCGAAAAGACGATCAAAGGTCATATCTATTACTTCAATAAGAAGACCGGAAAGCTGGAGTGGAAGGATCGCAAATACCAGAATCCGAAGGGATATTACCAGATCCAAAGCACAGACATCAAGCTGAAAGGAGCCGGATATAGCCTGGATATCGGGTCTGAAGGCTTGAAGACACGTGCGGTATTGAAATATTTGGGCATCAGTAATGGCGTCGGTATGTATGGATCCTTGTACACCAGTTACGTCAAAGAAAGAGTCAAGGACTTCCAGCGTACGCACGGCCTGAAGGTCGATGGTATCGTCGGGATCTATACCTGGAAGGCCATGGGCTTCACTAAGAAGCAGTGGCTCAGCCTGGGCGGCTATGCCTCACCAAATCAGGGTTCGATCTATAATACCAAGGCCGAATTGATCGAGATCATGATCGATCGTGCGTACGATTACCTGGGAGATGATTACGTCATCGGTGCTTCCGGCGCTCCGGGTAAAGGCATCGACTGCAGCGGTCTGGTCATGCAGGCGCTGTTCGCGGTCGGCATCGATATGACGCCCATCAACCCTGTGCGTCATGCGCATGTGGATTATGAATATGAGTCCGCCAATATCTGGAAGTCTCCATATTTGAAGCATGTTCAGTATTCAGACCGTAAACGCGGCGATATCGTTATCTACCAGAACTCCAGTGGCACGGTCATCCATTCCGCGATCTATCTGGGCAACAACAAGGTCATCGAATCCTGGCCGAATCGTGTCATGGTGTCTGATATCACGGCATCGTTCCATTCGAACGTCAAAGGTATCCTGCGCGTGTTCAACTGACCCGCATCTTACAAGCGATCAAACTCCCGTATTTTACATATGGGAGTTTTTTATGGCTTTTAAAGCCCTGTTCTTGACAAAACGCAAAGAAAACGATATTTTTGAAATACATTTCTTATAGGGGAGAATTTTATGAAGAATAATCAAAGAAGAGTAATAGCCGGACTGTTGGCTCTGCTTTTGTCCATATGTATGATCTCAGAAGTACTTGCTGAAGAGGCATCAAGTTCCGAAGAATCATTGGTGAGTCAAGAGGAAGAAAATACACTTACAGAGCCGGAAGAGCCTGGAGATGATTCTGGGCTTATAGAGGATACATCTGTCGAGCCGGAGACAACGGAAACGGAGCCAGTGGAGCCGGTCGAAGAACCGGAACCCGTATATGATCTGAGCGAAGCTGTGATCGGACCGATCGAAGCTCTGAAGTATAATGGAAAAGAACGTATCCCGGAGATCATTGTGACATATGGGGATCAAACGCTTGTGGAAGGGGTCGATTATGAACTGACCTTTGAAAACAACGTCAATGCAGGAAAGCATGCACTTGTTCAGGTGTCTGGCATTGGTCAGTATTCGGGATCGATTTCAAAATACTTCAAGATCAAACGGGTCTATAACAAGATCACTTTGAGCAATGTGACCAGACCATATAGAGTGCGTAAGCAGTCTTTCTATTTGAAGCCGGAGCTCATCGATAGAGCGGCGAAGCTGACGTATTCATCCAATACATCAAAAGTTAAGGTCAATTCCAAAGGAAAAGTCACGATTGCAAAGGAATTCATCGGGACCGCCAAGATCACCATCGCTTGTGAGGAAACACGTAATGCTGCCGCTACGTCCAAAACGATCAAGATCACGGTCCAAGCGCCTGTCCTGGGCGGAAAGCCCATGATCCAGAAGTACATGACCAAGAGCCCAAAATACAAGGCTAAGATCCCGCTGAAGGTCAAGGGATTGATGCTGCACAGTGTCAACTGTCCACAACCTTCGGCACTCGTTTTCATCAGAAGCTGGAATGATCCGGGTTATACCAGTGCATCGATCCATGCGTTCATCGATGCGAATACCGGGGAAGTATATCAGACGCTGCCGTGGACGATCCAAGCCAATCATTGCTGGAAAGGGCCGAAGGGATGCGGCAATGAAATGTATATCGGCGTGGAGATGTGCGAGTCGTCATATATCGAATGGGTCCGCTGGAATAAGATCCAGTGCTCAAACAAGAAAAAGGCGAGAGCTGCCGCAAAAAGGACGTATAAGTCAGCGGTGGATCTGTTTGCCATGCTCTGTGTGCAGTTCGATCTGGATCCGATGGAGAAGGGCGTTGTCATTTCTCATAACGAAGGGAACCAGATGGGTATCGCATCCAATCATGGGGACCCGGAAAATATATGGAAGATGCTGGGCATGAAATATACGATGAACAGCTTCCGGAAAGCCGTTAAGAAAGCAATGGAGAAATACAGATAGGATATATATCGAGATGCAAAGGATACGAAAAACGGTAACAACGTTTTTGTTGATCATTGTTTTTTGCGTACCGTATGCACCAAGGGTCTCCGCGGAAACTGTGTACGCAGAGGATCAGGAGGAGATCCTAAGACCCTATTCGGTGTATAAGCAATGGTTCAGACTCCGTACGGAGTTAAGGGATCGAGGCGTCAAGGTGAAGTACAGTTCCGATACACAGCAGGTACGGGTCAGTCCCATGGGAAAGGTCACGATCGCCAAGGAGTTTATCGGAACGGCGGAGATCACGGTCACATCCACTGAAACAGAGCCTGCTGAAACGCTGACCGTCAAGGTCACGGTGCCGGCGCCGAAGATCGGTGAGCAGGAACTGTGCCAGGCTTATATGACCGAGAATCCACGGTATAAAGAAAACAGGACGCTTAGGGTCAAAGGTCTTATGCTGCACAGTGTCAACTGCCCGCAGCCTTCGGCCATGGCGTTCATCGAGCGATGGAACGATCCTGAATATGTCAGAGCTTCGATCCATGCCTTCATCGATGCGGATACGGGTGTCGTGTACCAGTCGCTGCCGTGGACGACAAGGGCCAATCATTGCTGGAAAGGACCCAAAGGGTGCGGCAATGACTTTTATATCGGCGTGGAGATGTGTGAGTCCCCGAATATCAACTGGCTCGATCGGGATACGATCGAATGTTACGACGATGCGGAAGCGGGGGAAGCCGTCGCCAGGACCTATGCGTCTGCGGTAGAATTGTTTGCGATGCTCTGCGTCCGATTTGACCTGGATCCTCTGGAGGATGGTGTCGTGATCTCTCATCATGAAGGCTTCGAGCGTGGGATCGCATCGGACCATGGGGATCCGGAAAACCTGTGGAAGGCCATGGGAACAGACTACACCATGGACGGCTTCCGCAAAGACGTCAGCCAAGCAATGAAGAAATATGAATGAGACCGTTGGAAAACGGTCTTTTTTCTTCTCGATATTGCGTTATTTGACAGAATATAGTATAATCATTCGAATGAGGAAGTATGCAAACATGGCCTCTTAAAACGCTTATCGGACCGTATACGGCGGTTTTGTTATAAAATCTGGAAAGGGTATCAAATATATGAAACTTTGGGGCGGACGTTTCCGCAAAGAAGAAAATCGTGTCATGGAGGATTTCAACACCTCTTTTCCTTTCGATCATAGATTGTATCGTGAAGATATCGCGGGCAGCATCGCGCATGTGATGATGCTCGGCGCCTGCGGCATTTTGACCATGGATGAAGCCTCGGCCATCCGTGCCGGGTTGGAAGGGATCCTGCGGGATATCGAGAATGGCTCTCTGCCGTTGGAAGGTGCCCACGAAGATATCCACACCTTCGTGGAAGTGCAGTTGACCGAACGGCTCGGCGCCTTAGGCAAGAAGCTGCATACCGGACGCAGCCGCAACGACCAGGTCGCTGTGGATATGCGCATGTACGCGCGTGCCCAGGCGGAGAACCTGATCGCGCAGCTGAAAGGCCTTACGGATGCTTTGACCGCCAAGGGAGAAGAGTATCCCTGTATCATGCCGGGCTATACTCATCTGCAGCGGGCACAGGCTGTTACATTCCGCTATTACATGCAGGCATATGTCAGTATGTTCAGCCGGGATGCGAAGCGCCTTGCTTCAGCATTGCAGATCCTCAATGAAAATCCGCTTGGTGCAGCTGCGTTGGCCGGGACCACCCATGCCATCGACCGTACCATCACTACGGAAGCACTGCATTTCAACAAACCGGTGGATAATTTTCTGGATGCCGTCAGTGACAGGGATTATTTGATCGAGTTGATGTCCGACATGTCCATCATCATGATGCACTTGAGCCGGCTTTCCGAGGAACTGATCCTGTGGAGTTCTCAGGAATTCCGTTTCGTCTCCATCGATGATGCCTACGCGACGGGTTCCAGCATCATGCCGCAGAAAAAGAATCCGGACGCCTGTGAGCTTGTGCGCGGTAAGACAGGCCGCGTCTATGGGGACCTGACGGCTTTGCTGACCACGATGAAAGGTCTGCCGTTGGCATATAACAAGGATATGCAGGAGGATAAACCGCAGTTCTTTGATGCGGTGGATACCGTATCTGCCTGTCTGGAGATCATGACCCTGGTCATCAGGACGCTGCGCGTCAATACTGAGGTCATGGAGAACAGTGTACGAAAGGGCTTCCTGAACGCGACGGAGGTCGCTGACTATCTGGTGGCGCATGGATGCGCTTTTCGGGATGCGCATTCGATCGTCGGCCGTATCGTGATCTATTGTGAGGATCAAGGCCGTGCCATCGAGGAACTGACGCTGGAAGAATTGAAGAGTTTCTCTGCATTGTTTGAGGACTCGATCTTTGATTATATCGACTATCAGAATATTTTACGTAAAGGGAATAAGCGGGAGATGCTTTGATCGGTTTTTCTGCTTTATATAGAATCATTTATGGCTAAAAGAAGAAAGATCCGTCTGCGTGGAAAGAATCGGATCGCGGCGATCATTGGGGGCACAGCGTTCGTGCTGCTGCTCATCACGTTGATCGTACTGCGCGTGGGGAAAAGAGCGACCGAGGACATGCAGACGCAGAATAATGAAATAGAAAGCTCGGTCACGGAGTGGTCCGAGAAAGTTACCTCACTGCTTTGGCTGATCAACGCGGAACATATCCTCCCACAAAGCTATGTACCGGAGGGACTGGAGAATCTGCCGAACAGCAACGTGCAGATCGTGGAGGAAGCGGGCAGAGCCTATATGCGTATGACGCAGGACATGGAAGAGCCGCTTTATGTCGCTAATGGGTATATCTCGGCCACAGCACAGCAGAATCTCTATGACAGCAAACGGCAGCAATATCTGGAAGAAGGATATACGGAAGAGCGGGCCAATATGGTCATCGTCGATGAGTACTTCCCGGGTGGAGCGGATGAGCATCAGCTGGGCCTTACCGTCGATGTATGTACCGACGAAACGCTGAATCTGGATATGGATTTCCAACTGACAGCCCAGGGACAATGGCTGATGGAGCATGCCTGGGAATATGGTTTCGTCTTCCGGGGAACGGAAGGGGCGCCGAAGATCTACAAGCCGTGGCAGCTGCGATATGTGGGAGAGACCCATGCGGCCATCATGCAGAAACTGCATCTGAGCCTGGACGAGTATCTGGCATATCTGGAGGATAAAGGAACCAGTTATTTTTCGGACGTTGGTGCCATGCATCTGGATCTGATCGTGTATTTCGCTGACTCGCTCAGTGAGATCCCGCTCAAGATCAGGGAAGTTTCGGGAGACAACAACGGACATTATATCGTCGTCTGTTACCGGTAAAGGAGGCCGAAAGGGCTATGGATATTCGACTTCAGGATATCATCCGGCTAAAAAAACCGCACCCCTGCGGCAGCAAAGAATGGGACGTACTGCGTACCGGGATCGATTTCCGCATCCGGTGCCGGGGCTGCGGCCATGAAGTGATGCTGCCAAGGGAAAAACTGGAAAAACGGGTCCGCCGCATCATCCGCGATGGGATCGAGATCAACCCGAATAAATAGAAAGGAGAAACGATCGGAATGAAGAAGAACAAAATCACGAGTATTTATCTGATCTTCGGCCTTTTGTATACAATGTTTCTCCTGCTGGCCATATCGGATTATCTGCTCTTTTCCAAACGAGCCGATCATCTGTGGATCATTGGCGCCGTTGTGGTGCTGGCGTTTTTGGTTTTGACGATCATCACGACGATCCGTTTCCGTCAGGATCTGAGAGAGCGGATCCAGGCCAATGCTGTTCAGGTCAGTTTGACGCAGCGCCAATATCTGGAACAATGGAGTCAGCCCTACGCGGTCATCGACCACGATGGCAAGGTCATCTGGTATAATAAAGCCTTTGGTACGATCTTTGAAAATTCTGCCAGCCTTGAGACTGCAACGTTTGCCAGCCTCATCGGGCAGACCGTGGAGATGCCGGCTTCCGAAGTGTATCCGGCGCAGACCCGCATCGATCTCAAGGACCATCAATACGATCTTTTGGTACAAATGATCCACCGGGAGGAGGATCAGGATCTGGGTGTGCAGATGTATGCGGTCAGCATGATGGATGTGACTGAGCAATTGGCCTTGCAGCGCGAGAATGAAGAGATCAAGACGGTCGTTTGTCTGATCTACGTCGATAATTACGATACCATCGCCGGAGGGCTGGAGGAAGGCCGCAGGCCTATGCTGGAGGCGATGATCTACCGCCGGCTCAACGATATGACGGAATCTTTGAATGGTATTTTGACACGACTGGAAAAAGATCGCTTCTTTGTGATCTTCCCGCGGCGTTCGCTGGGCATGCTGGAGGAGAGCCGGTTCCAGATCCTGACCGACATCCGCCAGGTCAAAGTCGGCAACACGCTGCCGTTGACGTTGAGTATCGGTGTCGGTGACGCGGATCGTTTGGACCGTGCTCAGAACTTTGCGCGTTCTGCTGTGGACCTGGCCATGGGCCGCGGCGGTGATCAGGCAGTCGTCAAAAATGAAGAAAAGTATACGTTCTTTGGTGGAAGCTCCATCGGCGTGGAGAAGAATTCCCGCGCCAGAGCCCGCCTCATCACATATGCCATCAGAGAACTGATGGCCGGATGCGAAGAGATCATGATCATGGGTCATAAGAACCCGGATCTGGACTGCTTCGGCGCGGCGTTAGGTATGTATCGTTTTGCGGCGGAAACCAAGAAGCCGGCGCATATCGTCCTGGGAGACCAGTACGGTGCGATCAAAACGCTTCTGGACCGCACGCGTATGGAACGGGATTATGAAGGTCTGATCATCACCCACGAGGAGGCTTTGGAGCGCATCAGTGACAGTACGCTGCTGATCGTCGTGGACGTGAACCGCCCGTCGATCACGGAGTGCCCGGAACTCCTGGAAAAGGCCAAAAACGTAGCAGTGATCGATCATCACCGTGTCAGCGCAGAGCATGTGGAGCACGCGTCGGTCTCGTACATCGAGCCCTTTGCGTCATCTGCTTGTGAAATGGTCTCCGAACTGCTGCAGTATACGGAGGAGCGCATTTCGTTGAAACCCATCGAAGCAGACGCGATGCTGTCCGGCATCCAGCTGGATACCAAGAATTACACCAACAAGACCGGTGTTCGCACGTTCGAGGCAGCCGCGTTCCTGCGCCGCAACGGAGCGGATGCGGTCAGGATCCGCAAGCTCTTCAAAAACGATATGAACGAGTACAAGATCAAGGCGCACATCGTCAGCCAGGCATCCATGTATTACGGACGTATCGCGATCGC